>NZ_CP133160.1:3819975-4169951 GCF_030913365.1 Stenotrophomonas sp. 24(2023)
CGCAGGCACCGCCCACGCTGGAAGAACTGCTGCAGCAATCGCAGGCGGCCTGCGATGCGCTGAGCGAGGATGACGATGGGCTCAAGCGCGAGATCCTCACCCACGCCGGCAACCGCTGGTCGCTGGCGGTGGTGCACGCCCTGGGCGTGCACGGCACGCTGCGCCATGCGCAGATCGCGCGGCAGCTCGATGGCGTTACCCAGCGCATGCTCACGCGCACGCTGCGCCAGCTCGAGCGTGATGGGTTGATTGCCAGGCACGACCATGACGAGGTGCCACCACGCGTGGACTACCAGCTGACCGCACTGGGCCGTGGACTGCTGGCCGGCATGGTGCCGCTGTGGCGCTGGGTCATCGACAACGCCGCCGGGTTCCGTGACGCGCGGGCGCAGTTCGACCGCAGCGCACCCTGAGCGGCCCGCTGGGCTACCGGCCCGGTGGCCGGCATCCCAGCGTGGTTGCGCGGATCAGCGCGTGACCACGTCCTGCCACCAGCGCGTGCCGTGCACCGGGGCGGCCATGTCCAGGGCCTCACCCATGCGCGGGGTGGTCACCTCCACACCGTGTTCCGCCGCCAGTGCGGTGATGCGCTCGAACGGCTGTTCCCAGCGGTGCAGGGCCAGGTCGAAGGTGCCGTTGTGGATCGGCAGCAGCCACTTGCCGCGCAGGTCCAGGTGGGCCTGCAGCGTCTGCTCGGGCTGCATGTGCACGAAGGCCCAACGCGGGTCATACGCGCCGGTTTCGATCATGGTCAGGTCGAAGGGGCCGTACTTCTCGCCAATGGCCTTGAAACCATCGAAGTAGCCGGTGTCGCCGCTGAAGAAGAGGCGGAAATCATCGTCCTGGAGGACCCACGACGCCCACAGGCTGCGATCGCCATCGCCCAGCCCGCGGCCGCTGAAGTGCTGGGCGGGCGTGGCGGTCAGGCGCAGGCCGGCCGCTTCGGTGCTCTGCCACCAGTCCAGCTGCTCCACCTTGGCCGCATCGATGCCCCAGGCGATCAGCTGGTCGCCCACGCCCAGCGGTGCGATGAAGCGCGCTGTCTTTCCGTCCAGCTTCAGCACTGCATCGTGGTCGAGATGGTCGTAGTGGTTGTGCGAGAGGATCACTCCGGCGATCGGCGGCAGGTCGTCGATGCTGATCGGCGGGGCATGGAAGCGCGCCGGGCCGGCCCATTGCACCGGCGAGGCGCGCTCGGAGAACACCGGATCGGTGAGCCAGTACTGGCCGCGCAGCTTCAGCAGCAGGGTGGAGTGGCCGATGCGGAACAGGCTGCGGTCCGGTGCGGCGTCCAGCGCGGCGCGGTCCAGCGGCAGCACCGGGATCGGCCGTTCCGGCACCGTGCCCTTGGGCTTGGAGACCAGGAAGTTCCACCAGATCTGCACGCCGTCGCGCAGGCTCATCGGCGGGCGCGGCAGGCCATTGCGGAACTTGCCTTCGCGGTACTGCGGCGAGTCGGGGAAATCGGGGAGGGACCAGGAACGGCAGAACGTGTAGGCAGTCACGGCGAGGATTCCAAGCAGGAGGACAAGGAGCAGGCGCTTCATGGAGGACGTCCGCTGGGTACACTGAACAGTGTAGTTTCCATTTTGGCGAAAAGTACACTGCCGGGTGTAGAATGTGGGCATCCGTTCAGCTGCGCCGTCCTGCCATGTCCCAGCCCCCGCAACGCCTGACCGACCGCAAGCGCGAAGCCATCGTGCGCGCGGCGGTGGAAGAGTTCCGCACGGCCGGCTACGAGGCGACCAGCATGGACCGCATCGCGGCGGTGGCCGGTGTGTCCAAGCGCACGGTGTACAACCACTTTCCGAGCAAGGAAGAACTGTTCGCGCTGATCCTGGAAGAACTGTGGGAAAGCAGTGCGGCCAGTGTCGAGCTGCCGTACCGTACCGACCAGCCGCTGCAGCCGCAGTTGCTGCAGTTGCTGCGGCAGAAGCTGGATCTGCTGGGCGATGCGAACTTCATCGACCTGGCGCGGGTGGCGATGGCCGAGATCATCCATTCGCCCGACCGCGCGCAGGAAATCGTTGGCCGCATGAAGGAAAAGGAAAGCGGCGTGACCGGCTGGATCCGTGCGGCCATCGCCGATGGCCGGCTGCAGCCGGTGGATCCGGAATTTGCGACGTTCCAGCTGGAAGGGCTGGTGAAGAGCTTCGCGTTCTGGCCGCAGGTGACGCTGGGCCAGCCGCCGCTGGCACAGGCCGAGCGGCGGCGCGTGGCCGAATCGGCGGTAAAGATGTTCCTGGGCCATTACGCGCGCTGATTCCCGCTGGCGCGGGCGTGCTTGGCGCGCCGCAGGAACAGGATTGCCGGAAAGTGATACGCAGCGTGCGGGCGGGCGCTCTAGCCTGTGCCCATGCCGATCTTCCGTTCCCCCTTCCCTGGCACCGGCCTGCTGGCATGGCCGACCTGAGCCTGGACCCGGGCTGGGTGGACCGCGCCGATGGCCCGCCACTGTTCGTGGTGGCCGGGCAGTGCGAGCAGCAGGCGTTCGGCCAGCACATGCACCAGCATGCGCGTGGCCAGCTGTTCGGTTCGCTGCGGGGCCTGCTGTCGGTGGGCACCGAAACAGAGCGCTGGGTGGTACCGGCCATCCATGCGGTCTGGCTGCCGCCCCACCACCGGCACTGGGCCCGTTCGCACGGCCCGTTCCATGGCTGGAGTGCGTTCATCGCCGAAGCGGCGTGCCGGGATCTTCCCGCACGCCCTTGCCTGCTGGCGGTATCGGGCTTGCTGCGCGAGGCCGTGCTGCGCGCTGGGACATGGCCGCTGGCCCTGCCGCGCAAAGCACAGGCGCACCTGGTGGAGGTGATCCTGGATGAGATTCGTGCCAGCCCGGCGCAGTCCCTGGGCCTGCCGTTGCCGGCCGAGCGGCGCCTGCTGCGGGTCGCACAGGCACTGATCGACGACCCGGGCGATGGGCGTGAACTGGGGCACTGGGCGCGGTGGGCGGCGCTCAGCCCACGCACGCTCAGCCGTCGCTTCGTCAGTGAAACCGGCTTCACCTTCACCGCCTGGCGGCAACGCGCCCGTCTGCTGCGCAGCCTGGAACTGCTGGCCGCCGGCCGACCGGTGACCGCCATTGCACTGGACCTGGGCTATGCCAGCGCGCCCAGCTTCATCACCGCATTCCGGCAGGCACTCGGGCAGACACCCGCCGCCTACCGCCAGCGACTGCACGGGCGCTGATCACTCCGGTGGGGCCAACAGCCGTTCGCCCAGGCGGATGGCTTCGGTTTCATCGCGGGCGAATGCCACCGGAAAACCGAAGGCTTTGCTGGCGGTACTGGCCAGGGCGCGGATCGGTGCCGGCAACGGGCGATCGCCTTCCAGCACGATCATGCCCCGGCACAGGCGCTGCATGCGGTCCTTGATGCGCTTGAAGAAGGCCGCGCGCTGGCGACGTTCTTCGGCTGTCTCACCGGCATGGTCGTCGGTGGCGTGGTCGGTGATCAGCACGAAGCGGTGGCCGCGATCGAGCAGGCGTTCCAGCAGCACTTCATCGTCAGCAGGGTTGGCCGCTTCCGGTTCGAGGTGGCGGCGGAGGAAGACCAGCGGGGAACGGGAATCATCGAGGATCATGCAGGGCGCCTGGCAAGAGAGGAGGGCGATGCGCAGGGCGGGCGGAAGCTGGCGGGCGTCGCAGCAACAGCATGATGCCGGCCGTGGGCATGCGGCTTCGCGCAGCGGCCAGCCAGCATCGTGCAGGTGCCATCACGACGCTGCAGCAAGGCCGTCAGGTGCCGTGCGGCGCATGCTGGTCCACACCAGCAGGGCGGCCAGGGCGGCCGCGATGCCCGCCACCAGAAAGGCCTGTGCAAAGCCGTGCTGGTAGCCGCTGCGGGCGATGCCGGACACCGTGGCGGCTACATCGGCCGGGTAGGCCTGCAGGGCACGCTGCAGGTCGCCTGCAACGATATGGTCGATCAGGCGCGCATCCACGGGCAGGTGCGCGGCCGGCATGGCCTGTTCCACGACGTGACGGGTGGTGCCGGCCAGCACCGCGCCCAGTCCGGAGAAGCCGATCAGGATGCCGCTGAAGCGCGCGGTGGTGCTGATGCCAGACGCCATGCCGGCCCGGTGCGGTGGCACGGTGCCCATGATCGCCTTCTGCGTTTCGCCATTGAGCAGGCCGCCGCCGGTGCCCAGCAGCGCCATCGCCAGCATCAGCATCGGCAGTGCCGGGCGTGTCGCCGCTGCGACCATCGCCAGGTTGCCCAGTGCCACCACGGCCAGGCCAAGTGACAGCAGGGCGCGGCTGTCCATGCGTGCTGACAGGCGCCGTGCCACCTGGGGAAACACCAGCATGGCCAGCGCGAACGGCAGCATGCCCAGCCCGGCGCGCAGCGCGGTTTCGCCACGGCCGTTCTGCAGGAACTGCGGCAGCAGCGAGGCCATCACCTGTGCCGTGGCGGCGTAGGCGAACATGGCCAGCACCGAACCACTGAAGGGCAGGTCGGCGAACAGCCGCAGGTCGAGCATCGGGTGCGCGCGCCGGCGCTCGACCACCACGAACGCGATGGACAGCGCCACGCCGATGCCCAGCCGCCGCAGCACGGCGGGGCTTGCCCAACCCAGGCCGGGGCCGTCGATCAATGCCCAGGTCAGGTGGAACATCGCCAGCGCGAACAGGCCGATGCCCGGCAGGTCCAGCGGGCGCGATGCCGGATCGCGCGATTCTTCAATGAACATCGGCACCGCGGCGGCCAGCAGCGCGCACAGTGGCAGGTTCACATGGAAGGCCCAGCGCCAGCCCAGCCACTGGTTGATCAGCCCGCCCAGCAGGGGCGACAGCACCATGGTCAGGCCCATGATGCCGCCCCAGATGGCCCACGCACGGCCACGGGCCGCCGGGTCGTGGAAGCCGTGGCCGATGATGGCCAGCGCCGGTGCCAGCAGGAACGCGGCGCCCACGCCCTGTGCGGCGCGTGCCAGGTACAGCGCACCGGCGCTGGGGGCCAGGCCGCAGGCCAGCGATGCCAGCGCGAAGAAGGTGATGCCGGCCAGGAACACGCGGCGCCGGCCGTAGCGGTCGGCAATCGCGCCGGCCGGCAGCAGCAGCGCGGCAAAGCACAGCACGTAGCTGCTGATGACCCATTCCACATCGGCGAAGGAGGCGTGCAGGTCCCGGGCAATGGTGGGCAGCACCACGCCCACCACGTTGGTGTCGAGCACGGTCATCGCACAGCCGGTGGAGGCCACGAGCAGCAGGGGCAGGGTACGGGGCATGGCGGTGGCCATCGAAGGCTCCAGTGGGTCAGGAGGCCATTCCAATCCACGCCACTATTCGGTTCAATAAAGGCAACCAGCGACTTTATTCGGAAAATCCGAACAGGAAATGCGGCCATGGACCTGAAGCACCTGCGGGCGTTCGTCACCGTTGCGGAACAGCTGCACTTCGCCCATTCGGCCGAGCAGCTGGGCGTGTCCCCGCCCACGTTGACCGCGCAGATCCAGGCGCTGGAACGGTTGCTGCAGGCCCGGCTGTTCCAGCGCACCCGGCGCAGCGTGGCGTTGACCGCTGCCGGCGAGGCGTTCCTGGTGGAAGCACGCGCGGCGCTGGCGCAGGTGGAGCGTGCACTGGAGACCGGGCGCCGTGCCGGGCGCGGCCAACTGGGCCGGGTGGACATCGGCTATGTCGGTTCGGCGGTGTTCTCCGGCGCGCTGCAGGCGCAGGTGCTGCATTTCCGGCGGCGCTGGCCACAGGTGCAGCTGGGCACCTGCGAACTGCCCACCGCGCAGTTGGTGCAGCAGCTGGAGGAGGGGCAGCTGGACGTGGCGTTCGTGCGGACCCCGGTGGTGCTGCCTTCGTCAGTGGCCAGCCATGTGGTGGCGCGCGATCGTTTCTGCCTGGCGCTGGCGGCCGACCATCCGTTGGCCGGCAGTGGCCAGGCATTGGCCTCGCGGGTGCTGGCCGGCGAGGCCTTCGTGGCGCCGGAACAGGGGCTGGGCCTGCGTGAAGTCGCACGGCGTGGCCGCTTCGATCCGCACATCGTTTCGGTGCCCGGCAGCCTGCAGGCGGTGCTGGCACAGGTTGCGCTGGGGGCGGGCATCGCCGTGGTGCCCAGCGTGCTGGTGCAGGTGGTGCACCTGCCCAACGTGGTCTATCGGGACATTGCCGGTGCGGTCATTCCATCGGAAGTCGCCGCGCTGTTCCGGCGCCATGAACGCGCGCCCGCCGTGCGCCAGCTGATCCAGCAGATCCGGCAGGTGAAGTGCCCGGCCTGAGACGGTTGTATGGAAAGACTGAAAACTAATAAGATTAGGTAAATTCAGTCTGTGAGTAGTTTTGTGGCGCGTGCTGGCCTGACCCCCGATACCCTTGCCCTGGCCGCGGCCGAAACGGCCGACGCGCTTGGTTTTGAAGCCCTCACGGCGGCGGCGGTGGCGCGCCGCCTCGGCGTGCGCCTGCCCAGCCTGTATTCGCACGTGGCCAACCTGGACGAGTTGAAGGGCCGCGTGGCGTTGCTGGCCCTGCAGGAACTGGCCGACCGAGTGGACGAGGCGCTGGCCGGGCGTGCGGGCCGCGATGCACTGCACGCGTTGGCCGATGTGCACCGGGCGTACGCGCGGGCGTACCCGGGGCGGTTCGCGGCGGCCCGCCATCCGCTGTCTAGCCAGCTGGCAGCGGCCAGTGCCGGCCCGCGCCTGAGCCGGGCGATGTTCGCGCTGCTGCGTGGCTATGCCATCGGCGAGGCCGAACAGGTGCATGCCGTGCGCCTGCTGGGCAGTTTCCTGCTGGGGTTCGCCCTGCTGGAAGGGGCCGATGCGTTTTCCCACCGCGCGCCCGCATCGGATGCAAGCTGGGAGCGCAGCCTGCAGGTGCTCGATGCGCTGCTGCGCCAGTGGCCGGCAGCGGTGGTGCCGGCATGAGCGCATCACCACCGGTGGATGGCGTGTATCTGGGGCCGCGCGTGGTGCCGGTCCCATGCAGCATCAGCCCTGCCGCACAGGCCGCGTTGCGGCAGCGCGTGGGCGTCGATGGCGTGCCGCTCAATGCACGTCATGTGATGCCGGCAGTGGAGGACGTGGCTGCTTGGCAGCAGGTAAAGGCTGCATCGGCCGCGTGGTATGCCGCTGCGCTGGCGCCCGTGGCAACCCGTCTGCAATCGCAGTGCCAGACACAGCAGATCGGCACGGCCACGGTGCACGTGGCCACGCCACCGGTGGCGTGGCGGGATGACGCCGTGGTGATGGACCTGCATGGGGGCGGCCTGGTGATGGGGGGCGGGGAAGCCTGCCGCATCGCGGCACGCCAGCAGGCAGACCGGCTGGGCCTGCGTTGCCTGGGCGTCGACTACCGCTTGCCCCCGGAGCACCCGTACCCTGCCGCGCTGGATGACTGCCTTCACGTCTACCGGGCCCTGCTTGCCGAGTATCCGCCCGCGCGGATCGCCCTCGTGGGCCGCTCGGCCGGCGGCAACCTGGCCACGGCGATGCTGCTGCGTGCCCGTGACGAAGGCCTGCCGATGCCGGCGGGGCTGGTGCTGCTGTCACCACAGGTGGACCTGACCGAAAGCGGCGACAGCTTCGCGGTGAACCACGGGGTGGATGTGATGCTGCCCGGGTCGCTGATGGCCAACCACCGCCTGTATGCCGCCGGCGCTGCGTTGTCCGATCCCGGCCTGTCGCCGCTGTTCGGCCGGTTCGACAGCGGTTTCCCGCCCACCTTCCTGCAGAGCGGCACGCGCGACCTGTTCCTGTCCAATGCGGTACGCCTGCACCGGCGCCTGCGCATGGCCGGTGTGGCGGCCGAGCTGCATGTATTCGAAGCGATGCCGCACGGCGGCTTTGGTGCCACGCCGGAGGACGATGAACTGGCTGCGGAAATCACCCGGTTCGTGCACGCGCGGCTGGACGGATGATCCTCACGCGCTGTGGGCCGGCGCATGATGGGCCAGGTGGTCGCGCAGGCTCTGGGCCACGCCATCATGGGACAGGAACGTTGCCGCACCTTCGCTGGCCAGGGCCGCTGATGCCGTGGTACGCACGAACATCCGGCGTTCGTAATCCATGACCGCATCCTGCCAGCGTGGTGCTGCCTGCAGGCAATGGGCAAGCTCGGCCGCATCGAGCAGTGCGTTGTTCGCGCCTTCACCGCCGAAGGGGGACATGACGTGGGCGGCATCGCCGAGCAGGGTCAGCCCGCTGCGGGGGTTCCAGCAGTGCCCCACCGGCAGCGCATGGATGGGACGGATGGCAAAGTGGTCGTTGCTGGCATCGAACAGGGCACGCACGGCATCGGCGTAGCCGCTGAAGGTCTCGCGCAGCGCCTGGCGCATCTGCTGCGGGCGTGCCGTGTCGAAGCGCGCAGGTGCCCAGTCTTCCGGCACGCGGAACACCGCGTAGCCGCGCAGGTGCGCATTGCCGTTGCGCTGGATGATCAACGCCATGCCCAGGCCCTCCACGTGGGCCTTGCCGTGCCCGACCAGCGTGGCCAGTGCCGGATGGGCCCGATCCACGTCGTCGATGCCGAACTCGATGAAGGTCAGGCCGCTGTACTGCGGCAGGTAGGGCGACAGCAGCGGCCGGATGCGTGACCACGCGCCGTCGGCCCCCACGACCAGGTCGAAGGGACCGCTGTTGCCGGCGCCGGTCTGCAGCTGCCACCGGCCGTCATGCTGCTGCGCCAGTGCCTGGACGGACTGGCCCCAGCGCACCGTGGTGGTGGGCAATGCATCCAGCAGCAGGTCACGCAGCGCAGTGCGGTCCACTTCCGGGCGGTCGCCGGTGCCATCGGCCGGCATGTCCATCAGCACCGTGCCGTGGTGGTCGATCAGGCGCATGCCCTGGTCTTCATGGCGTGCCACGGCCAGAAACGGTTCGCGCAGTCCTGCGCGCGTGAGGGCGTGCTGCCCGGAACCGGCATGCAGGTCCAGGGTACCTCCCTGCGGCCGCTCGTCGCGGTGCCGGTCACGTTCAAAGACGGTGCAGGACAGTCCCTGCAGGTGCAGCAGCCGGGCGAGCATCAGCCCGCCCGGGCCTGCACCGACGATGGCGATGGAGGGAACGGTCGTCATGGTGTCTGGAGTAATATAGGAGCCTATTGAAAAATATAGAGGCACCTATGCAAATGTCAAATGAACAGGGACTCGGCGAGGATGCCCAGGTACTGCGCAGTGTCGCGCAGGTGTTCCGCGGCTTTGCGAAGCTGGTGGACGCACCGCTGCGTGCGGTGGGTGTTGCCTACAGCCAGGTGCCGGTGCTGGCCGCGCTGAAGGATGGCGGGGCACTCACCCAGGCCGAACTGGTGCGGCGTTCACAGGTGGAACAGTCGAGCATGGCCCAGCTGTTGGCGCGGATGGAGCGTGACGGGTTGATCGTGCGCACCCCGGATCCGGCCGATGCACGCAGCCGCCAGGTGGTGCTCAGCCCGGTTGGGCGGAAGAAGCTGCCGCCATCGCGCGGCATCATGGCAGCAGCCAGTGCACGCGCGCTGGACGGCTTCAGTGCTGACGAATGCGCGCAGCTGCGGCACTGGCTGGCGCGCATCGAGGCCAACGTGCAGCGGGCCCTGGCCGACGACGGCCAGGCGCCGGGACAGCCCTAGCGCGCCGCTGCCCCTGGAGGGGAGGGGCGCAGCGGCCGGATGTGGACCTGCAGCAGGCCGGTGCCCGATGCAGCGGCGGCACCGAACTGCAGGTGATGGGGCTGCTCCAGCCCGTCGAACAGGCGCGTGCCCGCGCCGAGCAGCAACGGCAACCAGGTCAGCACGAGTTCGTCGACGATGCCGGCCTGGAGGCCCTGGCGCACCAGCGTGCCCCCGTCGAGGTAGACATCGCGCCCCTGCGCGAGCTGCCGCGCCTGGGCCACCAGTGCGGGCAGGGCGCCGGCCCGTGGCATGACCGTGGGTGGCGCAGCGTCGATCGGGCGATGGGTGGCCACCAGCACCGGACACGGCCCATAAGGCCACGCCTCCATGCCGGCCACGACATCGTAGGTGGTGCGCCCCATCAGCAGGCAGCCGACCGAGCCCATGAACGTGTCGAAGGAAAGGTAATCGTGGGCGGCGGCGATATCACCGGCGCGTGCGTAATCGGCACCCAGCCAGTCCAGCGCGTTGTCCGGGCCAGCGATGAAGCCATCCAGCGAACACCCCAGGTAGGCACGTACGCGCCCCTGCGAAACCGCCATGCAGATCCTTTATATAAACGAATGTTCGTTTATGATAGGCCGATGCCACGGACACGATCAATCGCCGATACCGCTGTGCTCGACGCGGCCCTGGAACTGCTGGTGGGCGAGGGCCCGCAGGGGTTGACCCTGGCAGCGCTGGGGGCACGGGTCGGGTTGTCGGCATCCACGCTGGTGCAGCGCTTCGGCAGCCGCGCGGCCCTGCTGGAGCAGGCGCTGGCGCGCTCCACCACCCACCTTGCGGCGTCGCCTGCCGGTGCCGGGCCCGTAACGCGGGCGGCACTGGTGGACTGGCTGGTGGCAATGACGCGCGGCATGCAGTCGCGGCCGCGCCTGGCCGGGCACGTGGCGTTGCTGATGGAAGACCTGCGGCAGGCACAGGGCCGCCGCGGCGCGCTGGCCCGCACGCATGTGCTGGAACTGCGGCGCGTGCTGGCTGAACGCCTGCAGGCCCTGGGGATCGCCGATGCCGACCGTGCCGCCCGCCTGCTGGAAGCGCACTGGCACGGCCTGGTACTGCAGTGGGGCCTGGGGGGGCGGGGCAGCCTGCGCCAATGGATGCTCAACGGGCTGGAGGAGTTGCTGGACCTGCTCGGCGTGCCCTGAGCCGGCCGTCAGCCGGCCTGCAGGGCGATCTGCTCGCGCAGCCAGCGGTGTGCCGGGTCGCGGTGGACGCGTTCGTGCCACAGCAGCACCATTTCAAATCCGGCGATTTCCAGTGGCGGCTCCACCACCCGGAATGCCGGGTCGCCCCTGACCAGGCGTTCGGGCAGCATCGCCACCAGGTCGGTGCGGACCAGCGCATTGCGCAGGAACAGGAAGTGCGGCACGGACAGTGCCACGTTGCGGCGCAGGCCGTGCTGGGCCAGCGCCACGTCGGTGACGCCGTGGAAGCCGCCGCCATCGGGTGATACCAGCGCGTGGTCAAGGGCACAGAACCGGGCCAGGCTCGGGCGTCGCCGCAGCTTCGGGTGGCCGGCGCGGCCGGCCAGGACATAGCGCTCGGTGAACAGGGGCCGATGGTGCAGCTGGGGCGGTGCGTCGGCGGTAATGTGCACGACCAGGTCCACGTCGCCACGCTCGCACTGGGCCACCATCTGCGCCGGCGCCAGGCCGGTGATCGCCACGCGCGCGGCGGGCGAGGCGGCGTACAGCCGGGGCAGCAACGGCAGCAGCACGGTGCTGGCCCCGTAGTCCGATGCCATCACCCGCCAGACCCGCGCGTCAACGGCCGGGTCGAAGGGCTGCAGCGGGGCCACCGCCCGCTCCAGCAGTGCCAGGGCCTCGGCAAGGGGCGCACGCAATGATTCGGCACGCGCCGTGGGCCGCATGCCGCGCGGGCCGGGCAGCAGCAGGGGGTCGTTGAACCGCGCCCGCAGCCGCGCCAGCTGCACGCTGACCGTCGGCTGCGCCAGGTGCAGGCGCTGGGCGGCACGGGTCACGTTCTGCTCGTCCAGCAGCGCCTGCAGGGTCACCAGCAGGTTCAGGTCGAGCGTGCGCAAGGTATTGTTCATGGCAATGCCGTGAATTGTGATTATCCATTTCAACTATAGCGGGTGGGCGCCTACTGTGGCGTTACTTTCCACGGACCTTCCCCATGAACATCCTGCTCGTCTACGCCCACCCCGAACCGCGCTCGCTCAATGGCGCCCTGCGTGACTTCGCTGTCCAGCACCTCACCGCGCAGGGCCACGCCGTGCAGGTATCCGACCTGCATGTGATGCAGTGGAAGCCGGTGCTGGATGCAGCCGATCATGTCGGCCGCGATCCGGCACGGCCCTACCAGGCATCACGGGATTCGCAGCAGGCGTACGCCAGTGGCCAGCAGAGCGCGGACATCGCCGCAGAACAGGACAAGCTGCGCTGGGCCGACGTGCTGATCCTGCAGTTCCCGCTGTGGTGGTTCTCGATGCCGGCCATCCTCAAGGGCTGGGTCGATCGCGTGTACGCACACGGCTTTGCCTATGGCGTGGGCGAGCATTCCGATACCCACTGGGGGGACCGCTACGGCGAAGGCAGCATGGCCGGCAAGCGCGCGATGCTGCTGGTCACCACCGGTGGCTGGGCATCGCATTACAGTACGCGTGGCATCAACGGCAGCCTTGATGATGTGCTGTTTCCCATCCAGCACGGCATCCTTTTCTATCCCGGTTTCGCGGTGCTGCCCCCGCACGTGATCCATCGCACCAGCCGCATGGATGCCGATCGCTTCGCACAGGAACAGCAGCAGCTTGCCAGCCGGCTTGATGGCCTGGCCAGCGATGCGGTGTTGCCGTACCGCCGGTAGAACGGCGGTGATTACCACATCCCGGAATTGACGCTGCGTGAAGCATTGGCACCGGATGCAGCCGGCCTTTCGATGCACCTGATGTCTGCTGCGCGTGAAGACTGATGCCGGTGCGGTGTGCGGCACCGCAGGAAGCCTCGTGATGTGACCAACAACGCACTCTCCTTCATCTGCCATCTGCCATAGTGATGCCGGGGGATACAGGGGGTTACACCGCAACATGCCGTTGGCATCCACAGCCCAGATCATCGAGCTGCTGCAGCAGTCCTATGGCATTGCCGCCGATGCGGTGGTGCCACGCCCGGTGGGCGCCGATGCCAATGCAGGTGTCTACCGCATCGATGCCCGGCGCGGGCAGTGGTGGTTGAAGTGCCGCAGCTACCGCGTGGAAACCACGGTATGGGACAGCCTGCATTGGCTGCGTTCGCAGCTGGGCATCGAAGAAATCGTCGCGCCGTGGCCGGCCTTGACCGGCGGCGCGGCGGTACAGCGCTGGGGCCTGCAGTTCACCTTGTTTCCCTACGTGGAAGGCCTGTCCGGTTTCGAGGCCGCGCTGAGCCGTGCGCAGTGGCAGCAGTTGGGCGGGGTGCTGCGGCGGCTGCACGATGCGCACCTTCCTGAGGCCCTGCAGGGCGGCCTGCCCGCGGTGGGGCTCGAGGCCGGTGCGCTGGACACGGTGGGCAGCTGGTTGCAGCAGCCGGCAGGGCTGCCGGCGGCACGCGATGGTTTTGGCGAACGCTTCCTGGCGCTGTGGCGGCAGTACCAGGGGCGCATCGAACACCTGCACGGGCGTGCCGAACAGCTGCGCGCCACGCTGCAGGATGCTGCCCCGGCGCGCGTGCTGTGCCATACCGATCTGCATGCCGGCAACCTGCTGATGGGCGCCGGAGGCAGCCTGTACCTCATCGATTGGGATGGCCTGGCCCTGGCGCCCCGCGAGCGTGACCTGATGTTCATCGGTGCTGCGGTCGGTGGCCGCTGGGGACGCGAACGCCCACTGGGGTTCGCCGAGGGCTACGGGCATGACGAGGCCGATCCGCGCTGGATCGCCTGGTACCGGCACTGGCGCATCCTGCAGGACCTGGTCGAGTTCCAGCAGGCGTTGCTGGCGCCGGGGGCCGAGGCGCGCTCAACGCAGCAGCGGCGCCAGCTGCTGCAGTACCTGGCCGAACAGTTCGCACCGGGCAATGTGTTCGATGCGGCCGCGCGGGTTTTCGTGTTCTAGCACGCCGCTGTGCGGCTTCATTCCACGGGTCTGGCGGCGGCGGTGGGCGCCGCGCTCCTGGCACGGCGTGCCAGCAGTGCTTCACGGTGGGCGATGTAGGCATTGGCGGCCAGGATGATGCCTGCCCCGATCACGGTCCAGCGGTCGAGCGCCTCGTTGAACAGCAGCCATCCCAGCACGCTGACCAGTGGCAGTTGCATGAAGCTGATCGGGGTCAGGGCGGACACCTCGCCCAGCCGTAGTGCCCGCGTCCACAGCAGCTGGCCAGCGGTGCCCAGTACGCCGGTCGCCACCAGCCACAGCCAGGCGATGCCTGTGGGCCAGACCCATACGAACAGGGCGGGTACCAGTGACAGCGGCACCCAGAACACATAGGTGTAGAACACCACGGTATCGGCTGTGTCCACGCGCGTGAGCTGCTTGATCTGGATGGCCACCAGCGAGCTGAGCAGCGCGGCGGCCACCGCGACCAGGCTGCCGGCAGTAAAGCCGGCGGTGCCCGGGCGCACGATGATCAGCACGCCGATGAATCCGGCCACCACCGCCGCCCAGCGGCGCATGCGCACGGTTTCGCCCAGCCACAACACCGCGGCGATGGTGACGAACAGGGGCGTGGAATAGGACAGCGAGATCGCCTGCGCCAGCGGCAGGTGGCCGACCGCCCAGAAGCCGCACAGCATCGAGGCCAGGCCGATGGCGCTGCGCACGAAGTAACGTGACAGCTGGGTGGTTTTCAGCGGGGTGCGGCTCGGGCGCAGCAGCATCGGCAGCAATGCCATCAGGCCGAAGGCATTGCGGAAGAACGCCACTTCCTGGGTCGGCACATAGGCAGTGGCGTAGCGGATGCACACTGCCATCAAGCCGAAGGCGGTGGTGCTGGCCAGCATCAACAGCGCCGCCCGCATCGGGGTGGCGCCGGCAGTGCGCGCGGGGGCGTTCACCACTGTGCGCCGAGCAGGCGCGGTTCCGGTTCGATCGGCACGCCGAAGGTGTCCAGCACCGAGGCCGAGATGCGTCGTGCCAGTGACAGCAGTTGTGCACCGGTGGCCGTGCCGTGGTTGACCAGCACCAGCGCATGGCTGGCGGCCACGCCGGCGTCGCCGTCGCGGTAGCCCTTCCAGCCACGGTGCTCGATCATCCAGGCGGCCGACACCTTGCGCAGGCCATCGTGCTCGGCCGGGAACACCGGCAGTGCGGGGAAGCGCTGCTGCAGCACCTCGACCTGTTCCAGCGGCAGCACCGGGTTCTTGAAGAAGCTGCCGGCATTGCCCAGCACGTCCGGGTCGGGCAGCTTGCGGCGGCGGATGGCGATCACCGCATTGGCCACATCGGCCGCCACCGGCAATTCCACGCCCTGCGCCTGCAGTTCCTCGCGGATCCCGGCGTAGTCCATGCGCAGGTCGTGCAGCAGGGGCAGTTTCAATTCGATGGCGGTGATCAGGTAGCGATCGGCCTGCTGCTTGAACACACTGTCACGGTAGGCGAAGGCGCACTGTGCGTTGTCCAGCCGCACCCAGCTTTCTTCCTGGCAGTCCCAGGCCTCCACGGCCTGGATGAATTCACCCACCTGCGCACCATAGGCGCCGATGTTCTGGATCGGCGCTGCGCCGGCGGTACCGGGAATCAGGGCCAGGTTTTCCAGCCCGGACAAGCCGTTCTGCAGCGACCACATCACCAGCCCATGCCAGGACACGCCGGCCCCGGCACGCACCACGGCATGGTCGGCGCGGTGCTCCAGGATGCGGATGTCACGGTTGCCGAACACCAGCACGGTGCCGGGCAGGTCCGCGGCGATCAGCACATTGCTGCCGCTGCCCAGCACCAGCAGCGGGCCGTCGGCCACCTGCGGCAGGGCCAGCACTTCGGGCAACAGGGCCGGGTCGTGCAGTTCCAGCAGCTGCGCCGCACTGGCGCGCACATGGAAGGTGTTCAGTGCCTGCAGCGGTGCGTTTTCGGTCAGCGACCAGCGCAGCGGCGGCGTATCGTCGGTGTCGGCAGGCGTGCTCACAGCGGTGCCACCGCGCCACGGCTGGGGGCTTCGCGGCGGCGGCGGATCGCCTCCACGCAGTCGCCCACCAGCGCAGGGCCCTTGTAGATCAGGCCGCTGTAGCACTGCACCAGCGCCGCACCGGCGGCCATCTTGGCCACCGCGTCGGCACCGGACTGGATGCCCCCCACGCCAATCAACGGCATGGTTTCCGGCAGGCGCGCCCGCAGCCGGCGCAGCACCAGCGTGGACTGCGCCAGCAGCGGCGCACCGGACAGGCCACCGGCCTCGTTGGCCAGCGGATCACCGGCCACCAGGCTGCGGTCGATGGTGGTGTTGGTGGCGATGACCCCGTCCACCTGCAGTTCGCCCAGCACGCGTGCGGCGGCGTCGATGTCGCGGTCGTTCAGGTCCGGCGCCACCTTCACCAGCATCGGCACGCGGCGGCCATGCTGTGCGGCCAGGGCTTCCTGGCGCTCGCGCAGGCCGGCCACCAGCTGCCGCAGCGCGGTTTCTTCCTGCAGTTCGCGCAGGCCGGCAGTATTGGGCGAGGAGATGTTGACCGTGATGTAGTCGGCCAGCGGGTACACCTTGTCCAGGCACAGCAGGTAATCCTGCAGTGCCTGTTCGTTGGGCGTGTCCTTGTTCTTGCCGATGTTGATGCCCAGCAACCCGCGGCGGTTGCGGGCCCGTTCGACATTGCGCACCAGCGCGTCCACGCCATCGTTGTTGAAGCCCATCCGGTTGATGATGGCCCCGTGGGTGGGCAGGCGGAACAGGCGCGGGCGCGGGTTGCCGGCCTGCGGCCGCGGGGTGATCGTGCCGATTTCCACGAAGCCGAAGCCCAACGCGAACAGGGCATCGATGTGCGCACCGTTCTTGTCCAGACCGGCGGCCAGGCCGACCGGATTGGGGAAGGTCAAGCCGAAGGCATCGGTGGGCAGCGGGGCGATCCTTGCCGCCAGCAGCGGCGTGGTGCCGGTGCGGTACGCCATGTCCAGCGCGGACAGGCCAAGGCCGTGGGCGCGTTCGGCGTCGAGGGAAAACAGGAAGGGGCGGGCAAGCGAATACATGCGTTGTTTCAATCCAGCGTGCCGAGGAAAGCTCGGGTTTGGTACTCGAAGGCAACACGTCCATCCACGGCATGCGTGGCGAACAGGTCGTGCAGGGCGGTGATCATCGCCGCATGGCGCGGGTGGCCGGCCTGCGGGGCGTAGGACGAGGAGAGCAGGCGGCCGCGCAGCGCGTCGAAATCCAGCGACTGCACATTCGGGACATGCAGCTCACCGCGCAGCCCGTGGCCGTACCAGGCGCGCATGGTGGTGTCGTCCTGGTAGCGCTCGGCCACCGCGCTGTAGTCGGTGCCATGGTCCAGCAGCAACTGCTCGTAGCCGCGCTGGAAGGCCGAGCCGTCCAGCACGCGCGAGTTCCAGAACACCAGCGCCAGCCCGCCGCGGTGCAGGATGCGCCGCCATTCGGCGCGCACGGCAGTGGTGTCGAACCAGTGGAATGCCTGTGCGGCACTGACCAGCCCGACGCTGGCATCGGCCAGCCCGGTGGCTTCGGCGCGACCGTCAACGGTGCGGAAGCGCAGGTAGTGCGGCGCGAGGGCCTGTTCGGCAGCCGCGCGCATGGCCGCATTGGGTTCCACCGCGATCAGTGGATGCCCCGCCGCCAGGAACAGGCGGCTGGAAATGCCGGTGCCGGCGCCGATATCGGCCACCACGGTGTCCACCGCAACGGCCATCGGCCCATGCAGCCATTGCAGCAGCGCCGGCGGGTAGCCGGGCCGGTAGCGCACGTAGTCATCGACGCGGCTGCTGAAGCGCTCGGTCGAATCGGATGCGCCCATCGCCGTCATTGCTTCATCGCGGCCAGCCAGGCCAGGCCACCGAAGAACAGCACGAAGGCCAGCAGGGCGAGCAGGGCACCGACCACCATCACGTAGCCCAGCACCAGGCCGCCGATCGCGAAACCGTCGCCTTCCAGTTCCTGCGGGCGCCGGCGGATTTCGGCACGGGCCATGTGGCCGGTGATGATGGCCACGATCGCGCCCACGAAGGGCAGGGCGGTCCAACTGGCGATGCCGGTGACCAGGCTGACGACGGCCAATGCGCTGGTCTGTCGGGGTGGCACGCTCATCTGGCTCCTCCTTGGCAGTGGCGACATGATAGTGCCTCTGCTGCGGCAATCCCATGGGCACGGGCCCTGGGGGTCAGCCCATCAGCACCTGGCCGCCATCCACATTGAGAACGTGCCCGGTGATCCAGCCGGCCAGCGGCGAGCACAGGAACAGTGCAGCGTTGGCGATTTCCTCCGGCGTGCCGAAGCGCCCGAAGGGGATCTTCGCCAGGGTGCCGTGGTACAGCGCCGGGTCGTCGTGGCGGCGACGGTCCCACAGGCCGTCATCGAATGCGATCGAGCCGGGGGCGATGGCATTGACCCGGATCCGGTCCGGTGCCAATGCCAGTGCCTGGGAGGTGGTGTAGTGGGACAGCGCGGCCTTGGCCGCCGCGTACGGGGCGGCACCGGGGCGCGGCTGCTGCGCGGCGATCGAGGACAGGTTGAGGATGCAGGCCCCGGCCGAGGCGCGCAGCCACGGCAGGGCCAGCCGCGAGGCCCGCACGGCGGCCATCAGGTCGATCTGCAGGCTGGCCGCCCAGCCGTCCTCATCGTCGGCCATGCCATAGCCGGTGGCGTTGTTGACCAGCACGTCGATGCCGCCGAGCGTGGCGGTGGCCGCGTCGAGCCAGGCCTGGATCTGCGCAGCATCCCCCAGATCGGTGGCATGGGTGTGCAGGGGCGTGCCCTGGGCCTGTGCGTCGGCCTGCAGTGCCTGCAGGCCGGCCTGGCCGCGTGCGCACACCGACACCCGTGCGCCGGCGCGGGCAAATGCCAGCGCCAGCGCACGGCCGATGCCCTTGCTGCCACCGGCCACCAGTACCCGGCGGCCGGTGAAATCCAGGATCGGCGCCCCGGCGGGGCGTTGATCCACCGGCAGGGCCGGGCCGGTGGCCATCACAGGTCGAACTTGATGCCCTGGGCCAGCGGCAGCGAATCGGAGTAGTTGATGGTGTTGGTCTGGCGGCGCATGTAGACCTTCCACGCATCCGAGCCGGACTCGCGGCCGCCGCCGGTGTCCTTCTCGCCACCGAACGCGCCGCCGATTTCCGCACCGGACGTGCCGATGTTGATGTTGGCGATGCCGCAGTCGCTGCCGGCAGCCGAGAGGAACTTCTCGGCGGTCTTCAGGTTCTGGGTGAAGATCGAGGACGACAGGCCCTGCGGCACGCCGTTCTGCATGTCGATGGCCTCATCGATGCTGTCGTACGGCATCACATAGAGGATCGGCGCGAAGGTCTCGTGCTGGACCACGGCATCACTGTTCTTCAGGCCGCTGACGATGGCCGGCAGGACGAAATTGCCGGCGCGGTCGATGCGGGTGCCGCCGGTTTCGATGGTGCCGCCGGCCGCCTTGGCCTGGGCGATGGCATCGAGGAACTGCTGCACGGCCGCGTCACTGTTCAGCGGGCCCATCAGGTTGGCCGCGTCGGTCGGGTCACCGATCTTGCCCTCGACCTGCTTGTAGGCCTTGACCAGGGTCGCCAGCACATCGGCGTAGATCGAGCGGTGCACGATCAGGCGGCGGGTGGTGGTGCAGCGCTGGCCGGCGGTACCGACCGCACCGAACACGATGCCCGGCACGGCCAGCTTCAGGTCAGCGGTCTCATCCAGGATGATCGCGTTGTTGCCGCCCAGTTCCAGCAGGCAGCGGCCCAGGCGGCGGGCGACCTTTTCATTGACGGTACGGCCGACCTGGGTCGAGCCGGTGAAGCTGATCAGCGGTACGCGGCGGTCATCGACCAGCGTTTCCGACAGCGCGGTGCCGGCATCGTTGACCAGGAAGAAGATGTCCGGGAAGCCGGCCGCGCGCAGGGCGTCGTTGCAGATGCGCATGGACGCGATGGCGGTCAGCGGGGTCTTGTTGGACGGCTTCCAGATGCAGATGTCGCCACAGATCGCGGCCAGGAAGGCGTTCCAGCTCCACACCGCGACCGGGAAGTTGAAGGCCGAGATGATGCCGATCAGGCCCAGCGGGTGGTACTGCTCGTACATGCGGTGGCCGGGGCGCTCCGAATGCATCGTGTAGCCGTACAGCATGCGGCTCTGGCCCACGGCGAAATCGGCAATGTCGATCATTTCCTGCACTTCGCCATCGCCTTCGGGCTTGCTCTTGCCCATTTCCAGCGCGACCAGCGAACCCAGCGCATCCTTGTGCGCACGCAGCGCTTCGCCGCACAGGCGCACGGCCTCGCCACGGCGCGGGGCCGGGGTGGTGCGCCAGACCTTGAACGCTTCCTGCGCGCGGGCGATGACGGTCTCGTACTCGGCCTGGGTAGTGGCGCGGACCTGGGCGATAGCTTCGCCGGTGGTCGGGTTCAGCGGGGTGATCACCTCACCGCTGGTGGCGCTCGACCATTCCCCGTTGCCCAGGTAAGTGCCAGCGTTGATCGCATCCAGGCCGAGGGCCGTGAGCAGCTGAGAGGACATGCAGACTCCTGTTTCGTGTGCGTTGTTTTGGCGCCGGCGCGGGCAGGGTGGGGGGCGCCGGACGTAGCCGCCGATGGTAGCAGATGGGCACAGGGCGCCTTGGTGCGTTGCGGTGAAGGTGGCCGGATGCCCTGTCATTGGGACCTGTCCGATGGCGCGGAGGCTGTGGCAGCGCCAAGATTCCGGCACAGAAAAGTTGTAATTCGGTATGTGTCGTTTCTAGTCAGTCGCTTAATAAACTCATGAGCATCAATGAGTTACGATCAATTTTTGATACTTTTAGGTGATATATGTCTCATTTCTTCGCTACCAATTACTGTCAACTTCATTCACAATTCCGTCACTTTCTGTAACAGACCCCGGTATTGCCACGCTGGCTGAGGAGCTTCTACGCGTGGCGGCGAGCACCGCGGTGACTCACCGGGCTTCATAGGAGATGTGCTGTGCTACATGGATCCGTAGAAGAACAGCCCGCACCGCAGTCGCTTCCGGCGCGCCGCCGGGTCGAGGCCAGGGCGGCGCTTGAACTGGCCCTGCGAATAGGGGACCTGCTGGCCATCCCTGCCATGGCCGTGCTTTCGCACATGCTCTGGTACGGCTCCGCAGCCCCCGATGCGTCGCAGCGGGTGGTGTTCGGCGCGGTCATTCTCAGCGCCATCGTCTGTTTCGCCATTGCTCCGGTCTACCGGCAGTGGCGTGCCCGCAGCCTGCTGTCCGATCTTTGGCTGCTGTTGATGGCCTGGTCGGTGACGTTCGCGCTGTTTTCCGTCTATGCCGTCCTTGCGGATGTGGCGGGCTCCGTCCCCGGGCGGTGGTTGTTCGGCTGGTACCTGATGGGACTGGTGGCGATGTCCGGTACGCGCGTGCTGCTGCGCGTGCAGCTGCACCGCCTGCGTTCGCAGGGCCTGGACCGGGAGCGCGTGGTCCTGGTCGGGCTGCGTGCCCCCGCGCTGAAGCTGCATCGCCTGCTGCGCGGCAAGCCAGAGCTGGGCAAGGAAGTCGTCGGCTACTTCCATGTGCAGGGCGACATCGCCGTGCGCCGTGACCGTGATGCGCCTCGTCCATTGGGGGAACTGGCGGATCTGCCCCGTTATCTGGACGCCCATCGTGGCGAATTCGATCAGCTGTGGGTGTCATTGCCGATGGGGGACGCGACCCCGATCAAGGACATGCTCAAGCAGATCGAGCGCTTCCCGGTGCCGGTACGGTTGATTCCCGACACCACCGGCCTGGGGGTGCTCAACCCCGGTGTGCACCAGGTGGGCGATGTGCCGATGATCGGCGTGCGCCAGGGGCTGGCCGAACACAACTTCCGCCTGTTCAAGCGGGCCGAGGATCTGGTGGTGGCTGGCATGGCCGTGCTGTTGCTGCTGCCGCTGCTGGCGATCCTGGCCCTGGGCGTCAAGCTCAGTTCGCCGGGGCCGGTGCTGTTCCGCCAGCGCCGCCATGGCCTGGGGGGCAAGGAATTCTGGATGCTCAAGTTCCGCTCCATGCGCGTGCATGAGGAAAAGAGCGGCCAGATCACCCAGGCCACCCGTGATGATCCGCGCGTGACCCGCTTCGGTGCGTTCCTGCGCCGTTCCAGCCTGGATGAACTGCCGCAGTTCTTCAACGTGCTTGGCGGCAGCATGTCCGTGGTCGGGCCGCGGCCGCATGCGGTACAGCACAACAACCACTATGAGCGCGTGATCGAGCGCTACATGCACCGGCATTACGTCAAGCCCGGCATCACCGGCTGGGCGCAGGTGCACGGCTTGCGCGGCGAAACGCCGGACCTGCGTTCGATGAAGAAGCGGGTGCAGTACGACATCGACTACATCCGCCGCTGGAGCCCGACGCTGGACGTGCGCATCATCGTGCTGACGGCACTGAAGGTGCTGGGGCAGAAATCGGCGTATTGATTCGGTGACGGCGGTCCGGCCTGGCATGGCCGGCCCCGGCTATGCTGCCGCACGCCTTTGGTGGGCGTGTGGCGCGGTGTTTGAAACAAGGGCTTTACGGAATAGATGTCTGTGTTCAAGAACATTCTTGTTGTATGTGTCGGCAACATCTGCCGCAGCCCGTCGGCGGAAGTGATGCTGCGCGAGGCGGTATCGGCAAAGGGCATCCAGGTGTCCTCGGCGGGTCTGGGGGCATTGGTCGATCACCGGATCGATGCAACCGCTCAGCAGCTGCTGCAGGAGCATGGCTTCGACGGGGGCGCGCACCGCGCACGGCAGATCAGTCCTGCACTGCTGTCGGGTGCGGACCTGGTGCTGACGATGGAGCGCAAGCACATCCATCGCATCATCGCGATCGCGCCGGAAGCGTCGGGAAAGACCTTCCTTCTGGGCAAGTGGCAGGGCGACCGTGAAATCCCCGATCCGTACCGCCAGCAGCGCCAGGCGTTCGAACACGTGCATGCCCTGATGGCTGAAGGGGTCGGCAGCTGGGTCCGCTATCTCTGAGCCGTCACGGAGCGTGACAGACCCACGGGGCGCCTGGCGCCCCGTGAGCGTTTTCAGTCTTCGATCGAGCGAAGGTTGTCATAGAAGAACCGCTCGTCGCGCTCGCCGGTGATGCTGTACAGGCTGTACTTGCGGCCCAGCATGGCGCCGCCGTCGCGGATGAGCGGGTTCCAGTTCAGCGCGGCCCGTCCGCGCGTGGAGCGCGGCAGGATGCCATCCATCGGGATGCTGAAGTAGATGCCCTTGTCGAAGCTGCCTTCGCCGAAGTCGCGCGAGGACACATTGGTCTTGGTGGCGTAGGCGCCCATGGTCACGCCGTTGTTGAACACGCGGGCGATATCGATGGTGGCGCCACGGTCCCCGGCCAGGTACTGGCCAACGGATACCGAGCCGATGACGCGTTCGCGGGCATCGAAGCTGTAGTACAGCGTGGCATGGCCGGTGGTGATGCGGTAATCACGCAGGCCCCAATGCTGGTCGAAATCACGCTGCTGCACGCGGTTGAGGTTCGCGCTGACGGCCCAGCGTTCCCCCATCGGCCGGTACAGCAGTTCGCCGCCCACGCCGGCATACATCCATTCCAGGTAGCCGGCATAGGCGATGCCGTACAGGTCGCGTCCGAGGCGGCCGGCAACGTTGACCTGCAGGTTGGGCATCATGATGTCCGAGGTCACCATGTACTTGCGCAGGTCGGTGCGCACGCGCGGCAGGCGGCTGGGTGCGTTGTACTTGAACTTGTCGTAGTTGTTGAACAGGTCCGCGCTGACCGTGCCGGTCAGCCACAGGTTCGGCCTGAAGAACAGGCTGCCGGAGTAGTTCGCGGCCACCTGGTACAGGATGAAGCCATCGGGGCCGCCGAGGTTCTGCCGGTACCCGATGTTGAACCCCCCGCCGAAGGGCCGGTTCCGTGCCTCGTAAAGCGTCTCGCGCGATGCGGTGCCGGCGGCTTCCAGTTCGGTACTGCGACGCAGCGTGTCCTCGTCGATCCGGCCTTCCAGGAACCCTTCGAAGGCTTCGCGGTTGACGGACATGTCGGCGGTGGGCATGCCCAGCCGCGTCGTGCGCAGCGTATACCAGTCGTACTCGTCGCCCAGCGTGCTGGCCAGCACGCGGCTTGCCCTGCCCAGACCCTTGGCCGGGTACAGGTAGCGGTACTGGTAGCCATCGACGAACAACTCGCTGCCGCGCCGGGAAATACGCTCGACACGGAAGCCGGCATTGCTGCGCAGCTGGCTGGCGATGGCGGGCCAGTCCGGTGGTTGTGCTTCGGACGCAGGGGCCGCGCCGGACCCGGTGCTGGCCACGTCCTGGCCGGCGGGCGGTGCGATGCGGACCGGGGGCGGATCGAAGGGCTTCGGTGCAGAGGGCGAATGGCCCGGGTTGCCACGCAGCGTCAGCGAGAACATCGCCGTCTGCCCGCGCTCCCAGGCGGCGGCGATTTCCACATTGCGGTTGGGCACGTAGACCAGGCCGACGTTGATGGGGCTGGTCTGCTTGGCATTGAAGCCGCGTGGTTCGCGCCTGTAGTCATTGCCGTCGTATTCGACCTTGACCAGCAGCTCGTCCAGCGGCGTCTGGTAGGTAATGCCGCCAAAGATGCCGACCGGGCCCTTGAACATATTGCTGACGCCGAATCGCCCCGCGTTGACGATATCGCTGTTGGCGATCGGGCGACGGTCCTTGAAGCGCTTGTCCAGGGCGCCCAACGGGTTGCTGAAGTCCCCGCGGTTGCCGATGTAGCCGGTTGCCAGGCCCAGTGAGGCATCCACGGGCCCGAACCGCTTGTTGGCCACCACGTATTCGCTGGCGAAGAACCCGGTGCCGCCCACGTCGCGCACGCCGAATGCCATTTCCGGCAACCAGCGTGATTCCTGCCAGAGACGCACCTTGAAATCGATGGACTTGTCTTTGTAGTTCTGGCTGCCGCTGACCTCGCGGTGCCCGTAGCGCAGGTTGGTGACGTTGATGTACCGATAGGTGGCCTCAACCCACGGCAACGGCTGCAGCGTCAGGTTGTAGCGGCTGTAGTTCGTGTTGTGTGATGCGGTGAACGCCAGGTCGCCGTCTTCGCCCATGCGTGCCGTCGGCGTCTGCAGCAGGCCGATGCCGCCCCATTCGCTGGCGGTGGCCGGTGGCGCCTGCTGCGCGTGCAGGGCGCTGGACAGGGAAAGGGCCAGCGCGGTAACAGCAAGCCGGGACGGGCGCGCACGGGGCGCGCGCTCGAAAACAGGGTTCATCAGGGCGTGACCGGCTGGGTTGCAATGAACGCGGCAAATTCGCGGTTGAACGCGCTGTCCACGGAGGGCAGCGCGGAGGCGCGCACGGGAACGAACAGGGTTCCGCCAGGGGCGACCGATTGCGGGTCGGCGCGGTTCCACAGGGCGATACCCAGCAGCTGCACGCGGCCATCGGGCTGGATGACGTACAGGTCGCTGGGATCGGCCGCAGGCGTCGCCGGGCAGTCACGCAGGTAATCCAGGGCATCGCGCTGCGGCGCGTGGGGCAGGGTGCAGGGCCGGCCTACCGCACCCATGACATGGATGGTCTGCGGGCGGGTGGGGATCGTCAGCACGTCGCCGGCTTCAAGTACCGGGTTCTGCTGCGGCTGGGCCTGCATCAGGCGGGGGGACAGCGCCTGCGGGATGCGTCCGGTCGCCGGATGCTCGTCAAGCCACTGCGACAGGGTTTCGGCGGCGCTGCGCACTGCGGCATCCTCCGCCTTGGAAAGCTGTTCCAGATCGTAGGCAACACCAGCGCGCAGGCGCAGCTGCTGCGCGCGCGCCTGTTCGCGCTGGAAGCTGCCACCGAGCAGGTAGGCGTCCCCGCGCGGGCGGGCCTGCAGGATCAGGTCCGCCAGCCGTGCCTGGCCGGTGATGGGGGTGGCCGAGGGCGCGTGCACGGCCCCCTCGATCCGGGCCACGGGCGCGGCAGCCGGGGCCGCACACGCCAGCAGGGGAACCCACAATGCGGCGAGGGCGCCGCAGAAACGCAACAACATGGCTCAGTCCTTGGCCGTCTGGTAGGGCTTGAGCTGGAGGAGGTCGACAGCATGGCCCGGGGCCAGGAACTGGCGGCTTTTCCAGATGAAGCCGGTGCGGGCATCAGCCCAGTACACGTTGGTCCCGCGCATCCCGCCGCCCTGCAACCGCTCCTCGAAGCGCACCAGCACCTGCGGGCGTCCGAGGATCTTGATGGTCTCGGTGCCGTGGCGGGTCAGGGTGCCGGTGACGGCGACATCCAGCTGGTAGGCGGGCACCCAGTCGTAGCGGCGCTGCACGGTTACCGGTGCGTTGACCTGCTGCAGGTGCGTGAAGGGGGACGGGCCGACGATCCGCGCCTGGAGCTGCCGGCCCAGGCCACTGCTGCCGATCAGCAGGCCCTGCGCGTCCAGCTCGAAGATGGCATGGCTGCCGGCGTACCACTGCTGGCGGCCACCATCCACGTAGCCGAGCACGGCCAGCGCATCGATATCCGGTGTGTGCACCTGGACCTGCGGAAAGCGGTTGGCGGCCACGCGTTCAGGCGTTGCCCGGGTGGGCTTGTGGACCACCAGGCGGAAGGTGTCCAGCGTCGAGCGGCTGCCGGTCGTGCAGCTGCTGAGGATCATCGCCATGGCCACCAGCACCACGCCCTGCGCCCACCGGGCGCGGGGAGAGCGGGGCGGGTGACGGGCCGCATCCATGCGTGCCATATCAGTTGTCCCTGACTTCCGTCCCGGTGCGCGCGGCGGTGTACAGGATGTTGGTGAACGGCAGCAGCTGGTTGACGAAGCGGTTCCAACGCGTCACGCCGGCGGCGCCGACGAACACCACGTCGCCGGGCTGCAGCCTGAACTGGCTGCCTACCGCGAATGCCGTCGGCGAACGGGCCTCCAGCTGGTACACGACCGAAGGCAGGCTCTGCAGATCGGTGCTGCCACGGATCACGTAGACCGCGTTGCCGTTGGAGGTTTCCTGGGTCAGGCCACGGGCGCGGCCCAGCGCCTGGTTGAGCGAGACATCACCGGTGCGGAAGCTGTAGGCACCGGGCAGGTTGACTTCGCCGACAACGAAGATTTCCTTCCGGTCCAGGTACGGCACGAAGATCGAGTCACCATCCTTCAGGAACAGCTGGCGGCCGCCGAACTGGGTGGCCAGGGTCTCCAGGTTGATGGTGTAGGTCTGGCCATCGCGGCTCAGGCGCACGCCGGACAAGTCGGCCTGGGTGCTCTGCAGGCCAGCCTGGCTGATCGCATCGGCCAGGGTCAGTGGCGAGGTGCCCAGGGCGATGGGGGACGAGCGTTCGGCAGCACCGGTCACCCAGACGCGCTGGCTGCCGTAGGTCAGCACGGAAACGTCCACCTGCGGCGATTCGACGTAGCGGGCCAGCCGGCTGCTGATTTCCTCGCGGATCTCCACGGGCGTCTTGCCGCTTGCCTGGACCTTGCCGATGTACGGATAGAACATCGAGCCATCGCTCTGCACGAGCCGGCCAGCCAGGGTGCCCTGCTGCTGCGGCCCGGCCGGTACGGTCAGCTCCGGGTGGTCCCAGACCGTCACGTACAGGATGTCACCGACGCCCACGTGGTACGGGGCAGGCTGGTAGTTGAACAGCGCGTCGGGCAGGCGCTTGTGCCCGTGCGATGCATTTTCCATCGCGATCAGCTTGGGCGTGATGGTCAGCAGTTCCAGCTGGCCGTCGCCACCACTGCGGTGATTCAGCGATACGTCGCTGTGGCGGAGGTTCTGGCCCGGCGCGAGCATGCAGCCGGACAGCGTCAGGGTCGCCGCAACAGCAGCGACAAGACGGAAGGACGTGATGTTCATGTGAGCGGACTTCTGGCGGACATAAAAAACCCTCGCCAAGCTTTCGCCCGGCGAGGGCCTGTGTGGACAGCGCTACGGCGATCAGCCGCCGGTGCCGCCCGTGCCGCCGGTACCACCCGTGCCGCCGGTACCACCGGTACCGCCGGTGCCCGGGCCACCCGGGTTCGGGCCGCCGGGTTCGCTGCCACCGCCGTCATTGCTGCCGCTGGTGCTGTCGCCGCCAACGCTGTAGGCCACAGCGGCCGTGGCAACGGCTGCAACCGTGGTGCCGACGATGGTTGCTGCCGACACGCCGGCAGCTTCCACGCCTGCGACTTCGGTGGCAACGACCGCATCGGTGGCGGTGGTCGCCGTTTCAGCTTCGGCGGCAGTCTGTGCGGCCTGCTGGACAGCCTGTGCTTCCTGCGCGGAAACCAGCAGCGGGGAGGCGGTGAAACCCGCCAGGGCCAGAACGGCAAACGTCTTCTTGAACATGGGAGAGGCACCTACTCCATTAGGGAAATTTCACAGTTATCGTCGCGTTAAGGAACGTGCATGTCAAGCAAGCGGCTGTCATTGCGGTGTGCTACACGACGGTACGGGCGAAATGGCAGGGGTTATCGCGGTGAGCGCTGCAACGCGTGATCCCGCTCGGAAAGGGCCATGGCAAGCCGCCCGATCAATTCATGCGTGCGCACCCCCTGCATCGCGACGGGGACCAGCACGGCCAGGAAAACCGCCAGCAGCGGCTTCCATCCGGCGATCGCGGGACCGGGGCAGATGCGACGCAGTGTCAATGCCGCTGCAGATAGTCCGAGCATCAACCCTGCGGCGACTTCGGCCGGTGAGTGGGCGCCGATGGGCAGGCGCGAATAGCCGATGGCGATGGCCAGCACGGCACCAGCCATTGCCCACGCCCCGGGGCGCGAGGAGCGCCCGCCTGCGCAGAGCCAGGCCGCTACCGGATAGATGCTGCTGGCCATCGCCGCGTGGCCGGAAATGCCGGTGAAATCCAGTGTCTTGATCCCGATGCCCCACCCCATGAACAGGAGCTTGGTCACCACGGTGATGCCTGCGGCACAGCCGATGGCCACCCGCCAGCGCCGATGCAGCGGCGTGCGCGCGCCGGGCTGCAGCAGCATCAGTGCGATGGCCATTGGAAGCAGGAATCGGCTGTCTCCCAGCGAGGACAGCACGGGCCAGACGGCATGCATGGGCGGGTGATCGGGGCGGATTATGGGGGTGAGAGGATACCTGCTGATGGCTGCCGTCGAACCCGCGTCCCCTTGGTCCATTCAGCTGGACACGGTATGCTTGCCAGCTGCATTGGCCCCGTAGCTCAGCTGGATAGAGCGTCCCCCTCCTAAGGGGAAGGTCGCCCGTTCGAATCGGGCCGGGGTCACCATGAATCAATCACATGCCATGATTTATGCGGCACGTGATTGCTGCGGTTATGCATGAAAAACCATGATCTGGTCACAGTGGCCACGGCGCCGTTATCGCTGTCGGACGTCAGGTGCGCCATGCGGCGATTTTCCTTTGACATGCCGCCTTTCCTGGCGGTGCGCTGGGTATCAAGAAGCCTATCGCGGGACAGCCAGCGCAATCGGGACCCGGCCGGTATGGCCCAGCCCTATCGGACGGATTCAAGCATGTTGCCGCAGCGGTCGTAGCAGGAGGCCAGGCCGGCGGGCTTCGCTCATCCCGGCAGGGCCATGCCAGCGTCCCAGCCCTCGCCCCACAGCCGTCCCTCACCCTGTCATCAAAAATACGGTATCGTCCGCATAGAGTGACCTGCGTCACACTTAAGGATGAAGCCGTGAGCCTGGGCCGTTATCGCTATGCGTACAGGAAAGTGCGGGATTGGCATGTCGGTCCGCTGCGCGCGGGCTGGCTGGCGTTGCGGTATACCGTGACGGGCGACACCGGGCGTTTCGGTTCCCATGGCGGCTGGCGGGTGTCCCGGCTGCGGGTCGACAACGGCAGCTGACGGCGCCGGCACAACGGGCACACGCGGCATGCACCCGGCGTTGAGCGTGATGCTGCGACAGTGAAGGCATCGGGCAGCGTCCTGCCCCTGCCTGCTGGAGATGCCCCATGAATACCCCGGGAACCCCAAAGCCCTCCCGCCTTCAGCGCCACGGGCTGCTGATCGCGCTGGCCCTGGCACTGGTGGGCGTGCTGATCATGGTCATCGGCTACTGGTAGACCCTGTAGCCGGCTGCCGATGCGTGGCCGGGCGGTCAGCCGCGGGTGAGCATCTCCACCAGTTGCCGCAGCCGGTAGGGCTTGGGCAGGAATTCCACATGCTCGGGCAGCGGTGGCAGCTGTGAACGGGCATAGCCGGATGACAGGATCATCCGCGCCTGCGGCTGGTCGCGCGCGACGTGCTCGCTCAGTTCAATGCCCGACATGCCGTTGGGCATGCTGATATCGCTGAACACCACATCGAAGCGGGCATCGCCCTGCAGCAGGGCCACCGCGCCGTGTGCATCGGCGGTGGTCTCCACATCGATGCCGAAATCCTGCAGGGCCAGGCCGATCATCTCGCGCAGATCGCTCTGGTCCTCCACCATCAACACGCGGATCGGATCATCAGACATCGGCAGGGTCCTCCAGGGCGGGAAGCAGCAGGCTGACCGTGGTGCCGACACCGGGCGTGGTGGACACATCGACGAAGCCGCCGCATTGGGTGGTGAAACCGAACACCTGGCTCAGGCCCAGGCCGCTGCCCTTGCCGATGTCCTTGGTGGTGAAGAAGGGCTCCGTGGCGCGTTCGGCAACGTCGGGGGCCATGCCCCGGCCTTCGTCGCAGATGCTGATGGCCACGTAGTCACGTTGTGATGTGCCTTCGGCATCCGGGTCCAGCCGGCGCTCCAGCGCGCTGGCCAACAGGATGCGGCCACCATCGGGCATGGCGTCCACGGCATTGGCGACCAGGTTGGCCAGGGCCACGTCCAGCTGCTCGGCGTCGGCGGCCACCACGGGCAAGCCGGGGGTCAGCGCGGTCTGCAGCTCGATGCCCGGCGGGCAGCGCTGCTGCAGGGCGGGCAGGCGCGCCTGGATGAGCGCGTTGACGTCCACAGGTTCGCGCACGAGGGTCTGGTCGGCACTGAAGGCAAGCAGCTGGCGGGTCAGCAGGGCGCCGCGGTCGCTGGCGGCCTGGGCGCTGGCGATCAGCGCGACGGCGCGATCATCATTGCCGATGCGCAGCGAGAGCAGGTCCAGCGCGTTGCCGATGGTGGTCAGCAGGTTGTTGAATTCATGCGACAGGCCACGGCTGAGGCGGCCAACGGTTTCGAACTGCTGGCTCTGGCGCAGGGCGCGCTGGGCATCGCGCAGCAGGCACTGGGCCTGCCAGCTTTCGGTGATGTCGCGGGTGATCTTGACGAAGCCCAGCAGCTGACCGTGCTCGATCACCGGTTCGATGACAACGCTGGCGCGGAAACGTGCACCATCACGGCGCACCCGCCAGCCCTCGCCGGCATGCCGGCCATCACGTTCGGCCAGCCGCAGCAGCCGCTCCGGCTCACCGGCATCGCGCTCGGCAGGCAGGTAGAAGCGGCCGAAATGGGTGCCGATCACTTCTTCGGACCGGTAGCCCTTGATCCGCTCCGCGCCGGGGTTCCAGCTGCAGACGATCCCGTCGGGATCGAGCAGGTACAGGGCATGGTCACGGACGCTGTCGATCAGCAGCCGCAGTTGGCGGGAAGGATCCGTCAGAGCGGATGTCGTAGAAGCGGCGGCGACCACGTGATGTGAAGGAATAGCCCCGATGAGGGTGCAGACCGTAGGTAGGCAAGTGTGAAGGCCTTGTGTACAGGGCCGCCCGTGCCAAAGGTCGCATGCGGCTGAATGCGACACGGGTTACCATCAGCGTCCTTTTTGCCTCCGGAAGGCCGCCGCATGCGTCCTGGTGCTACCACGCGTGACCGCTGGATCTGGGCGGTGTCGGCAACCCTGCTGGCAGGGACCGCGGCGCTGGAACTGGTGGTGCCGCTGGGCTATGCGGTCTGGCTGGCGTATTTCCTGGCCGTGGGCGTGACCGTGTTCCAGCGCGACATGCGCGTGCCCATGCTGGTGGCCGGGCTGGCCTGCGTGCTGCTGGCGGTGGGCTACCACGTGGCCCCGGCCAGTACCAATTCGGCCTTTTCCTTCGTCAACCGCAGCATTGGTGGCGTGGCCTTCCTGATGATCGCGGTGATCGTCTCGCGCGCCATCGGTGCGCGCCGCGAGGCGATGCGCGCCCTGTGGCTGCAGGAGGCCGAAAATGCCGTGGCGCTCAGCCTGCGGGGAGACCTGGGCCCGGAACAGATTGCCGAGGCCGCGATGACGGCGCTGGCCGCGCAGCTCCAGGCCGATGTGGGCGCGCTGTACCGGCTGGAAAACGGGCGCCTGCAGCTGACCGGTGGCGTGGCACTGCCCAGTGGCCTGCCGACCTCGATGGGGGTGCAGGAGGGCCAGCTGGGCGCGGTTACCCGCGAGCAGCGCGTGCGCCACCTGGGGGGCGATGACGCCGGGGTGCTGGAACTGCAGTCCAGCCTGGGCCGGGTGGCCGTGCGCGAGCGCATCCTGGCCCCGGTGACCAGCGACGGTGCGGTGGTCGGCGCGATTGAGCTGGGCCGCGCCCAGGTGGGGCACAGCCCGGCACTGGACACCGAACTGATCGAGCGCTGCGCGGAAACCGTCGGCCTGGCCTTGCGCGCCTCGTTGCTGCGGGCACAGCTGGTGGTGCTGCTGGAAGAGTCGCAGCGGCAGGGCGAAGAACTGCAGGCGCAGCAGGAAGAGCTGCGCGTGGCCAACGAGGAACTGGAAGAACAGAGCCGCAGCCTGCAGCATTCACAGGCCAACCTGGAGCAGCAGCAGGCGGAGCTGGAACAGACCAACGTGCAGCTGGAGGAGCGCACGCATGAGCTGGAGGCGCAGAAACAGGCGCTGCTGGTCGCGCAGGGTCAGCTGGTGCGCAACAGCAACGAACTGGCCGCCACCTCGCGCTACAAGTCCGAATTCCTGGCGAACATGTCGCATGAACTGCGCACGCCGCTGAACAGCTCGCTGATCCTGGCCAAGCTGCTGGCCGACAACAAGGACGGCACGCTCACCGCCGAGCAGGTGAAGTACGCCCAGGCCATCCTGTCGTCCAACAACGACCTGCTGGCGCTGATCAACGACATCCTTGATCTGTCCCGCATCGAAGCCGGCCATGTTGAACTGGCCGATGAAGTCGTCGTGGTTGACAGCGTGCTGCAGCGCCTGCGCGATACGTTCGAGCCGATGGCGCGGCAGAAGGGCCTGGTGCTGCAGATCCATGCCGATGCGCTGGCCCCGACCCAGCTGGTGGTCGACAACCAGCGCCTGCAGCAGATCCTGAAGAACCTGCTGGCCAACGCACTGAAGTTCACCGAACACGGCAAGGTCAGCCTGCAGGTGCGCGCGGCCGGGGCAGGGCGTGTGCGCTTCGAAGTGGCCGATACCGGTATCGGCATTGCCCGTGACCAGCTGCAGCTGATTTTCGAGGCCTTCCGCCAGGCCGATGGCAGCACCCGCCGCCGTTATGGCGGCACGGGGCTGGGTCTGTCGATCTCGCGCGATCTGGCAGCGCGCATGGGCGGGGGCATCAACGTGGACAGCGAGCCGGGCCGCGGCAGCTGCTTCATCCTGGAGCTGCCGCTGGAAGGGGCGCCGGTGCAGCAAGACGGTGCGCCATCGCCATCGCCAGTGGCCGCAGCCGCACCGGTCGTGCAGGCTGCAGTGGCCAGCGCGCCGCCGCGGCAGGGCGGCGTGGCCGATGACCGCGGCCGCCGCCAGCGGGCCGGGCGCCTGATCCTGGCCGTGGAAGACGACCCGATCTTCGCCGAAGCCCTGGTGGAGCTGGCGCATGAGCTGGATTTCGACTGCGTGGCGGCGACCACCGCCGAGGAAGCGCTGGCCCTGGCCGTCGAACTGCGGCCCAACGGCATCCTGCTCGACATCGGCCTGCCGGATGTGTCCGGGTTGAGCGTGCTGGAACGGCTCAAGCGCAGCCCGGAAACGCGGCATATCCCGGTGCACGTGGTCTCGGCGATGGACCGCAGCCAGGTGGCCCTGGAAATGGGTGCCATCGGCTACATGATCAAGCCGGCAACCCGCGACCGCCTGGCCGCGGCCATCGAGCAGCTGGAACAGACCAGCCAGCGCGACGTGCGCCGGCTGTTGATCGTCGAGGATGACAGCGACCTGCGCCGCAACCTGGAACTGCTGCTGGGCCGCGATCAGCTGCAGATCACCGCCGTGGGCACGCTGGCGGCTGCGCTCGAGCAGCTGGGTACCGCCACGTTCGACTGCATGGTGATGGACCTAGCGCTGCCTGACGGCAGTGGTTTCGAACTGCTCGAACACATGGCCGGCAATGACGAGGTCGGCTTCCCGCCGGTCATCGTCTACACCGGGCGGGCCCTCAGCCGCGAGGACGAGCAGCGTCTGCGCCGCTATTCCAAGAGCATCATCATCAAGGGCGCACGCTCGCCCGAGCGCCTGCTGGACGAAGTGACGCTGTTCCTGCACAGCGTGGAAGCCAACCTGCCCAGCGACCAGCAGCGCCTGCTGCGCGAGGCACGCCGCCGCGACACGGTGCTCGATGGGCGTACCGTCCTGCTGGCCGAGGATGACGTGCGCAACATCTTCGCCCTGTCCAGCGTGCTCGAGCCGCTGGGGGTGACGCTGGAAATCGCCCGCAACGGCCAGGAAGCCGTGGACCGCCTGGCCCAGCGCGAGGTCGATCTGGTGCTGATGGACATCATGATGCCCGAGAAGGATGGCCTGGCCGCGATGCGCGAGATCCGGGCGCAGCGCCACCTGCAGGACCTGCCGATCATCGCGCTGACCGCCAAGGCCATGCCCGATGACCGCGAGCGCTGCCTGCAGGCCGGCGCCAATGACTACATCGCCAAGCCGATCGACGTGGACAAGCTGGTGTCGCTGTGCCGGGTATGGTGCTCGCGGCAATGAACGAGCAGGCGCTGTTCGACCTGGAACTGAAGGTCCTGCTGGAAGCCCTGTACCAGCGCTATCACTATGACTTCCGCAGCTATGCGGTGTCCTCGCTGCGCCGGCGCATCCGCCAGGCCATGCAGCGCTATGGATGCGAGCGCCTGGTCGACCTGCAGCACCGCCTGCTGCACGAGCCGGAGCTGTTCGCCCAGGCCATGCAGTTCTTCACCGTGCAGGTCTCGGAGATGTTCCGCGACCCGGCCTATTTCCGCGCGCTGCGCGAGCAGGTCGTGCCGGTACTGCGGACCTACCCGTCGGTGAAGCTGTGGGTGGCCGGCTGCAGCACCGGTGAAGAGGTCTGGTCACTGGCGATCGTGCTGCAGGAAGAGGGGCTGCTCGAGCGCAGCATCGTCTATGCCACCGACATCAACCCGGCCGCGCTGTCCGCTGCCGAGGCAGGGGCCTACGGCATCGACCGTCTGGCCCAGTTCAGCCGCAACTACCTGGCCGCCGGTGGTACCGGCTCGCTGTCGGACTACTACACCACGGCCTACGATGGCGCCGTGTTCGACCGGCGCCTGCGCCGCAACATCGTGTTCGCCGACCACAGCCTGGCCACGGACACCGTGTTTTCCGAAGTCCACCTGGTGTCCTGCCGCAACGTGCTGATCTACTTCAACCGCGATCTGCAGGACCGTGCCGTCGGTCTGTTCCGTGATGCGCTGGTGCACCGGGGCTTCCTGGGCCTGGGCAGCAAAGAGTCGCTGCAGTTCGGCAGGCACCATGATGCCTTTGATGTCTGCGCGCGCGAGCAGCGGCTGTACCGGAAGGCGGCCTGAGCATGCTGGGCATGCGCCCTCGATTGCTGGTGGTGGGGGCATCGGCCGGGGGCGTGGCCGCCCTGCAGCAGGTACTGGGGGCGTTGCCTGCGCAGCTGCCCATTCCGGTGCTGGTGGTGCTGCACCTGCCGCGCGACCGTCCCAGCCGGCTGGCTGAAGTGCTCGGTCCCTACTGCGTGCTTGCGCTGCGCGAGGCCGAGGACAAGCAGCCGCTGCAGGCAGGTACGGTCAGTTTCGCACCGCCTGACTACCACCTGCTGGTGGAGGATGACCAGGCCGTGGCGCTGTCGATGGATGCACCAGTGCTGTTCTCGCGCCCGGCGATCGACCCGTTGTTCGAATCGGCCGCGGCCGTGTTCGGCCCAGCCGTGCTGGCCGTGCTGCTGACGGGTGCCAGCAGCGATGGCAGCGAAGGCGTGGCCGCGGTGCGCGCCGCCGGTGGCCAGGCGTGGTTGCAATGTCCCGAGGAGGCGCAGGCATCGACGATGCCGGCCTCCGCCCTGCAGCACGCCGGCGCCGATGCCGTGCTGCCCCTTGAATTGATGTGTCGGCGCCTGAAGGAGTTGTTTGCATGAACCTGCTGCCACCGGACCCTGCTACGCCGCAGGCGCCGGTCAACCTGCTGATCGTCGATGACGTGCCGCAGAACCTGGTGGCCATGCAGGCGCTGCTGCGTCGCGATGGGGTCAACCTGCTGTGCGCCGCTTCCGGGGCCGAGGCCCTGGAACTGCTGCTCGAGCATGAGGTGGCACTCGCATTGCTGGACGTGCAGATGCCGGAAATCGACGGGTTCATGCTCGCCGAACTGATGCGGGGTTCGCAGCGCAGTCGTGATATTCCCATCATCTTCCTCACGGCGTCACCGAATGACCCGGTGCGTGCCTTCAAGGGTTACGAGACCGGCGCGGTGGATTTCCTGCACAAGCCGATCGAGCCGCAGGTGATCCTGGGCAAGGTCAATGTGTTCATCGAGCTGTACCAGCAGCGGCAGCTGCTCAAGGCACGCAATGACGCGCTGGAACGCGCGCTCAAGCTCAATGAAACGATGACCGCGGTGCTCACCCATGATCTGCGCACGCCGCTGTCGGCCATCCTGCTGTGCGCGGACAAGCTGGGCCTGGACCTGCCGGCGGACAATGCCGGCGCGCAGCAGACCCTCAGGCACCTGGAGGCGAGCACGCTGCGCATGGCGCGCATGGTCGAACAGCTGCTGGATTTCTCGCGCATCCGTACCGGTGGGCTGCACCTGCAGGCCGGGCCGTGCGATCTGGGCGAGGTCACCTCGGCGGTGGTCGTGGAAGTGGCAGGGCTGCAGGCGGCGCGCGTGGACTACCGCGCCAGCGGTGACGTGCACCTGCACGGGGACCCGGACCGGTTGGGGCAGGTGGCGGCCAACCTGCTCGGCAATGCGTTGGCCCACGGCGGCGAGGGCGGCGTGCAGGTACATCTGGATGGTTCACTGGCATCCCATGTGGTGCTCCGCGTGCGCAATGCAGGGCATATCGATGCGGCACTGATGCCGCGCCTGTTCGAGCCGTTCAAGGCCAGCTTCCACCGCAGCAACGGACTGGGGCTGGGCCTGTACATCGCCGACCAGTTCGTGCGCGCCCATGGTGGCCAGCTGCAGGCGCGCAATGAGCACCATGAGGTGGTGTTCGAGGCACGGCTGCCGCGGCGCATCGGCGAGGATGCAACCCTGCTTTTCTGAATTCTTCAGCGTGCACCGCGGCGTTTTGCCTGCGCCGCGTGCACAGCTGCTACCGTGCAGGTCCCTTATGGAAAGGATGCACGATGCCACTGCGCGCCATCGCTTATGCCAGCGAGGCCACTGCCGGGCTGGCAGCGGACCGGGTGGATGGTCTGGTCGAGGATGCGGCCCGTTTCAACAGGATGGCCGGGGTGACCGGTGTCCTGCTGCATGACGGCGCGTGCTTCCTGCAATACATCGAAGGCCCGGCCGACGGCATCGATTCGGTGTACGAGCGCATCCTGCAGGCAGGCAGCCACGGTGACATCATCGAACTGGCCCGCGGCCGCGTCTCGCACCGGCAGTTCCCGTACTGGGCAATGCGCTGGCTGCCGGTGGATGCCGCACTGCTGCGGCAGCTGTCGGTGGGGGACTGGGCCGGCTTCGCGCGGCGCATCGGGCAGGATCAGTCGCGGCCCACGGCCATGGACCTGCTGGCAGGCGTGGTGCAGCCCCTGGTGCAACCCGGTTAGCAACCTGCCGGCGTGATGCCGGGCATTCACCCGCATCTCACCCCGGCTGGGGTCAGATCGTGGCTCCTGTCATCCGTGGGGAAGCGGCAATGGGCTGGAAGCATGCAGGTGCCACCACCGTACTGGCCATGGCGATGGGGCTGTCCACGCCCGCGCAGGCCTGTACGCGCGCCGTCTATCTGGGCGACAACGATGATGTGATCACTGCCCGCTCGATGGACTGGAAGGTCGATGTGGCCACCAATCTGTGGGTGCTGCCGCGGGGCATCCGGCGCAACGGGCAGGCCGGGCCGAACTCCCTGGCCTGGACGGCGCGCTACGGCAGCGTGGTGGCCACCGGGTACGATGTTTCCACCACCGACGGCATGAATGAAAAAGGGCTGGTTGCCAACCTGCTGTGGCTGGTGGAATCGGAGTACCCGCACACGCAGGGCCGCAAGCCGGGCCTGGCGATCTCGTTGTGGGCGCAGTACATGCTGGACAACTTCGCCACGGTGGAAGAGGCCGTGCAGGCCATTGCCAAGGAGCCCTACAGCATCGTCACCGACAAGGTGCCGGGCGAGGAGCGGCTGGCCACCCTGCACCTGTCACTGTCCGATGCGTCCGGCGACAGCGCCATCGTTGAATACATCGGCGGGCGGCAGGTCATCCACCACAGCCGCGCCTACCAGGTGATGACCAATTCGCCGGTGTTCGACCAGCAGTTGGCACTGGATGCGTACTGGCAGCAGATCGGTGGCACGGTGATGCTGCCCGGCACCAACCGTTCGGCCGACCGTTTCGCGCGGGCGCGTTTCTACATCAATGCCATCCCCAGGAGCGAAGACCCGGTGGTGGCCCTGGCCAGTGTGTTCAGCGTGATCCGCAATGCCTCGGTGCCCTATGGCATCACCACGCCGGGTGAACCCAACATCTCCTCCACCCGCTGGCGCACGGTGGCCGACCACAAGCGGCGGCTGTACTTCTTCGAATCGGCGCTGACGCCCAACACGTTCTGGGTGGACCTGAACAAGGCCGACTTCAGCAAGGAAACCGGCAAGGTGCTGAAGCTGGACCTCGGGCCGGACCAGCGCAATACCTTCGCGGGTGATGCGCTGGGCCACTTCGTGCCCAGCGCGCCGTTCACCTTCCTCGGGTTGTAGATCAGCGCGAGGCCTGGCGCTGTTCGGGGTAGACCGCCAGGATCTGGCAACGGTCGGGCGTGGCCGGCACGATGGTGCGGCCACGCTCGTCGCCGGCATCCAGCGGCGTGCTGACCATGCGGTCACCCGGGTTGCCGCAGATCAGGCCGTTCTGCAGGCCCGAATGGAAGCGCACTTCCGGGGCGCGGTCCAGCGCGTTGCAGGCGCTGCCCAGCTCGACGCGGTAGTAACGGTAGCCTCCGTTGCGGGCCGGGTTGGTTTCCACCAGGATCCCGCCGGCATCCGAACTCCACGCACGGACATTGCGGGTGGCGAAGCAGAACGATGGCGAGCCGCCGAAACTGCGCCGGACGTCCCTGCGCTGGCTGATCGTCATTGCCGGCAGGGTGGCCACGCGCAGCCGGTCGCTGTTGCGTGCAACGCTGGCGAAATCACGGTTGTCCACCGGGGTGACCGCACTGACGGTGCAGGCATGGCCATCGACCGTCACCCGCTCGCTGGGGCGGCCGCAGGCGAAACCACCAGGGGCTTCCAGGGCCAGCCTGCCGGCGGTGCGGGTGCCGGGGCAGTCTTCGCTGAAATCGATGCGATAGGCCTGGCCGGAGGCGGCCCGGACCGCGATGGAACGTGGCGAGGCCTGCTCGACCTCGGTGACACCGGCGGTGTCCATGCAGTGTGGGGCCGGTGGCAGCCGTTCCTGGGCAGCGCTTGAAGCGGCGGCAACAGCCAACACCAGGCCCAGGCCCGTGGACAGCGCAACGCGATGGAGGGTCATGACCCGCACTCCCTGTACTGGATGACGGGCCGACTCTAGCAGGTGATTGCGCCGCATGGGCGACAGCGCCAGACTGCGCCCATGCAGCCTGAACAGCACCTGCGCCGCTACGGCACCTCCACTGGCCTGGACCGGCACCCCTATGCGCAGTGGGTGCTGCCGGTACGGGGGGAGCTGCAGTTCGAAGTGGGCGCGCAGGGCGGGCGGCTGGACCTGCTGCAGGGGGCCTTCGTCGCACCGGGCGAGCCCCATGCCCAGCAGGGGCGCGGGGACAATGGATTCGTGATCCTGGATTGCCCGGCTGGGCTGTTCGATGATGCCACCCTTGAACGCCTGTGCCGGCAGCGCTGGTTGCCGTTGCCGGCGGAGCTGCGCCGGGCGTTGCAGCCGGCCGGGCAGGGCATGCCGTTGCCCGGGCTGTGGCCGCGGCTGCTGCGCCATTTCGCAGGCGATGGCAGCGGTGCACGCCTGCAGGGCCTGTGCGCGGCCATCCAGGCCAGCCCCGGACAGGCCTGGCCGGTCGCCCGCATGGCGGCCCATGTCGGCCTCAGCGAGAGCCGCCTGCATGCGGTGTTCCTGCGTGAGTTCGGCCTGAGCCCGCAGGGCTGGTTGAGTGCCTGCCGGTTGCGCTGGGCCAAGGACCAGTTGCGGCGCAGCGATGCACCGATCAGTGCCATCGCGCTGGCAGCCGGCTATTCGGAACAGAGTGCCCTGACCCGCGCGATGCGGCGCGAATGCGGGCAGAGCCCTGCCGCCTGGCGTCGCAGCGATGCCTGATGCGCCAGCAGCGCGGCAGTAGTTTCGGTCAAGACACCCGGGGCACGGCCACCTAGACTGCGTGGCCGTGTACTCCCCCCGTGGTCCTGTGATGCGCAACAATTCGATCGGCCTGGGCATCGCCAATGGTGTTGCCGCAGGTGCGTTGTGGGGCGTGGTATTTCTGGCGCCCGCCGTGCTGCAGTCCTTCAACGCGCTGCAGCTGTCCGCAGGCCGTTACCTCATCTATGGCCTGATTGCGGTGGCGCTGCTGCTGCCACGCTGGTCGCGGCTGGCGCCACGCCTGGGACGTGCGGAATGGCTGGGGCTGCTGTGGCTCAGCCTGGCCGGCAACCTGGTGTACTTCCTGCTGCTGGCCACGGCAGTGCAATGGGCGGGCGGAGCCGCCGCGTCGCTCATCGTGGGCCTGATTCCCGTGGTCGTGACCCTGGTCGGGGTACGCGAAAAGGGGGCTGTGCCCCTGAAGCAGCTGCTGCCGGCACTGGTGCTGTGCGTGCTGGGCGTGGCGCTGGTCGGTTATGAAGCGCTGTTGTCCGAGCACCTGGCCACGCCCTGGCGGCAACGGGTGATCGGCCTGCTGTGCGCGTTCGGTGCGCTGTTCTCCTGGGCACTGTATTCGGTGGGCAACAGCCGCTGGCTGGCGCGGCGGCCCGACCTGTCCAGCCATGACTGGTCGCTGCTGACCGGCGTGGTGACCGGGGGATTGTCGCTGCTGCTGGTGCCCGGTGCCTTTGCTGGCAGCAGCACGCATACGCCAGGGCAATGGGCGTTGTTCTGGGCGATCAGCGCCGGCGTGGCGGTGGTGGCCTCCATCGTGGGCAATGCCTTCTGGAACCGCGCCAGCCGATTGCTGCCGCTCACCTTGACCGGCCAGATGATCGTGTTCGAGACCCTGTTCGCACTGCTGTATGCCTTTGCTTGGCAATGGCGCTGGCCAACCCTGCTTGAAGCGCTGGCGATCATCTGCCTGGTGGCCGGTGTGCTGATGTGCGCGCATGCACACCGCACGCCGCGCGCGATCACCGAACACGCCGGCTGATGGGCGGGCGGGCGCTGTTCCGGTAACGCGCCCGCAGGCCGGGCGGTCATGCGGGCCATGGCCTGCGGTGCCTGCACGGTCACAATTGCAACCAAATCCATGCGCGTTGGGCGACGATCGTGCCGATGGATTTTTGCGCTGCAACACTTGACAGCACCCGCCGCGGCGTAGTTTTCTGTCGTCCATGGTCCTTGATGCCGCCACCGCCCTGTCCACTGCTCCCGCCACCGCGGGCCGCACGACTGCGCCGGTTGCCATCACCACCACCATTACCACCATTACCGCCACCACTGCCCTGGTGCGGCCCGTCGTCTTCGTGTAACTCCCGAAAACCACGGCCCCGCACCATCCAGGTGGCGGGGATACTCGACCACCTGCATGCCACGGGGCCTCCAACCGAGGTCAGCATGTCCAACGTCGTCGCGTCATCCCATCCTCTCGTTCCCGCCGATCTGGCCGCGCCGTCCACTGTCGTGCACAAGTTCGGTGGCACCTCGGTGGCCGATGCCGAACGCTACCGGCATGTCGCCAGCCTGCTGCTGGCCCGCCCCGAATCACTGCAGGTGGCGGTGGTATCGGCGATGAAGGGCGTCACCGATGCGCTGATCGAACTGGCCGGACTGGCCTCGCGTGGCGAGCCCGGCTGGCGCGAGGCGTGGCATGCGCTGCGTGCGCGGCATCGGGGTGCGGCGGTGGCGCTGCTGGGCGAAGCCGTGGGCGACACGGTGGACTGGCTGGACGCGCGGTTCGAGCAGCTGTCCGAGGTGCTGGCCGCGCTGGCGGTGATCGGTGAACTGCCGCGCGAGGTGCTCGACCGCGTGCAGGGCCAGGGCGAGGTGTATTCGGCCCAGCTGCTGGGCAGTTACCTGCGCAGCGTGGGCGAGGACTGCGCCGTGCTGGACGCACGCGACGTGCTGGTGGTCGGGCGTGGCGAGCTGGGCGTGGACGTGGACTGGGAGGCCAGCGCCGACCGCCTGGCCAGCTGGCGCCTGCAGCACCCGCAGCAGCGGGTGGTGGCCACCGGCTTCGTCGCGCGTGACCGCGATGGCCGGGTGACCACGCTGGGCCGCAACGGCAGCGATTATTCCGGGGCGATCTTCGCCGCGCTGTTCAACGCCGATGAACTGCACATCTGGACCGATGTCGATGGTGTGCTGTCGGCTGACCCGCGGGTGGTGCCCGAAGCAGTGCAGCTGCAGTCGCTCAGTTACGACGAGGCCTGCGAACTGGCCTATTTCGGCGCCAAGGTGGTGCATCCGCAGACGATGTCGCCCGCCATCCAGCTGGGCCTGCCGATCATCATCCGCAACACCTTCCAGCCCGATCACCCGGGTACCCGCATCAGCGCGGAACGCTCGGTGCATGGGCCGATCAAGGGGCTGACACTCAGCCCGGGCCTGGCCGTACTGAACCTGGAAGGCACCGGCCTGATGGGCGTGCCGGGTACGGCCGAGCGGGTGTTCTCCGCGCTGCGCCAGGCCAAGGTGTCGGTGGTGATGATCTCGCAGGGCTCATCCGAACACTCCATCTGCTGCGTGGTCCGCGGTGAGGATGTGGCGCGTGGCCGCCAGGCGCTGCTGCAGGCTTTCGCCCACGAGCTGTCGGCCGGGCAGGTCCAGCGCGTGCAGGTCACCGACGATGTGAGCGTGCTGGCGGCGGTGGGTGACGGCATGGCGGGCCAACCGGGTGTGGCCGCGCGCCTGTTCGGTGCGCTGGGGCGCGCCCAGGTCAACATCCTGGCCATCGCGCAGGGCTCGTCCGAACGCAACATTTCGGTGGCGGTGGACAGCGGCGATGCCACCCGGGCACTGCGCGCCGCGCACGCCGGATTCTGGCTGTCGCCGCAGACCTTCGCGGTGGGCGTGATCGGTCCGGGCAATGTCGGTGCCGCGCTGCTGGACCAGCTGCAGGCAGCCCTGCCGCAGCTGCGTGGCAAGGCCAACATCGACCTGCGGCTGCGGGCGGTGGCCTCGCGCAGCCGCATGCTGCTGGAACCGCGTGCGCTGCCGGCGGATTGGCGGCAGGCACTGCAGTCCGGCAGCGAGGCCAGCGATCTGGACCGCTTCACCGAGCACCTGCTCGCCGCGCACCTGCCGCATGCGGTGGTGATCGACTGCAGTGGCAGTGCCGAGGTGGCCGAGCGCTATGCGGACTGGCTGGCGGCGGGCATCCATGTGGTCACCCCGAACAAGCAGGCTGGCTCCGGCCCGTTGCCGCGTTACCAGCGCATCCGGGCGGCGGCGGCGGCCAGCGGCGCACGCTTCCGCTACGAGGCCACGGTGGGCGCTGGCCTGCCGGTGATCACCACGCTGCGCGACCTGGTCGATACCGGCGATGAAGTGCTGGCCATCGAAGGCATCTTCTCCGGCACGCTGGCCTGGCTGTTCAACCGCTTCGATGGCAGCCAGCCGTTCTCGGCACTGGTCGCGCAGGCGCGCGCGATGGGCTACACCGAACCGGACGCGCGCGATGACCTGTCCGGCATCGACGTGGCGCGCAAGCTGGTCATCCTGGCCCGCGAGGCCGGCCACGCGCTCAGCCTGGACCAGGTGCAGGTGGAAAGCCTGGTGCCGGAAGCCCTGCGCGGCGGTGATGCCGATGCCTTCATGGCGCACCTGCACGAATCCGATGACGCATTGCTGGCCCGCCTGCAGGCGGCGCGCGCGCGCGGGGCGGTGCTGCGTTATGTCGCACAGCTGACCGCGCAGGGCGCTTCGGTGGGGCTGGTCGAGCTGCCGGCCGGGCATGCCTTCGCCAATCTGCGCCTGACCGACAACGTGGTGCAGTTCCAGACCCGTCGCTACTGCGACAATCCGCTGGTGGTGCAGGGCCCCGGTGCGGGCCCGGAAGTGACCGCCGCCGGCGTGTTCGCCGACCTGCTGAGGGTGGCCGCCGGCGAAGGAGCGCGCCTGTGATCGCACGTGCGTTCGCCCCCGCTTCGGTGGCCAATGTGGCCGTGGGGTTCGACATCCTTGGCCACGCCATCGCGGGCATCGGCGATACGGTGAGCGTGCGCCGCATCGACGAACCGGAGGTGCGTATCGAAGCGATCCATGCCGATGGCATGGCGCTGCCGACCGACCCTGCACGCAACACCGCCGGTGCCGCGCTGCTTGCCCTGCGCGAAGGCCTGGGCCTGGCCCATGGCTTTGCGCTGGAGATCGACAAGGGCATCCCGTTCGGCTCGGGCATGGGCGGTTCGGCGGCCTCGTGCGTGGCCGCGCTGGTGGCGGCCAATGCCGTGCTGGATGCGCCGCTGCCGCGCGAGGCGCTGTACCCGTTCGCCCTCGATGGCGAAGCGGTGGCCAGTGGTGGCCGTCACGGTGACAACGTCGGGCCGCTGCTGCTGGGTGGGCTGGCGCTGTGCACCGCGCGGCAGCTGGTGCGCATTCCCGTCCCCGACCATTGGCACAGCCTGCTGGTGCACCCACAGGCCGTGCTGGAAACCCGCCGTGCGCGCGAGGCGCTGCAGGGCCACTACGCACTGGGTGAATTCGTCGCGCAGAGCGCCAACCTGGGGCTGGTCCTGGCCGGTTGCCATCGCGGCGATGCCGGCCTGGTACGGGCCGGGTTGCGTGACGTGCTGATCGAGCCGCGCCGCGCCGGCCTGATGACCGGCTTCGCTGCCGCACGTGATGCCGCATTGGCGGCCGATGCGATGGGAGCCGGCATTTCCGGTGCGGGACCCAGCGTGTTCGCCTGGTTTGAAAGCGCCGCGTTGGCGCACGCCGCGGCGCCGCAGGTGCGCGCCGCCTTCGCCGAGGCCGGCCTGGACAGCCAGGCCTGGGTATCGCCCTTGAATGCTGCTGGAGCCTGCCTGTGCTGAATTCCGCTCTCTCCCCGGACGCTGCACCGTTGTCGTTCGTTTCCACCCGTGGCCAGGCCCCGGCGGTGCCGCTCAGTGCCGCCATGGCCGTCGGGCTGGCGCCCGACGGTGGCCTGTATGTGCCGGCGGTGCTGCCGGCATCGCGTAGCTGGCAGCCGCAGCAGGATCTGGCAGCGACGGCCGCCGACCTGCTGGCCCCTTTCTTCGCGGGCGACCGGCTGGCCGGGGCATTGCCGGGCATCTGCCGGCAAGCCTTCGATTTCCCCGTGCCGCTGCGCCGGCTGGCGACGCCGGGCGACCATGTGCTGGAGCTGTTCCATGGCCCGACCGCCGCCTTCAAGGACATCGGTGCGCGCTTCCTGGCCGGGGCGTTGTCACAGCTGCAGGCCGGGCAGGGGCGTGACCTGACCATCGTGGTCGCCACCTCCGGCGACACCGGGGCTGCGGTGGCTGCCGCCTTCCATCGCCAGCCCGGTGTGCGGGTGGTGGTGCTGTACCCCGATGGCCGGGTGTCACCCCGGCAGGCGCACCAGCTGGGGTGCTTTGGCGACAACATCCAGGCGCTGCGCGTGGCCGGCAGTTTCGATGACTGCCAGGCGATGGCCAAGCAGGCGCTGGGCGATGGCGCGCTGCAGGCCAGTGTGCCGCTCAGTTCGGCCAACAGCATCAGCCTGGGCCGCCTGCTGCCGCAGATGAGCTACTACGCCCATGCCGCCCTGCAGCACCACGCCACCTGCGGGCAGCACTTGAACCTGGTGGTGCCCACCGGCAACCTCGGCAATGCAATGGCTGCGGTACTGGCCCGCGCACTGGGCGTGCCGATCGGCCAGATCGTGCTGGCCACCAACGCCAATGCGGTGCTGCCGCGCTACTTCCAGGGGCAGGACTACCAGCCGCAGCCCAGCGTGGCCACGGTGGCCAACGCGATGGACGTGGGCGCACCGAGCAACTTCGAGCGCCTGCGCTGGCTGTACCGCCACGATGATGCCGAACTGCGGGCTGCATTCCGTGCGTACGCGGTGGACGACGTGACGATCCGCGCGACCATCGCCAGCCTGTTTGCCAGCCAGGGCGAGGTGGTGTGCCCGCACACCGCCACGGCGGTGAAGGTGCTGCAGGATCTGCGCGCGGGTGGTGCCAAGGGGGACTGGGCGGTGGTGGCTACCGCACACCCGGCCAAGTTCGAAAGCGTTGTGGAGCCGCTGATCGGCCGGCCGGTGCCGGTGCCACCGGCGTTGCACGCGCTGCTGCAGCGTCCGGCGCAGGCCGCGCCGGTACCGGCGCGTTACGCGGCGTTGCGCGAGGTGTTGCTGCGGTGAGTGGCACAGGCGCCAGGCATGGCCAGGCCATGCCTGGCGGGCACTGCGGAACTCAGCCCAGCGCTTCGCCCGCCAGTGCGCGCAATGCATCCTCATCCAGGATCTCCACCAGGTTCAGCTGGGGCAGGGCGATCAGCCCCTGCTGCCGCAGCTTGGTGAAGGTGCGGCTGACCGTTTCCATGGTCAGCCCCAGATGGTCGGCGATGTCGCCGCGGCCCATCGGCAGCGCTACGCGCAGGCCATCACCGCCCAGGCGGGCTTCGCGTGCGGCAAGGCGCAGCAGGAAATCGGCCAGTTTTTCCGCCGGCTGCAGGCGTGCCAGGGCCAGGGCCGCGTCCTGCGCGGCATCCAGCTCCTGGCAGGCCCGCTGCAGCAGCTTGCGTTCCAGGTGCGGGTAGCGGCTGCGCAGGCCTTTCATCTGCGGCAGCGCCACCCGGCAGACACGGCTGTCGGCGATGGCTTCGATATCGTGGCGGTGCAGGTCGCTGCCGCTCAGCCCGAGGTAATCCCCGGGCAGCACGAAGCCGCTGATCTGGCGGCGGCCGTCGGCCAGGGTGCGTACCAGGCGCAGGGCGCCGGCAGTCAATGTATAGACATGCTGGCGTTCCTCGCCGCTGCGCGCCAGGGTGGCCCCCGTGGCGACCTGCTGGGACACGGTGACCTGTTCCAGGGCCTGCACTTCATCCGGCGACAGTGCGGAGCAGACCGCCAGGTGGCGGACCGAGCACTGCAGGCAGTCCAGCGTCGAGCACGCCGGGGCGGCGGGTTCGGCGGTGGCCGTCGGTGGGCCGGGGGGGCGGGTCATGGGGCAGGGTCCAGCGGGCGGGGCAGCGCCCTATGATACTTCATGGCGTCCGGCTGCCCTGTCCGGTACGGCCGCGGCCGGCCAGTGCGGCTAGAATGTGCGCCCCCTCCACGTTTTCGTTCCTGCAGGAGTTGCTCCCGTGATCAAGCCTCGTACCCCGCCCGGCACCCTGGAACTGCTGCCGCGCGAGCAGATTGCGTTCCAGCGCATGCTGGACGTCATCCGCCGCAACTACGAGCGCTTCGGGTTCCTGCCGGTGGAAACGCCGGTGTTCGAGCTGTCCGACGTGCTGCTGACCAAATCCGGCGGCGAGACCGAGCGCCAGGTGTATTTCGTGCAGTCCACCGGCGCGCTGGCCAATGCCGCCGAAGCCGGTGACCGTTCCCTGCCGGAAATGGCGCTGCGTTTCGACCTGACCGTGCCGCTGGCGCGCTATGTGGCCGAACACGAGCATGAACTGACCTTCCCGTTCCGCCGCTACCAGATGCAGCGCGTGTACCGCGGCGAGCGTGCACAGCGTGGCCGTTTCCGCGAGTTCTACCAGTGCGACATCGATGTGATCGGCAAGGACAGCCTGAGCGTGCGCTATGACGCCGAAGTCCTGGCCGTGATCCATGCGGTGTTCTCCGAGCTGCGTATCGGCAACTTCAGCATCCAGCTGAACAACCGCAAGCTGATGCGCGGTTTCTTCGAAAGCCTGGGCGTGGCCGAGGGCGAGCGCCAGCTGGCGGTACTGCGCGAAGTGGACAAGCTGGACAAGCGCGGCCCCGACTATGTGCGCGAAACGCTGGTCGGCGAGGGTTTCGGCGTGCCGGCCGAGCAGGTCGAGAAGATCCTGGCCTTTGTTGCCGTGCGCTCGGCGGGGCATGCCGATGCGCTGGCACAGTTGGCGGCGCTGGAAGAAAACGCGGCGTCCTCGGACACCCTGCGCGCCGGCGTGGCCGAGCTGCGCGAAGTGCTGCAGCTGGTGCAGGCGCTGGGCGTTCCGGAAAGCGCGTACTGCCTGAACTTCTCCATTGCCCGTGGCCTGGATTACTACACCGGCACGGTGTACGAGACCACGCTGACCGACCACCCGCAGATCGGTTCGATCTGCTCCGGTGGCCGCTATGAAGACCTGGCCAGCCACTACAGCAAGTCCAAGCTGCCGGGCGTGGGCATTTCGATTGGCCTGTCGCGCCTGTTCTGGCAGCTGCGCGAGGCCGGCCTGATCGAGGGTATCGAAGCCAGCAGCGTGCAGGCCCTGGTGGCCCTGATGGACGAGCAGGGCATGGCCCAGTCGCTGGACATCGCCCGCCGCCTGCGCGCCGGTGGCATCAACACCGAAGTGCAGATGGAGCCGAAGAAGATCGGCAAGCAGTTCCAGTACGCGGCCAAGGCCGGCATCCGCTTCGTGGTGCTGGCCGGTGAAGACGAACTGGCCCGTGGCGTGGTGGCGGTGAAGGACCTCGTGCGCGAGCAGCAGTTCGAGGTGGCCCGTGACGAGCTGGCCAGCACCCTGCAGGTCGAGCTGGAACAGTCGAAGGTGATGGTTTGATTTGCTTGCTTTAATGTAGCGTTTTGGTAATGCGTTTTGGTTTGATTTACTTGTCGCTTTGTTTTCTGCGTGAACTGGCTTTTCCTCATGGGCGCATTTATGCTTGCACAAGGAGTGCATATGGAAAGAAGGCATCAGGTATTCATCTCATCGACCTTTTCTGACCTCGTTGATGAGCGCAGGGAGATAATTCAAGCGGTCTTGGAGCTTGATTGTTTTCCCGCGGGTATGGAGTTGTTTCCCGCTACCAATGATGGCGCTTGGGATCTTATTAAGCGAGTCATTGATGACTCCGATTATTACTGTTTGGTGATAGGGGGTCGTTACGGCTCTCTCGATCTGGATGGAATCGGATATACCGAAAAAGAGTATGACTACGCAGTGAGCGTAAAAAAACCTGTTATGGCTTTTATGCATTCGAAGCCTAATGAGATCGCTGCAGGTAAGACTGAGCTGTCTGCTGATGGGCGGCAGAGGCTGGAGGCTTTTAGGCAGAAGGTGGAATCTGCTCATCACTGTAAGTACTGGGTGGCAGCTGAGGATCTTGGGGCCAAGGTTTCGCGCGGATTGATTGCGCTTAAGAAAGCTCACCCATCGGAGGGCTGGGTTCCCGGGGCATTTGCTGCTGATGACGCAAGCAGGATCGAGCGCGCCAATCTTCGTGCTCGTGTTGCTGAGTTGGAGGTGCAGCTTGTGCAAGCATCACTTCAGGCTGCGACGGCCGGGCACTCTGATCTGGCGTCTGGGAAGGAGAGGTTTGATTGCGGGATATTCTTCGGGACCCGGCTTGTTAAAGAGGTTAAGTGGTGGGATGTTGCAGTTTCTTGGGATCAGATTCTCAGCTATGTCGGTCCTATTCTTACTCCTGAGTGTACCGAGGAAGAGTTTGTCGATAGATTGCAGCTTTGTTTGATTCACGCGGCTGGAGAGCAGCTGGCCGATGGTGATGAGCCTAAGTTTAGTGATGCCGTTATGCGAATAGTTGATATTGATCAGGTCAAGGTTCAGCTTAGGGCCTTGGGCTACATGATTCCCGGCGTTAAGAGGCGAGCGGTATCTGACAAGAAGGTTTATTGGAAGCTTTCCAAGTTGGGAGAGGATCATCTTTTAAGCGTCCAGGCGATACGTAGCTCTGTCGAGCAGGTTGTTACGAAGGAGCTGGCTCAAGCGGCATCTATTTCGGGTGGGTAGTTGGATTTCGGTATTTATGTGGCTCCATTTTGTGATCCGGCTTTTACTTGTCCGTATGTGAATTTGCTTAGAGTAAAACGCCCACCTCCTGGTGGGCGTTTTCGTTTCCGGGTCGCGCTCCGGGGTCAGAGCTGTTTCCGTCCGGAAAACGGATCCTACCCCGTGCCGACCAGCGGTCGGCACCCACCAGCAGCAGGTCCCAACAGCTCGCGGCCAACTGTCGAAGGCGGGGCGGGTCCGGTGGCAGGGGTGTGAGCGGCATGGATGCCGCGACCAAGCCCCCATGGATGGGTTTACGGCGCCCCCTGCCACGGGGCCCGCCCCGCCATCCCACGGAAAGCCTGGCTTTTGACGTTGACGTTGACGTTAGCGGGTGCAGGGCAGCAGCCCTGCCCCCGCCCTCGATTTGACGCACCGCGCAAGAATGCGCTAATGTACTAACGCGCTATTACATTGATGCAAGAGATCCGCCCGTGAAAGCCCGCCCCGACATCGCCGCCAAAGACCCGCAGGCCGACCTCGACGCCCTGGCCGCCGCCTTTGCCGGCCTGCGCGAACCCGCCGACGTGGTCGCCTTCCTGCGCGACCTGTGCACCCCGGCCGAGCTGGAAGCCATGGCCGACCGCTGGAAAGTGGTCCCGCTGCTGCAGCAGGGCGTGCCCTACCGCGAGATCCATGAGCGCACCGGGGTCAGCGTGACCACCACCGGACGGGTGGCGCGCACGCTGGAACACGGCCATCGCGGCTATGCCGCCGCCATCGCCCAGCTTGCCCCACGCTGACCTGCGCATCTCCCCGAATTCCGACGAGACCTCCCCCATGAGTGCAACCCTGGCAGCCCCGGCACGCGACCGGCTGCGTATCGCCATCCAGAAGAGCGGGCGCCTGGCCGAACCCGCCCGCAGCCTGCTCAGTGCCTGTGGGCTGAGTTGGCGCGAAAGCCGCGACAAGCTGTTCTGCTACGGCGAATCGCTGCCGGTGGACCTGCTGCTGGTACGCGACGACGACATTCCCGGGCTGATCGCCGATGGCGTGTGCGACCTGGGCATCGTCGGTCGCAACGAACTGGATGAACAGGCCGCCGCGCGGCGCCAGATCGGCCTGCCTGATGCCTACCAGGCGCTGCGCGGGCTGGGCTTCGGCCAGTGCCGGCTGATGCTGGCCGTGCCCGAGGAATGGGAATGGACCGGCCCGGCGCAGCTGGCCGGTACCCGCATCGCCACCAGCTATCCGGCCATCCTCAAGGACTGGCTGCGCCGCGAAGGCGTGGACGCACAGGTGGTGGAGCTGTCCGGTTCGGTGGAAATCGCCCCGCGCTTGGGCACCGCCGACCTGATCTGCGATCTGGTCTCCAGCGGCGCCACGCTGCGCGCCAACCAGTTGACCCCGGTGCACAACCTGCTCGACAGCGAAGCGGTGCTGGCCGGCGCGGTGCGCGTGCCCGACGACGCGCGTGCCGGGCTGCGCAGCATGCTGCTGCGACGCCTGGATGGTGTGGTGCAGAAGCAGGACCGCAAGCTGCTGATGTTCCGCGCCAACGAGGACCGCGTGGACGCGCTGGCGCAGCTGCTGGCCGACGCCGAACCGCTGGTGCGCCTGCCGGGTGACGGCGGTGCGCTGCGCCTGCAGACCATGTGTCCGGGTCCACTGACCTGGCAGCGCATGGAAGAACTGGAGCGCGCCGGCGCACAGGGCCTGATGGTACTGAGCGTGGAGCGGTCGCTGGCATGAACCGCTTGATCTGGTCGCAACTTGATGAGAATGGCCGCCGTGAAGCGCTCACCCGCCCGGTGCAGGCCGTCGCGCAGCAGACCCGCGATGCCGTGGCCGCGCTGATCGCGCAGGTGCGCGCACAGGGTGACGACGCCCTGCGTGCCATCACCGCCCGTTTCGATCGGGTGGAACTGCCGTCGTTCGAGGTGGATGAAGCAGAATTCGCAGCGGCCGAAGCTGCCGTGCCGGCCGAGCTGCGCCAGGCCATGGTCGAAGCCGCCGCGCGCATCGCGCACTTCCACAAGGCCGGCATGGGCCAGGGCTACGCGGTGGAAACCGCCCCGGGCGTGGTCTGCGAACGCATGCTGCGGCCGATCGGCCGCGTCGGCCTGTACGTGCCGGCCGGCAGTGCACCGCTGCCGTCCACCGCACTGATGCTGGGCGTGCCGGCACAGTTGGCCGGCTGCCCGCAGGTGGTGCTGTGCACGCCGCCGCGCGCGGACGGCACGGCCGATCCGGCGGTGCTGGTGGCCGCGCGCCTGACCGGCGTGCAGCGCGTGTTCAAGCTCGGCGGCGCGCAGGCCATCGCTGCGATGGCCTATGGCACCGCCAGCGTTCCGGCCTGCGACAAGCTGTTCGGGCCGGGCAACAGCTTTGTCACCGAAGCCAAGCAGCAGGTGGCACAGGACGGCGTGGCCGCCATCGACATGCCCGCGGGCCCGTCGGAGGTGCTGGTCATCGCCGATGCCGGTGCCAATCCGGCGTTCGTCGCCGCCGATCTGCTGTCGCAGGCCGAGCATGGCCCGGATTCGCAGGTGCTGCTGCTGACCGACGATGCCGCCATGGTTGCTGCGGTCGAGGCGGAAGTGGCGCGCCAGGTCGCGCTGCTGCCGCGGCAGGACATTGCACGCCAGGCCCTGTCGGCCTCGCGCCTGATCCAGGTGGAAGCGCTGGCGGAGGCCTTTGCGATCAGCAACCGCTACGCCCCGGAGCACTTGATCCTGGCCCTGCGCGCGCCGCGCGACTGGCTGGGCCAGGTGCAGGCGGCCGGCTCGGTGTTCCTGGGGGATTACACGCCCGAAGCGCTGGGCGACTACTGCAGCGGCACCAACCACGTACTGCCCACGGCCGGGGCGGCGCGTGCCTACAGCGGTGTCAGCGTCGGCAGTTTCCAGAACCTGATCAGCGTGCAGAGTGCCAGTGCTGCCGGCCTGGCTGCGATTGGCAGCTGTGCCCGCATCATCGCCAGCGCCGAAGGCCTGGACGCACACGAACGTGCGGTGGCCCTGCGCATGGAGGCCGCCGCATGAGCGCCGGCATCGATGACGTGCTGGCGCTGGTGCGCCCGGACCTGCAGGCGTTTGCCGGCTACAGCTCGGCGCGCAGCCTGGCGGTGCAGGGCGACGTCTGGTTGAACGCCAATGAATCGGCCTGGGCCAACCCGGCTGACCCTGCCGGCAGCAGCCGACGCTACCCCGAACCGCAGCCGCTTGCACTGCGTGAAGGCCTGGCGGCGCTGTATGGCGTGCAGCCCCAGCAGTTGCTGGTCGGCCGTGGCAGCGACGAGGCGATCGACCTGCTGGTGCGCGCCCTGTGCGTGCCGGGCCGCGATGGTGTGCTGGTGACCTCGCCGGTGTTCGGCATGTATGCGGTCTGCGCGCGCCTGCAGGGGGCACCGCTGATCGACGTTCCACTGGTGGAGGGCGAAGATGGCTTGTGCGCTGATCCGGACGCGGTCATCCGCACGGCACAGACACAGAATGCCAAGCTGGTGTTCCTGTGTGCACCGTCCAACCCGGCCGGCAGCGATATCGGCCTGGCCGATATCGAACGGGTGGCCACCGCACTCCGTGGGCAGGCCCTGGTGGTGGTCGATGAGGCCTATGTCGAGTACGCGCAGCGTGCGTCGGCGACCACGTTGCTGGCCGCGCACGCGAATCTGGCCGTGCTGCGCACCCTGTCCAAGGCACATGCGCTGGCGGCGGCACGCATCGGCAGCCTGATCGCCGCCCCGGAGCTGATCGCCGTGCTGCGTCGCTGCCAGGCACCGTATCCGGTGCCGACCCCATGCGCCGAGCTGGCCGTGCAGGCGCTGCAACCGGCTGCCCTGTCGCGTACCGCCGAGCGGGTGGCCACGGTCATCGCCGAGCGCGAGCGCCTGTTCGCCGCTTTGCCGGGTCTGCCCGGCGTGCGCCGCGTGTACCGCTCGTCCGGCAACTACCTGCTGGCCCGCTTCGCCGATGCGCAGGCCGCGTTCGACGCACTGCTGGCCGCGGGCGTGGTGGTGCGCGACCAGCGCGCCGCGCCACAGCTGGGCGATGCGCTGCGCATCAGCATCGGCAGCCCTGAAGAAAATGACCGCGTGCTCGCGGCCCTGTCGGCCCGGAGGGCTGCTGCATGACCCCCATCCTGTTCATCGACCGCGACGGCACCCTCATCGAGGAGCCGGACGATTTCCAGATCGATGCCTACGAGAAACTGCGCTTCGTGCCGCAGGTGATCCCTGCGTTGTTGAAGCTGCGCGATGCCGGTTACCAGTTCGTCATCGTCACCAACCAGGATGGCCTGGGCGGCGAGGCCTATCCGCGCGCCAGCTTCGATGGCCCCAACGACCTGATGCTGCAGATCTTCGACAGCCAGGGCATCCGCTTCCGTGACGTGCTGATCGACTGCAGCTGGCCGCAGGACAACGCGCCCACGCGCAAGCCGGGCATCGGCCTGATGACCGCCTACCTGCAGGACCGCAGCATCGACTGGGCGCGCTCGGCGATGGTGGGCGACCGCATCACCGATATCCAGTTCGCACAGAACCTCAACATCCGCGGCTTCCAGCTGCGTACCGCGCAGTTCGGCGGTGAATGGGACTGGCCGGGCATTGCCCACGCCTTGGCCGATGCGCCGCGCACCGCGCTGGTCCAGCGCAACACGAAGGAAACGAAGATCCGCGTCGCGCTCGATCTGGACCGGGCAGGGGAGGCGCACACCGCCACCGGCCTGCCGTTCTTCGACCACATGCTGGAACAGATCGGCAAGCACGGTGGCTTCGCGCTGGACATCCGTGCCGAGGGCGACCTGCATATCGACGAACACCACACCATCGAGGACACCGGGCTGGCCCTGGGCCAGGCGCTGCGCGAAGCGCTGGGCGACAAGCGCGGTATCGGCCGCTATGGCTTCACCCTGCCGATGGACGAGACCCTGGCCAGCGCCGCGCTGGATTTCAGTGGCCGGCCATATTTCGTGTTCGAGGGTGAATTCAAGCGCGAGCGCGTGGGCGACATGCCGACCGAACTGGTGCCGCACTTCTTCCGTTCGCTGTGCGATGCCAGTGGCCTGAACCTGCACCTGCAGGTGCGCGGCGACAATGACCACCACAAGGTGGAAGCCTGCTTCAAGGCGTTGGCGCGGGCATTGCGCCCGGCGCTGGCGCGGCAGGGCACCGCGCTGCCCTCGACCAAGGGGGCGCTGTGACCGACGTCGCCCTGATCGATGCCGGCGGTGCCAACCTGGGCTCGGTGCGCTACGCGCTGGAGCGGCTGGGCGCGCGGGTACGGCTGGTCCGCGACGCGGCCGGGCTGGACGGTGCGCAGCGGGTGATCCTGCCCGGTGTCGGTGCCGCGCGGCCGGGCATGGCCCGCCTGCACGCACAGGGGCTGGTGGAGCCGCTGCGCCAGCTGCAGGTGCCGCTGATGGGCATCTGCCTGGGCATGCAGCTGTTGTTCGACCGTTCCGAAGAGGCCGATGTGGAGACGCTCGGGCTGATCCCCGGGGTGGTGCACAAGCTGGTGCCGGCCACCGGCATCCGCGTGCCGCACATGGGCTGGAACCGTCTGCTGCCCCTGCGTGATTCGGTACTGCTGGACGGCGTGCCGGCGCGCGCCAGCGCCTATTTCGTGCACAGCTATGCCGCGCCGTTGAACAGCCACACCGTGGCCGCCTGCGACCACGGCGGGCTGTTCACGGCCATCGTCGAGCATGGCCGCTACTACGGCGCCCAGTTCCACCCCGAACGCTCCGGTGACACCGGCGCGCTGCTGCTGCGCAACTTCCTCGAGAACCTCCCTGCATGAGCTTCACCGTCTATCCCGCCCTGGACATCCGCGAGGGCCGCGTCGTGCGCCTGCGCCAGGGCGACTATGCCCAGGAAACGCGCTATGGCGACGATCCGCTGCCGCGTGCGCAGGCCTTCGCCGCGCAGGGCGCACAGTGGATGCACCTGGTCGATCTGGATGCGGCACGGGCGGGCGGCTATACGCTGGCGCCGCTGCTGGCGGCCATCCGTGCGCATACCCCGCTGCAGGTGCAGACCGGTGGCGGTGTGCGCGGGCGTGATGACGTGGCGCGCATCCTCGATGCCGGCGCGCACCGCGTGGTGGTCGGCTCGCTGGCGGTGCGCCGCCCTGACGAGGTGCTGGGCTGGCTGGACGAGTTCGGTGCCGAGCGCCTCACCATCGCACTGGATGCGCGCCAGGATGCGCAGGGGCAGTGGCAGCTGCCGGTACATGGCTGGACCGAGGACGCCGGGGTGACCCTGGATGCGCTGGCCCAGCGCTACGCGCAGGCCGGCATGCGCCACCTGCTGTGCACCGACATCGCCCGCGACGGCATGCTGGCCGGGCCGAACATCGGCCTTTACCAGCATCTGTCGGCGCTGTTGCCGGGTGTGGCCGTGCAGGCGTCCGGTGGCATCCGTGACGTGGCTGATGTCACTGCCTCGCGGACGGCCGGCTGCGGTGGTGCCGTGCTCGGCAAGGCCCTGCTGGAGCAGCGCCTGGACCTGGTCGAGGCCCTGGCATGTTGAGCCGGCGCATCATTCCCTGCCTGGACGTGCGCGATGGCCGCGTGGTCAAGGGCGTGCGCTTCCGCGACCATGTGGACATGGGCGATATCGCAGAACTGGCCCAGCGCTACCGCGACCAGGGCGCTGACGAGCTGGTGTTCTATGACATCGGTGCCAGCCCCGAAGCGCGCTCGGTGGACGTGGGCTGGATCGAGCGCATCGCCCGCCTGATCGACATTCCGTTCTGCGTGGCCGGTGGCATCGACAGCGTGGAGACCGCGCGGCGGGTGCTGTTTGCCGGCGCCGACAAGGTATCGATCAATTCACCGGCCCTCGGGCGCCCGGCGCTGATCAACGAACTGGCCGAGGAGTTCGGCGTGCAGTGCGTGGTGGTCGGCATCGATTCGGTGCGCGAGGATGACGGACAGTGGCGGGTGCGGCGCTTCAGTGGCGACCCGGACAAGACCCAGGCGGTGGCCCGGCGCACGCTGGACTGGATCGTGGAGGCGCAGCAGCGCGGTGCCGGCGAGATCGTGCTGAACTGCATGGACAGCGACGGTGTGCGCCGCGGCTACGATGTGGCCCAGCTGCAGCAGGCCCGCGCGCTGTGCAGCGTGCCGTTGATCGCCTCCGGTGGCGCCGGCACCCGCGAGCATTTCGCCGAGGTGTTCGACCGTGCGGATGTGGACGGGGCGCTGGCGGCCAGCGTGTTCCACAGTGGTGCGATCGCCATTCCGGCATTGAAGGCTTACCTGCGCGAACAGCAGATCGAGGTACGTGATGTCTACTGAAGCCACCGCCATCCAGGTCCTGCCGGGCGCCGAAGCACTGCAGGGCCTGGACTGGGCCAAGGGGGACGGGCTGCTGCCGGCCGTGGTCCAGCATGCCGACACCCTGCAGGTGCTGATGCTGGGGTACGTGAGTGCCGAATCGCTGGCGGCGACGCTGGCCAGCGGCCACATGACCTTCTTCAGCCGCAGCAAGCAGCGGCTGTGGACCAAGGGCGAGCAGTCCGGGCACGTGCTGGCCGTGCAGGCCATCCGTGTGGACTGCGATGACGACACCCTGCTGGTGACCGCGCGCCCGGCCGGGCCCACCTGCCATACCGGCGCGGACAGCTGCTTCCCGCAGGCGCCGAAGGATTTCCTCGGCGGCCTGCAGCACCTGGTGGCCACGCGCGATGCGCAGCGCCCGGCCGGCAGTTACACCACCACGTTGTTCGAGGGGGGAATCCGCCGCATCGCGCAGAAGGTGGGCGAGGAGGGCGTGGAGACCGCACTGGCCGCCGTGGCCCAGGACGACGCGGCGCTGCTGGGCGAAGCGTCGGACCTGCTGTATCACCTGCTGGTGCTGCTGCAGGCGCGCGGGCTGTCGCTGGATGATGCGCGGGCGGTGCTGGAAAAGCGCCATCGCTGACGCTGGCGTGGTGCCAGACCCTGCCTGGCGGCGCCACGAAATGCAGCCGGGCATGGCTCGGCCCTACAATAAGCAGACTTTCAAATCCGGATCGCCCCCATGAAACTGCCTGCCGCCTGGCTGTGCTGCCTGTTGTTGACCACCGCACCGGCCTGGGCAGCGCAGACCATGGTCAGCGGCAAGGTCTACCTGGAGCGTGACGGCAAGCCCGGGCGTGGCGCCACCGACCCCGGGCTGGCGGGGGTGCAGGTGTCCAATGGCCAGGCCATCGTCAAGACCGCCGCCGACGGCAGCTACTCGCTGCCCGTGGATGACGGGCAGACAGTGTTCGTCATCAAGCCCGATGCCTACCGTTTCCTGCTGGCCATCGATGGCCTGCCCAGCTTCTGGCGCCACTACCGCCCCAACGGTTCGCCGGCCCTGAAGTATGGCGGTATCGCCGCCACCGGCGAGTCCACCCGGGGCTGGGATTTCGGCCTGCAGCCCGAGCGCCGCGCGGACTCGCGCAAGGGCCTGCAGATGCTGGTGTTCACCGATTCGCAGACCGCCAGCCTGAAGGACATCGGCTACTACGAGCAGTCCATCGTCGGCCCGCTGGTGGGCCGCACGCAGGCACGGCTGGGCACCACCCTGGGCGACATCGTCAGCGATGACCTGTCGCTGTACCCGGCCATCAACAAGGTGACCACCCGCCTGGGCGTGCCGTGGTTCCATGTGCCGGGCAACCATGACCTGGATTTCGATGCGGCCAACGACCAGCAGTCGCTGGAAAGCTGGCGCAACATCTACGGCCCGGACACCTACGCGGTGGAAGAGGGCGGGGCCAGTTTCGTGTTCCTCGATGATGTGGTGTACGACCCGAACGCCAAGCCGAAGTACGTGGGTGGCCTGCGGCAGGACCAGTTCGCGTTCCTGGAAACCTACCTCAAGGGCCTGCACCGCGACCGCCTGCTGGTGCTGGGCATGCACATCCCGCTGTTCGATGCTGCGCCGGGCAAGGAAACCTTCCGCCGCGCCGACCGCCAGCGCCTGTTCGCCCTGCTCAAGGATTTCCGCAACGTGCTGGTGCTCAGCGGCCACAGCCATACCCAGCAGCACTACTACCATGGCAAGGCCGACGGTTGGCAGGGTGACCGGCCGCTGCACGAGTACAACGTGGGGGCCAACTGTGGCGCGTTCTGGTCGGGCGTGAAGGATGCGCACGGTACCCCGGACAGCACCATGAGTGACGGGACGCCGAAGGGTTATGCGCTGCTGGATATCGCCAGCAACGGCACCTACCGGCTGCAGTACCGCGTGGCCGGTGCGCCGGCCAGCGAACAGATCGGCCTGCATGCACCGAAGGTGCTGCGCCAGGGGGCCTACCCGGCCTGGGGCGTGTATGCCAACGTCTACATGGGCGAGGATGCCAGCGTGGTCGAGTACCGCATCGACGGCGGTGCCTGGCAGCCGATGGCCCAGGTGCGCCAGCCCGACCCGCGGTTGATGGTCGAGAACGTCGCCGATGACCTGGCCACGCGCCTGCGCGGCTACGACCGCTCGCCCGAAGCCACCGCCTCGCCGCACCTGTGGCGCGGTGCGTTGCCGACCGGGCTGGCGGTGGGCAGCCACAAGGTGGAGGTCCGTGCGACCCAGCCCGATGGTGCGGTGTTCACCGCCACCACCAGCTATAGTCTGCAGCCGGCCCAGCCCTGAGGGCGGCCCGGCAGGGGGAGGGGCCGGCCTGTGGGCCGGCCGCCGCCATTCATCCGCCACGCTAGGCAAAGCGCCGCCGATGATCGAGAATCGGCCGGATTCAATCGATCCAAGCGAGCCAGCGTGAACCTTGCAGCTGCGTCCCCGGTTTCCCCTTCCGCCGCCGAAGCCGGTGGCGTGCGCACGCTGGTGGTTGCCGACGTCGGGGGCACCTTCGCGCGGCTGGCCCTGGCCGATACGGTGCCGGGCCAGACCCCGCGGCTGGGCGGTTACCGCACCTATGCCTGTGCCGAGCACCCCAGCCTGGCGGCGATCCTGGCCGATTTCGTGGCGGGGCTGGAACGGCCGGTGGACGAGGCCGTGGTGGCCATTGCCGGGCTGCTCGACGGCGACAGCCTGATCAATTCCAACCTGCCGTGGACGGTGTCGGTGGACGCCACGCGCCAGCAGTCCGGACTGGCGCGGCTGCAGCTGATCAATGATTTCGAGGCGGTGGCGCTGGCCATTCCCTACCTGCAGGCCGACACCCTGGTGCCGCTCAATGGCGATGCCGATCCGGCACCGGCCTTCCCGGCCCTGGTGCTGGGGGCAGGCACCGGACTGGGGGCGGCGCTGCGCTTCGCCGATGGCGAACGCCCGGTGCTGGCCAGCGAAGTCGGCCACGCCGCGCTCAGTGCCGGCACCGCGCTGGAGCTGCAGGTACTGGCGCGGCTGCTGGAGCGCTGGCCGCATGTGGACAACGAGCGCGTGCTGTCCGGCAGCGGTCTGATGAACCTATACCCGTGCCTGTGCGCGTTGCGCGGCGCTGTACCGCAATGGACCAGCACCGAGGCGCTGATCGCCGCCGCGCGCAGTGGCGAGGACGCGCTGGCCGTGGAGACACTGCAGGTGTTCAGTGCCTGGCTGGGCAGCCTTGCCGGCGATCTGGTGATCGCCTTCGGCGCGCGTTCGCTGTACCTGGCCGGTGGCATTTCCACGCATGTGCAGGACTTCCTTGCCGATGGCCGTTTCCGCGAGCGCTACCTCAACAAAGGCGTGCTCAGCGAGGTGGTGCGGCAGGTGCCCGTGTGGCGGGTGGAACATGGCCAGCTGGGCGTGCTCGGGGCGGCGGCCTGGCATGCTGCACGCAGCCCGGCGCAGCACTGAGGACGGCAACAGGCGCGTTACGCACACGCAACCACGCTGTCGCCGGCCGTGATGCCGGCCACGGCATCACGAAGGGGAACAACAGCATGGTGGATCGCAGGCAGTTCCTGCAGGCCGGCGCACTGGCCGCAGGCGTGGCGGCGTTGCCGGGCGTGCGCGCCCGCACGCAGGGTGGGGCGAAGGTCGTATCGACCTGGGATTTCGGCGTGCCGGCCAACCAGGCCGCCTGGAAGGTGCTGTCCAGCGGCGGCAGTGCACTGGACGCGGTGGAGGTGGGCGCACGCTGGGCTGAAAGCGAGCTGTGCAATCCCACGGTCGGCCACTGCGGCAATCCGGACCGCGATGGCGTGCTGAGCCTGGATGCCAGCATCATGGACGGCGATGGCCGCTGTGGTGCGGTAGCGGCGCTGGTGGACATCCTGCATCCGGTCTCGGTAGCGCGGAAAGTGATGGAAAACAGCCCGCATGTGCTGCTGGTGGGCGAGGGTGCCCAGCAGTTCGCGGTGCAGCAGGGCTTCGAACGCCAGCATCTGCTGACCCCGCAGGCCGAAGCGGCCTGGCGCGAGTGGCTCAAGACCGAGAAGTACCAGCCGCAGATCAACGCAGAGCGTCGTGGCCTGCCGGGCAACCAGGACAACCACGATACGATCGGCATGCTGGCGCTGGATGCCAAGGGCCGCCTGGCCGGTGCCTGCACCACCAGCGGCATGGCCTGGAAACTGCACGGGCGGGTGGGTGACAGCCCGATCATCGGCGCGGGCCTGTATGTGGACAACGAGGTGGGCGCGGCCACGGCCTCCGGCGTGGGCGAGGAGATGATCCGCAACGCGGCCTCGTTCCTGGTGGTGGAACTGATGCGGCAGGGGCGTACGCCGGCGCAGGCCTGCCGCGAAGCGATCGATCGGGTGGTGCGCAAGCGGCCCGAGGCCAGCCGTACGCTGCAGGTCTGCTTCCTGGCGATGAACAAGCATGGCGATGTGGGGGCCTATGCGCTGCATCGGGGGTTCGTGTACGCCGTCTGCGACGGGCAGCGCCAGGACGCGTTGCTGGATTCGCCCTCCATCTATACGAGCACGCAGACGTGAACACGCCGCGCACGCTGGAGATCGCCAGCAATTCGGTGGCGTCGGCGCTCGCGGCGCAGGCCGGCGGGGCGGACCGCATCGAACTGTTCGACAACCTGGCCGAGGGCGGTACCACGCCCTCCCACGCCAGCATCGCCGTGGCCCGTGAGCGGCTGCGCATTCCGCTGTTCGTGCTGGTGCGCCCACGGCCGGGCGATTTTCATTACGACGCGCTGGAAGCGGAACTGATGCTGCGCGACATCGCCCAGTGCCGGGCACTGGGGTGCGATGGCGTGGTGATCGGTGCGCTGGATGCGCACGGTGGCATCGACCTGCCACTGTGCCGCGAACTGGTACAGGCAGCGGGCCCGCTGCAGGTGACTTTCCACCGCGCGTTCGACGCGACGCGTGACCTGCCGACGGCGCTGGAACAGGTGATCGGCCTGGGGTGCCAGCGGGTGCTCAGTTCCGGCGGCCGTGCCAGCGCGGAGGCGGGCAGCGAGGTGCTGGCCGGGCTGGTGAAGCAATCCGCCGGGCGTATCCAGGTGATGGCCGGGGCGGGGCTGGGGCCGGCCAACGTCGCCTCGGTGGCCCGCCGCACCGGTTGCCAGGAGCTGCATGCCTCGGCCAAGGCGCCGCGCCATTCGGCCATGGCCTTCCACAACCCTGCGCTGACCGGACTGGATCCCCACTGGAGCCAGTCCGATACCGCCGTGGTGGCCCGCCTGCGGCAGGCGTTGGATGCCATGGCATGAATGCAGGATGACTCGTTTGCGCAAGCTGTCGCGTGCGGGTCATGTCGTTGTGTTGGGCGGTACGTCGGCGTACTGCCCAACGTGTTGATTTTACTTGGGTGAAGCGGCGCGTGCTGTCATGAGATGGCGCGCTGCTGCGGCGCAGCATGATTCCCTGGATTCAGCTGTGCTTAATTTGGATCGATCCAGATGGAAAGGTGGGGCCGCCGGGGCGACCCCGGTTCCGCCTTGCCCGGTCTTCGCTGGAGCACGCCGTCCTGCCGTTCGTGTCCCACCCCATTCCAGAGCAACCACCCATGGCTCATTCGTCCCGCCCCCGGCGCCACCTGCTGTCCCATTCCCTGTTGCTGGCCCTGCTGCCGTTGGCTGCCCATGCCCAGCAAGCCCCTGCCGACGCCCCGCAGAACCTCGACACCGTCACCGTCACCGGTTCGCGCATCAAGCGCTCGGCCGTGGAAGGCCCGGCCCCGGTGAACATCATCACCGCCGCGCAGATCCAGAAAGAAGGCTTCGTCACCGTCTACGACATGTTGACCACGCTGACCGAAGCCACCGGCACGGTCGAGGCGCCGTCGCAGTGGGGCTCGCACACGCCCAACGCCAGCGGCCTGAACCTGCGCGGCATGGGCCCCAACCGCACCCTGCTGCTGGTCAACGGGCGCCGCGTGGCGGATTACCCGCTGCCGTACGGCGGTGAAACCAACTTCTCCAACTACAGCAACATCCCGGCCGCCGCCGTCGAGCGTGTCGAAGTGCTGACCGGTGGTGCCTCGGCCATCTACGGCTCGGACGCGATCGCCGGCGTGGTCAACGTCATCCTCAAGACCCACTACGACGGCGACCAGGTGCGCGTGCGCGGCGGCACCTCCACCGAAGGCGGCCGCGATACCTGGGACCTGTCCTGGGCCGGTGGCAAGACCGGCGACAGATGGAGCGTCACCTACGCCCTGCAGTACAACAAGCGTGACCCGCTGTTCGGCCGCGACCGTCCGGCGATGGACGATGCCGACGACGCGCCGTACGCGTCCTGGAACATGGAGCAGCGCAAGGTCGGCTTCCGTCCCACCACCGGCCTGGCGCTGATCGATTCCAGCACCGGCCGCCGCCTGGCGCCCCCGGCCGGCACCTGCGAGAAGTTCAACGGCGAGTACTACACCGCTGACCGCCTGGTCTACAACTACGGCACCAACACGGTCAGCAACACCGGCCAGCTGTGCGGCATGACCGCCGACTACGCCAACTGGCTGCTGACCGGCGGCTCGGAAAACGTGTCGGGCAACCTGTATGGCACCTTCGACTTCGACAATGGCCTGCAGGCCTGGAGCAACCTGGCCGTCTACCATTCCAAGGCGCTGTGGGGCACCAGCCCGCCGAGCGTGTACCTGGTGGACGATGCCAATGGCTACTTCTGGGACGCCAACCGCAATGCGCCGCTGATCGGCTCGCGCCAGTTCACGCCGAACGAAGTGGGGGGCCTGAAGAACCTGCGCAATACCAACCAGGAACTGTCCTTCGACTGGAGTGCCGGCCTGCGCGGCCGCCTGGCCGACCGCTTCGACTGGAGCGCCACCATCGGCCGCTCGTACTACCGCGTGGAAGAACGCCAGAACGTGGTCAACAAGCAGAAGTCGTACGACTTCTTCCTCGGCCCGCGCCTGGGCACCACCGCCGACGGCGAAGCCATCTATGCCCTCAACGAGCAGCGCTGGTGGAACCCGGTCACCCCCGAGCAGTACTGGCAGATGGGTACGGTCGCCAAGAACCGTGCCTCGTCCTACGTCAACCAGGCCTCGGCGGACATCACCGGTGACCTGCTGCAGGGCTGGGCCGGCCCGATCTCCTTCGCCGGTGTCGTGGAAGTGGCCAAGCAGGGCTATCAGCTGGGGCCGGACCCGCGTGCCGGCATCGATTTCGACCTGCAGAACGTGGACCGCGGCGGTGGCGAACGCACCCGCTATTCGGCCGGCCTGGAGTTCAAGATCCCGCTGCTGGAATCGCTGACCGCCACCGCCGCTGCGCGCTATGACCGCTACGGCAGCTACAAGGCCAGCGACAGCGCCAACGCGCTGGACATCGGCAGCCAGAAGGAAACCACCTGGAACGCGGGGCTGGAATGGCGCCCGTTCGAGACGCTGCTGGTGCGTGGCTCCTATGCCACCAGCTTCCATGCCCCGGACATGCACTACCTGCTGGGCCAGCCCAGTTCCTCGGAAGTGCAGACCACCGACCGCCTGCACTGCATCCAGAGCGGCGCCTACAAGGTCAACAACTGCGGCGTCGGCAACAACGACGTCTGGTACACCTTCGACGTGAACCGCCGTGGCACCCCGTTGCTGCGCCCGGAAACCGGTGATTCGTGGACGGTCGGCTTCGTCTGGGACGTGCTGCCCAATGCTTCGCTGACCGCCGATTACTGGGTGATCAAGCTGGAGGACATGATCGTCGACGTGGGGTCGGATGAAATCCTGTCCGCCGAAGCCGGCTGCAAGACCGGCCTGAACATCGACGGCACGCCGTGGAGCAATCCCGGTGGCAGCGCCTACTGTGATGGCATCCTGGCGCGGGTGAATCGTGATGCCAACGGCCGCCTGGTATCGATCGAGCGCGGCCCGTTCAACCTGGCCCAGCGCACGGTGAAGGGCATCGACGTGACCGCACGTTACCGGCTGGACACCAATGCCTTGGGCAACTTCCAGTTCTCGCTGAACTACACCAACCAGCTGTCGACCAAGGAACAGCGCTACGCCGCCGATCCGAACCCGGAACGCCGTGACCGCGACCTGCGCAGCAAGATCCGCGGCAGCGTGGCCTGGCAGCTGGGCCGCTGGAACGCGAACGTCTTCGCTGACCGCGTCGGTTCGGTGCCGGGCGTACGCTACCACTGGGGCACCGACCGCCTGGACAATCCCGGGGGCTGCCTGCCGTTCGCCGATGGTTACGTGCCCAGCGACAGCCCGTCGGCCAACTGCAGTGAGCCGCTGAACCTGCCCAACGGCGCACCGAACCCGAACCCGAACGCGGGCAAGTCCACCGAGCGCTATTTCGGTCGCGTCGGGCCGTTCATCACCTGGAACGTCAACGTGGGCTACCAGGTGACCGAGCACGCCAAGGTGAACCTGTACGTCAACAACGTGTTCAATTCGGCCAGCTGGAACCACAAGGACCCGTACAAGCTGGACTACGATTTCGCCCCGACCCGCCTGCTGAGCGCGGTTGGCCGCGAGTTCGCACTGGAATACGTGTTCGACTTCTGATCCGCACCGCCGATCCTGGCACCCCTGCAAAGGCCCCGCTTCGGCGGGGCCTTCGCGTATCCGCGTAGCGCCACGCCCTGCGTGGATGCCCCCGATGCCGACGCCGTAGATCCACGCCATGCGTGGATGAACCATCCGGGCCCCCCGAACCCCGCCCACAAAAAACGGCAGCCACCTGTCCCAGCGCGGCTGCCGTGGAGGATCGTCCCCGCACAGGGCGGGGGTGGTGCCTTAGAACTTGTAGGTCACGCCGAAGTACAGCTGGCGGCCGGAGTAGGTGTTCGAGTACAGGCGCGACAGGGTGTCGTTGCCCAGGTGGATGCGCTGCTCGGACTTGGTGGCGTTGATCACCGACGCGGTGACGGTCCAGTCCGGGGTGATGTTGTATGCCGCGTTCAGGTCCAGCTGGTCATACGGCTCGGAGTACTGGGTGAAGCCGTTCTGCAGGCCGCCCACCACTTCGCCGCGGCGGTTGAACGAGGCGCGGGCCAGGAACTTGTCGTTCTCGTAGAACACGGTCACATTGGCCTGGTTCTTGGCGCTGCCCACCAGCGGCGACGAACCGATTTCCTTGCCGTCGATCTCGATCGAGGCCAGGTTGGTGTCGTTGTAGGTGTAGTTGGCCTGCACGCCGAAGCCGAAGCCGAAGGTGTACTGGCCGTACAGTTCCACGCCCTGCGACACGCCGTCACGGCCGTTGGCCTGGGTGGAGTAGTTCTGCACGGTCACGTTCTCGCCGCCGACCATCATCTGCACGTCACGCACGACCGGGACGGTGAAGTTGTCCACGTTCTTGCGGAACAGGCCGATGCCGGCTACCGCGCCCGGCTTGAAGTACCACTCCAGGCCGACGTCGAACTGGGTGGCCTTGAACGGCTCCAGGTTCTTGTTGCTGCCGCTGCCGGACCAGCCCTGGGTCGGTGCACCACCGGCGACGCGGCGGTCATTGACGTACTCCTGGCTGAAGAACTGCAGGCTGCCCGGCGCGGCGATGCTGGTGTAACCCGGGCGGGCGATCACCTTCGAGGCGGCGCCACGCAGCACCAGGTTGTCGGTGATGTCCCAGGCGATGTTGAAGCTGGGCAGCACGTCGGTGTAGGTCTTGTCCACGCCGATCAGCTCGTAGGTCTTGCTGCGGGCCATCGCGTCGGGCAGGCGCACGAAGCCGCTTTCGCAGCCATACCCGGTGTTGGAGCCGATCAGCGCAGCGGCCGCCGGGTCGTTGCAGGCCATCGGCGAACCGGCGGCATTGTTCTGGAAGTAGTCGTTGAACTTCTCGATCGAATCGCTGGACTGGGCGAACTGCTCGGTGCGCACCACGCGGAAGCCGACGTTGCCGCGCAGGCGCTCGGTGCGGAAGTTGGCCTGGAAGTAGCCCGAGTAGATCTTCTCGTTGACGTTGTAGACGAAGTCGTCTTCCTTCCGGTTCTGCATCTGCCCGTAGCGGGAGTTCAGGTAGTTGATGTAGGCCGGGTAGTTGATGCCGGGGAAGATGTTGGCGTTGAAGCCGCCGGCGATGTTGCCGATCGGGTTGTCCAGGAAGAAGCCCGGCTGGGCGATGCCAGCGGTCGAATCGCAGCCGGCCTGGTAGCGCTTGCTGTAGTCGGACGGGTCGGCGCCCTGGCAGACCCAGTAGGAATTGCCGGTGTTGCGGTGGACCTTGCCGTCACGGTACTTCACGCCGAACTGGATCGAGTCCAGCCAGCCCTGTTCGAACAGCTTGGTGAAGTCGGCCTGGAAGTGGCTCTGCTTGACGCTGGTCTGCATCCACGACGAATCGGTCGAGCCGGTGTCGATCTCGGCGATGCCGGCCTTCAGCTGGTCCTGCAGGTTCTGCGCGAAGGTCACGCTCGGGGTGCCGTTGAGGTCCCAGGCGGTGTAGGTGTTGCCGGCCTGCCACTGGCCATCGACCTGGCGGCGCGGCTTGGCGGCGGTACGGAAGTTGACCGACGGGCCACCCTCGGACCAGGTGCGGCCACCGCTGAAGCTGGCCTTCCACAACGGGCTGATGTCCCAGTCGATGGTCAGGTCGGCGGTCTGCGAGAGGGCCTTTTCCTTGCTGTAGTTGCCGGTCAGCTGCGGGGTCGGCACGGTGCAGTCATCCGGGCCCCAGCCGCCCGGCGGCAGGCCGGCGGCAGCGGCCTGCTGCTCACTGCAGATGTAGTTCTTGCCCGGCTGCAGCTGGTATTCGGCCGAGGTGACGTTGCGGCCACTGGCATCGAAGCCCAGGCCGTTGAGCAGGCGGCCGCCGGCCCAGTTGCCGTCCTTGTTGTAGCGGGCCAGGTTCCACTCCGGCACCTTGAGCATGTTCTGGACGTAGTCGCCCTGCAGCTCGAAGCGGAAGTAGTTGGCGGTCATCGTCACGTTGTCGACCGGCTTGAACTGGAAGGTGAACTGGCCACCCTTGCGCTCACGCTGCTCGTCGCGCACGGCGAAGTTGACCGAGGTCGGCATGAAGAAGTCGGAGTAGTTGCCGCCGTTCTGGTTGTTGAAGCCCGAGCGGCCCCACCAGTAGCGCACGCTGTCCGAGTCCATCGGGTTGCCATAGGCATCGCGGGCTGTGCCGGTGCCGTACCACTGGTAGTCCTCGGTGGTGACCTGCATGCTGCGGTTGGTGCGCTTCTGCTGGGTCACGCCGACCAGCACGCCGAAGCGCTCGTCCTTGCTGTGCCAGGAGTACAGGCCCGACAGCTGGCCATCGACATCGTGGCTGGTATCGGAGGTGGTGCCTTCCAGGGTCACGAAGCCGGAGTTGGCCTTCATGTCCAGCGGGCGGCGGGTGTGCAGGATGACCGTGCCGCCGATGCCGCCTTCGTCGATGCGGGCTTCAGGCGTCTTGAACAGCTCGGCGCTGGAGAGCATGTTCGACGGCAGCAGGGTGTAGTTGAACGAACGGCTGGCCTCGTTGTTGGTTTCCGAGGTGGCGATGTAGTTGCCGTTCAACTGGGTCAGGGTCAGGTCCGGGTCCAGGCCGCGCACGCTGACCGACTTGCCTTCGCCGCCGTCACGGGTAATGACCACGCCCGGCACGCGCTGCAGCGCGTCGGCGACGTTCTTGTCGGGGAACTTGCCCACGTCCTCGGCAGTGATCACTTCGACCACCGCGTTGGCTTCGCGCTTCTGCGACAGGCTCTTTTCGATGGCGTAGCGGTAGCCGGTGACCTGGACGCTGTCCAGGGTGGTGGCGGCATCCTGGCCCTGCGGTGCGGGGGCCGGCGCCTGCTGGGCGAACGCGGTGGCCGGCAGCAGGGCGGCCAGGGCGATGGTGATGGCCGACGACAGCGTGTCGCGGCCGAAGTGGCGTGCGGTGTACTTCATATGGATGCTCTCCCTCTCCCGATGTGAGCCGGTGTGACTCTGAATGACCTGAATCGATCTAATAAATGAAGCCGACTTTTCTTCAAGCGTCGGGGGCACTCTGCCCATCGCTGGGGCATCGCTTGGCAAGGTCCGTTCCGGCGCCTACTCCCGGCCATCGTGATCGGTCATGCTTGGATCGATCTAATCGCTGGCGGCGGATTTTTAGCACAGGGCAGGGCAACAGGCATGCTGCTCCGCAATATTTCCCCGTGGTGACAGGCGGGAGACGGTGCGATGACCGTGCCAGGGGCCGCCGGTGCGCGGGCCTGGGCGGCGGAAATGCCGAATCCGGACGAAAAATTGTTGCAGCGCAGAATGCAAGGCGCGAATTTCCCATGCTCTACTTTCAATCGATCTAAATTCCCCGTACCGGGGAGTCCGGATCGACCACAGGGGGTCACCGGCGCAGCCTGCCGTGCCCTGCCACGCCTGCCGGGCGAGGGCAGGGGCCAGGCCGAAGGGCCGGGCAGGCACCCTGACGCCCCGACGCGACCACAGGATGACCCATGCCCGCGATGCCGACCGTCCCCCTTCGCCCCTTCCGCCGCCCGTTGGCGGGCGTGGCCTGCCTGCTGGCCCTGTCGCTGGCGCCGATGCTGCAGGCCGCCCCGGCCGCGCTGGAGCGCGAAGTCAACACGTTCATCGGCAGCAAGGACGATGGCAACACGTTCCCGGGGGCTTCGGCGCCGTTCGGCCTGATCCAGGTCAGTCCCATCGGCAGCCACTATTCGGGCTGGCGCTATGACGATGAGAAGATCCGTGGCTTCGGCCACTCCTTCCTGTCCGGTGCCGGCTGCTGGGAGCAGGGCGGCCAGGTCTCGGTCCTGCCGGTGACCGGCAGCATCGGTCCCGGTGGCGATTTCGATACCGCCGATGCGAAGGCCTTCAACCACAAGACCTACGCCTCGGCCTACACCCACGAGGGCGAGGTCGGCCAGGCCGGCTATTACAAGGTGCGCCTGACCAGCTACGGCGGCATCGACGCCGAAGCCACCGCCCGCACCCGCGCCGCGGCCGAGCGCTATACCTTCAGCCAGCGCAGCGGCGATGGCCACGTGATGGTCAACGTCGGCCAGGCCAACGAGCGCCATTCGGTGATCGGCAGCGTGATCGACGTGGTCGGTGACCGTGCCGTGGAAGGCAAGCTGGTCACCAAGAGTTTCTGTGGTGGCCACCAGTACACCACCTGGTTCCGCATCGAGTTCGACCGCCCGTTCAAGGCCTTCGGTACCTGGGGCGAGGGCGGTGGCCTGCCGGGGGCGCGCCACAGCATGGAAGGCGAGCAGAAGCCCAATGGTGCCTGGCTGAGCTTCGACCTGGGCAAGGGCCAGTCGGTCACGGCGGTCAGCGCGATCTCCCACGTTGATGCCGAAGGCGCGCGTGCCAACCTGCGTGCCGATGGCATGCAGGGGGAGGCGCTGCTGGGCTTTGACCGCATGCGTGGCCTGTCACAGCAGGCCTGGCGCAAGGAACTGGCCGGCGTGCGCGTGCAGGGTGGCAGCGGTGATGACCGCACCGTGTTCTATACCGCGCTGTACCACGCGCTGCTGCAGCCGCTGACCGGCAGCGATGCCGATGGCCGCTACCGGGGCTACGACGATGGCATCCACCGTGCCGAGGGCTGGACCTACTACGAGTACTTCTCGCTGTGGGATACCTACCGCGCGCAGAACCAGTGGCTGGCGCTGACCCGGCCGGACGTGGCCCGCGACATCGGCCGCACGCTGCTGGCGATCGACGAGCAGGGCGGCTGGCTGCCGCGCTGGGGCTATGCCAACTTCGAAACCAACATCATGACCGGCGACCCGGTCACCCCGTTCATGGTCGACCTGTGGCGCTTCGGCGCGCTCAAGGGCCGTGAAGGGCAGGCCTGGGACGCGCTGCGCCGCAACGCCTTCAGCATGCCGCCGCTGAATTCGCGTCATGCCGGCCGTTCCGGCAATGCCAGCTACCTGGCCAACGGCTATGTGCAGTACGACCGCGCCGTGCCGTCCAAGGGCATGGATGTCGACCCGCACCACGGCGGCTCGGCCACCCTGGAATACGCGCTGGCCGACTGCGCGCTTTCGCAGATGGCCGTCGGACTGGGCCACGACCAGGATGCGGCGCTGCTGCGCGAACGCGGCCGCAACTGGCACAAGGTGTGGGACCCCTCGGTACGCGATGCCGAGACCGGCTTCACCGGCTTCCCGCGGCCGCGTACCGACGGCGGCCCGTGGTACGTGCCGGCCAACGGCCAGTACAGCCCGCGCTCGGACCATGGCTTCCATGAAGGTACCGCCTGGCAGTACCAGTGGCTGGCCCAGCAGGATGTGCCCGGCCTGGTCGAGGCCATGCATGGGCGTGAGCAGGCGGCCCGCCGGCTGGATACCTTCTTCGCCATGGACGCGCTGACCGCCGACCCGCTGCAGGCCGCGCGCAAGGAATGGGTGGTGGGCCCGTACAGCTACTACAACCAGTACCGCTACAACCCGAACAACGAGCCGGACCTGCACGCGCCGTGGATGTACACGCTGATCGGCCAGCCGTGGAAGACCGCCACCGTGCTGCGTGCGGCCCAGCAGCTGTTCACCAACGCGCCCAATGGTGTCACCGGCAACGATGACCTGGGCACGATGTCGGCCTGGTACCTGTTCAGCGCGATCGGCCTGTACCCGGCGGTCCCGGGCAGTGGCGAGTTCCTGCTGCACACCCCGCGCTTTGCCAAGGTCGAGATCGACATGGGCAATGGCCGCACCCTGCGCGTGGATGCCCCGGGGGCCGACGGCCAGCGCCTGCAGTACGTGCAGGGCGTGCAGGTCGATGGCAAGGCCCATGCCCCGGTGTGGCTGGACTGGAACCGCCTGCAGCAGGGCCCGCGCGTGCGCTTCGCCCTGGATGCCAAGGCGCCGGAACAGGGCTGGGGCACCCAGGTGGCCGATCTGCCGGTGTCCTGGTGCGCCGCCCCGGGCAGCGTGCTCAAGTGAGCCATTGCCGTGCCGCTCGCAGGACCCCAGCGAACGGCACGGCACGGCGTGGCCGCGATCCATTAGGCTTGCAGCACCGCTTGGACGCCACGGACACCATGAACGATTCCACCAGCAGCTCCAAACCCACCCGCAAGGGGGACAACCGCCCGGTCACCGTGACCGACATCGCCCGTGCGACGGGGGTGTCGCGCGCCACGGTGTCACTGGTGCTGCGTGGCAGCCCCCTGGTCAATGTCGATACCCGGGCACGGGTGGAGGCCGAGCTGCGCAAGCAGCGCTATGTCTACAACCGCGCGGCCGCCAACCTGCGCCGGCGCACCTCCAGCAGCATCGCGCTGGTCATCAACGACCTGTCCAACCCGTTCTTCGCCGAATTCGCTTCCGGGGTGGACGAGGCGCTGGGCGGCAAGGGCTATGTGACCCTGCTCGGCAGCACCGGCGAATCGCCGCAGCGCCAGCAGGCGGTGCTGACCACGCTGATGGAACACACGCCGGCGGGCCTGATCCTGTCGCCGGCCGAAGGCAGCCAGGTCAGCGAACTGCGGCAGGCGCTGGGCGCCAATGCCAACGTGCTGCTGTTCAACCGTGAACTGGCCGGGGCGGATTGGGATTTCCTGACCCTGGACAACCAGCAGGGGGCCTGGCAGGCCACGCGCCACCTGATCGAGCGCGGCCATCGCCACATTGCATTCTTCGGCGGCCATGCCGATTCCAGTTCCTGCCACCAGCGCCGTACCGGCTACCAGCAGGCCCTGGCCGAAGCCGGCCTGCAGGTGCGCCCGGAGTGGCTGATCGAATCGGCGCCGAACCGCCTGGAAGCGGCGGCGCGTACCAGCGAACTGTTCGCCAGCAAGGAACGTCCCAGTGCAGCGGTCTGCTACAACGACACCGTGGCGCTGGGCCTGATGCTGGGCCTGACCTCGCGGGGCATCCGCCCCGGCGGCGATTTCGCGGTCACCGGCTTCGATGATATTTCCGAGGCGGCGGTGGCCGTACCGCCGTTGACCACGCTTACCGCCGACCCGCGTGAACGCGGCCGGCAGGCCGCCGCGCTGCTGCTGCAGCGGCTGGACACCCCCGATGCCCCGCCGACCCGCACCGTCGCCCCCGTGCAGCTGCGGATCCGCGAAAGCAGTGCCGCCCGACCTACCTGACCCCCTTCCACCCACCCAACGCATCCAAAGGCGCGCCACGCATGCCGATCTCTTCAACGCCCCTGTCAACCCGAGGTTCCTCGGCAACGGCGGTCACCCCGCGCGTCGCCCTGGGCGTGGCCACCACGATCTTCTTCATGTGGGGTTTCCTGACCAGCCTCAATGACGTGCTGATTCCGCACCTGAAGGCGGTGTTCGAACTGAACTACACCCGGGCGATGCTGGTGCAGTTCACCTTCTTCGGCGCGTACTTCCTGATGTCGCTGCCGGCAGGGTGGCTGGTGGCGCGGCTGGGTTACAAGAACGGCATCGTGGCCGGGCTGGTGATCGCCGGCGTCGGCGCACTCGGCTTCTGGCCGGCCGCTGCGCTGCGCATGTACGAAGCCTTCCTGGCCTCGCTGTTCGTGCTGGCCACCGGCATCACCGTGCTGCAGGTGGCTGCCAACCCGTACGTGGCGCTGCTGGGCCCGGAACAGACCAGTTCCAGCCGGCTGACCCTGGCGCAGGCGCTGAATTCGCTGGGTACCACCCTGGCCCCGCTGTTCGGCGGCCTGCTGATCCTGGGGACCACGGTCAAGAGCGGCGACCAGATCGATGCGCTGCCGGCCGCCGAGCAGATCGCCTACCGCGCCGCCGAAGCGCAGTCGGTGCAGGGCCCCTACGTGGGCTTGGCGATCGCGCTGGTGCTGCTGGCCATCTTCGTCTACCTGTTCCGCCTGCCGTCGCTGACCGAGGACACCGAACAGGCCGACACTAGCCACCACACCCTGCTGGACGCCCTGCGCGAGCCGCACGTGCTGTTCGGTGTGCTGGCGATCTTCTTCTATGTGGGCGCGGAAGTGTCCATCGGCAGTTTCCTGGTCAACTACCTGTCGATGCCCGACATCGGCGGCATCACCGAGCAGCAGGCCACCCACTACGTGTCCGCCTACTGGGGCGGTGCGATGATCGGCCGCTTCGCCGGTTCCTGGCTGCTGGTACGCTTCTCGCCGCGTCGCCTGCTGGCGTTGTTCGCCGCAGCGAACATCGTGCTGCTGGGGGTGACGCTGATGTCGGCCGGGCAGACCGCGGTGTACTGCATCGTGGCCACGGGCCTGTTCAACTCGATCATGTTCCCGACCATCTTCGCGCTTGGCATCGAGCGCCTGGGGCCGCTGACCAGCAAGGCCTCCAGCCTGCTGATCATGGCCATTGTCGGCGGTGCCGTGCTGCCCCTGCTGCAGGGCGCGCTGGCCGACCACATCGGCGTGCACTACAGCTTCGTGCTGCCGGTGCTGTGCTACGCCTACATCATTTTCTACGGCCTGGTGGGCTCGCGCCCCCGCGTAGGCAACATCCGCGGAGACTGAGGCCACATGGGAAAGATTGTTTGTTTCGGCGAGATTTTGATCGATCTACTCGCCCAGCCGCCGGCATCGCCGGAGACCCCGCGCGCCTTCCTGCAGTATGCCGGTGGCGCGCCGGCCAACGTTGCCGTGGCCGCCGCCCGGCTGGGGGCGGACACCCAGTTCGTGGGCATGCTCGGCCGCGACATGTTCGGTGACTTCCTGGCCGAGAGCCTGGCCGAACATGGCGTGGGCACCGACCATATCGTGCGAACCGATGCGGCCAAGACCGCGCTGGCGTTCGTTGCCCTGGACGCCAGTGGCGAACGCAGCTTCAGCTTCTACCGGCCGCCGGCCGCGGACCTGCTGTTCCGTGACAGCGATTTCCAGCCGGCCAGCTTCGTCGATGCACGCTGCTTCCATGTCTGCTCCAACAGCCTGACCGAGCCGGCCATCGCCGAAGCGACCTTCGCCGGCATGGACCGCGCGCGCGCTGCCGGTGCCGTGGTCAGCCTGGACCTGAACCTGCGTCCGGCCCTGTGGCCGGCCGGTGCCGACCCGCTGCCGTGGCTGTGGCAGGCACTGGAACGCGCCGACCTGGTCAAGCTCTCGCGCGAGGAACTGGACTACCTGGCCGCGCCGCTGGGGGCCGACGGTGATGCGCAGGTGCTGCGCCGCCTGCTGGCCGCACAGGCGCGCTGGGTCATCATCACCGACGGCGCTGCGGCGCTGCGCTGGTACACCCGGGATGCACAGGGCAGCGTGCCCAGCTTCCGCGTGGCCACCGTGGACACCACCGCCGCTGGCGATGCCTTCGTGGGGGGCGTGCTGGTCGGGCTGGTCGAGCGCGGTGGTGCAGGGCCCGGCTTTGCGGCGTTCTGCCAGGATGCCGACGCCATCGCCGGCACGCTGCGCTTTGCCGCCGCTGTCGGTGCACTGGCCGTCACCCGCAAGGGCGCCTTCGCCGCCATGCCTTCACTTGATGAAGTGCAGCAGCTGCTGCACGCACAGGAACTTACCGCATGACCACGACCTCCCCCGATTTCCGTTCGCCGGACTTCCTGCGCGGCCATATCGCGCACACGATGGCGTTCTACCACCCGCACTGCATCGATCCCAACGGCGGCTTCTTCCACTACTTCAAGGATGACGGCAGCGTCTATGACGCCGGCCACCGCCACCTGGTGAGCAGCACCCGCTTCGTGTTCGACTACGCCATGGCCTACCGTGAATTCGGTGATGCGGCCTACCTGGAGGGTGTGCAGCACGGTGTGCGCTACCTGCGCGAGGTGCACCGCAACCCGGCCACCGGCGGCTATGCCTGGACGATCCGCGACGGCAAGGTCGAGGACGACATGAACCACTGCTATGGCCTGGCCTTCGTGCTGCTGGCCTACAGCTGTGCGCTCAAGGCCGGCATCGAGCAGGCGCGTGCGTGGATGGACGAAACCTGGCAGCTGCTGGAAGCGCGCTTCTGGGAGCCGCAGTACAGCCTGTACAAGGACGAGGCCGACGCGCAGTGGAACTTCACCGGCTACCGTGGCCAGAACGCCAACATGCACATGTGCGAGGCGATGCTGGCCGCGTTCGAGGCCAGCGGCGAGCAGCGTTACGTTGATCGCGCGCTGCTGCTGGCCGATACCATGACCCGCCGCCAGGCGGCCAAGGCCGGTGGCCTGGTGTGGGAACACTACGACGTCAACTGGGACATCGACTGGAACTACAACCTGGACAACCCAAAGCACCTGTTCCGTCCGTGGGGCTTCCAGCCGGGGCACCAGACCGAATGGGCCAAGCTGCTGCTGATCCTGGACCGGCATGTGCAGGCCGACTGGCTGGTGCCGACCGCACAGCACCTGTTCGACGTGGCGGTGGAGCGCAGCTGGGATGAAGCGCGTGGCGGCCTGTACTACGGCTTCGCGCCGGAAGAACGCCGCCAGCCGGGCATGGACGGGGCGCCGATCGCCGGCGACAGTTTCGTCTGTGATGACGACAAGTACTTCTGGGTGCAGGCCGAAACGCTGGCCACCGCCGCGCTGATGGCCAAGCGCACCGGCGATGACCGCTACTGGCAGTGGTACGAGCGCATCTGGGCGTATTCGTGGGAGCACTTCGTCGACCACCAGTACGGCGCGTGGTTCCGCATCCTCGATGCCGACAACCGCAGGTACAGCGACGAGAAGAGCCCGGCGGGCAAGGTCGATTACCACACCATGGGTGCCTGCTACGAAGTGCTGAACGTCGTGCGCTGAGCGCACCCGGCGCGCCGCGAACGGGGAGCCGGGCCACGCCCGGCAGGAAGCATCGGTAGCGCCAGGCCATGCCTGGCGAACACAACAGGAGTTACGCACATGCACCGCCCCTTCCACAGTGTCCGTACCCTGTCTTGGTTGCTCCTGTTGCTGGGCATCGTCGCGGCGGCCCCACTGGCCGCCGCGCCGCTGCAGGCGCACTGGGAATTCCGCCTGCTGCCCGGTGACGCCCAGGGCGCCTCCCACCCTGGGCTGCAGCAGTGGCGCGACGCCCATGTGCCCGGCAGCGTGCATACCGACCTGCTGGCCCATGGCCTGGTCCGCGACCCCTATGTCGGCGCCGCCGAAGCGGAACTGCAGTGGATCGGGCTGGCGGACTGGGAATACCGTGCCCGCTTCGAGGTGGACGCCGCCACCCTGGCGCGGCCGCATGCCGAACTGCGGTTCGATGGCCTGGACACCTATGCCGAGGTGACGCTCAACGGCAAACCCCTGCTGAAGGCCGACAATGCCCATCGCACCTGGCGCGCCCGGGTCGACGGCCGCCTCAAGGCCAGCGGCAATGAACTGCAGATCGTGTTCCGCTCTCCGATCCGCACCCTGCTGCCGGGCGTGCAGGCGATGCCGCACAAGATCGCCGGCAATTATCCCTCGCCCTACGGCGATGAGCCCAAGGACGCGATGGTCGGCAACTTCGCGCGCAAACCGGCCTATCACTTCGGCTGGGACTGGGGGCCGCGCTATGTCACCGCCGGTGTCTGGCGCAACGTGGACCTGCAGAGCTGGGATGACACCCGCCTGACCGACCTCGCCGTGCGTACCGATGCGCTGGACGCGCAGCAGGCGCGCCTGACCGTACAGGTGCAGCTGCAGCAGGACACGGCCGGCAGCGCAGCGCTGGCCGTGGAGGTGCTCGATCCTGACGGCCGCAGTGTGTTCCGCCGCCAGCAGCCGGCGCTGCTGCAGGCCGGCAGCACCACCGTGGAGGTGCCGGTGCAACTGGACCATCCGCGCCGCTGGTGGCCGGCCGGGCAGGGCGCGCAGGACCGCTACACGGTGACGGTGTCGGTGGCCGGGCGCGACGATGACGCCCATCGCCTGCAGCAGCGCATCGGCCTGCGCACGGTCGAGCTGCGCCGCGAACAGGATGACACGGGCGGGCAGGGCTTTGCCTTCGTCATCAATGGCGTGCCGGTGTTCGCCAAGGGCGCCAACGTGATTCCCTTCGACGCCTTCCCCGCACGCGTGGATGCCGCGCGGCTGCGGCAGGTGCTGACCGCCGCCCGCGATGCCAACATGAACATGGTGCGCAACTGGGGCGGTGGCTACTACGAAGACGATGCCTTCTTCGACATCGCCGACGAGCTGGGCCTGCTGGTCTGGCAGGACTTCATGTTCGGCGGCGGCATGCAGCCCGGTTATGACCCCGCGTTCCGTGCCAGCGTGGTGGCCGAGGCGCGTGACAACGTGCGCCGGCTGCGCCATCACCCCAGCATCGTGCTGTGGTGTGGCAACAATGAAGAAGAAACCGCGTGGAAGGACTGGGGCCATGGCCGCGATCTGAAGGCCGCCGATCCCGTGTTCGCCGCCAAGGTCTGGCAGGGCTACGTGGACCTGTTCGGCAACGACCTGCGCCAGGTGGTGGCGGAAGAGGGGCTGGGTGTGCCGTACTGGTCCAGCTCGCCGAGCAATGACCTGGATACCAAGGCCAACGATTCCACCCGCGGCGACAAGCACTACTGGGAAGTGTGGGGCAACCCGGCCTTGCCGGTGCAGGCCTACCTGCGGCAGACCCCGCGCTTCATGTCCGAATACGGGCTGCAGGGCTGGCCGTCGCTGGCGACCATCGACCAGATCGCCACGCCGGCCGAACAGCGCATCGACAGCCCGGTCATCCGCGCCCACCAGAAGTTCATGGCCGGCGATGGCAATACCCGCCTGCTGCATTACATCGAGATGGCGTACGGCACGCCGCGTGATTTCGCGGATTTCGTCTATCTCAGCCAGGTCATGCAGGCCGAGGGCATCGCCCTGGCGGCGCTGCATCATCGCGCATCGCGGCCTTACACGATGGGTTCGTTGTATTGGCAGCTCAACGATGTCTGGCCGGGGGCGTCCTGGTCCAGCGTGGACTACTACGGCCGCTGGAAGGCGCTGCATTACCAGGCCCGCCGCTTCTTCGCACCGGTCACGCTGGCCGCGCTGCGCGATGAGGGCCGCACGCGCGTGCGGTTGATCAATGACGGCCAGCTGCCGCTGCAGGCGCGCTGGCGGCTGCGGGTGATGGATGTGGCCGGCAAGGTGCTCAGCCGCCGTGAACTACCGGTGACGCTGTCCGTGGCCGGGGTCACCGATGCCGGCACCTACACCGATGCCGAACTGCTGGGCAAGGCCGACCCGGCCCGCACCGTGGCGGTGTATGAACTGCTGCAGGAAGGCAAGGTGACCGCACGCCAGGTGGTGGGTTTCGTGGAGGCCAAGGACCAGGTGCTGGCCCGTGATGCGCTGCGCGCGACGCTGGACATCGATGGGAGCCACTACCGCCTGCGCCTGCAGAGCAGCGCGCTGGTGCGTGCGGCCTGGATTGATTTCGGTGCGCTGGACGTGCGGCTGGAGGACAACCTGCTTGACCTGCTGCCAGGTGAAACGCGCGATATCGCGGTGAACAGCAGCGCCGACCTGGCTACCCTGCGCGCCGCGATGCGGTTGCGGACCCTCAACGACCATTGAGGGCCGCTCGTTCCCCGGCAGCGCCAGGCCATGCCTGGCGGAACGTATCCGTTGTGGGGGATGGCATCGAAGGCCGCATCCACGCATGGCGTGGATCTACGGGAGGGCATGGCGCCCCGGTGTAGCGCCAGGCCATGCCTGGCGGGTTGTGTCCGTTGCGGGAGATTGCGTCGGAGGCCCATCCACGCATGGCGTGGATCTACGGGAGGGCGTGGCGCCCCGGTGTAGCGCCAGGCCATGCCTGGCGGATTGTTTCCGTTGCGGGAGATTGCGCCGGAGGCCACATCCACGCATGGCGTGGATCTACGGGAGGGCCTGGCGCCCCGGTGTAGCGCCAGGCCATGCCTGGCGGGTTGTGTCCGTTGCGGGAGATTGCGCCGGAGGCCCATCCACGCATGGCGTGGATCTACGGGAGGGCGTGGCGCCCCGGTGTAGCGCCAGGCCATGCCTGGCGGATTGTTTCCGTTGCGGGAGATTGCGCCGGAGGCCGCATCCACGCATGGCGTGGATCTACGGGAGGGCGTGGCGCCCCGGTGTAGCGCCAGGCCATGCCTGGCGGGTTGTGTCCGTTCCACGCATGGCGTGGATCTGCCGGTTACAGCACGATCTGTTGGAAATTCTCGACGCGGGTGTGGCCGTGCGCGGCGTCACCGGTGCGCGGCAGCGGGTAATCGTCAAGGCGGTCCAGCAGACGCGTCTGCAGACCGGCGTCACGGGCGGCATCCAGTTCCTCGACCACGTCGGACAGGAACAGGATCTCACCCGCCGGCATGCCGATCGCGCGCACGATGTGGCGGTAGCTGTCGGCCTCGCGCTTGCCGCCCACTTCGGTGTCGAACCAGCCCGACACCAGCGGGGCCAGGTCGCCGGCATCGCTGAAGCCGAAGAACAGCTTCTGCGCCGGCACCGAACCGGACGAGTACACGTACAGCGGCAGGCCGGCGGCGTGCCACCCCTTCAGCACTGGTGCCACCTCCGGGTAGAAGTGGGCGGTGTAGTCGCCGCGGCGGTAGCCGGCATCCCAGATCAGGCCCTGCAGGGCCTTCAGCGCGGTGTGCTTGCGGTCCTGGTCGATCCAGCCCTGCAGCGTCTCCACGATCACGCCATCCTGGCAGGCACCGCCGATCTCGGCCGCCACCAGGTCCAGCCAGCGGCGGACGTCCGGCTGCTGGCCGTGTTCGGCGACGAAGCCGGGCAGGGCCTTGCGGGCGTAAGGGAACAGCACGTTCTTGACGAACGAGATGCTGCTGGTGGTGCCTTCGATGTCGGTCAGGATGACGCGGGGCTGCATGGAATCAGGATGCCTGGGTAGGAACGTAACGGGGGAATTTCTGGGCGATGTCGGTGCCGGTGAAGTGGCCGACCCAGCCGTCCGGCTCGGTGAAGAAGCGGATGGCCACGAAGCTCGGCTCCTCGCCCATGTCGAACCAGTGGGTGGTGCCATCCGGCACGGCGATCAGGTCGTCCTTCACGCATTCGATCTCGTAGACCTTGTCGTCCACGTGCAGGGTGAACAGGCCCGAGCCGGCGACGAAGAAGCGCACCTCGTCTTCCTTGTGGAAGTGTTCGTCGAGGAACTTCTTGCGCATCTCGGCGCGGTTGGGGTTGTCCGGGGCGATCGAGGCCACGTCCACGCTCTTGAAGCCATGCTGGGCAACCAGGCGGTCGATGTCGGCGCGGTAGGCGGCGAACACGTCCTCCTGGCTGGCGCCCGGCGCGACCGGCGCGGTGGCCTGCCAGCGCTCGAAGGTGACACCGATCTTCTGCAGCTCGGCCGCGATGGCCGCGCCGTCCTGGGTGTCCAGCAGCGGGGCCTCGGGGGCGGTGTCGTTGTAGATGCGCAGTCGGCTCATGGCGGCGGCTTGAACGTCGTTGGATAAGGGGGAACGCAAAGATTAACAGCGACGCCGCCATGGTGGATGGCGGCGCTGATGACCATGGAAACGGCTCAGATTCCTTTCAGGATTCAATTTTGCCGATCCGGCGGTTTCAGCCGCGCAGCTTCTTCAGCTCCAGCTCGCAGTGGAACAGGAACTCGAAGGCCTCCAGGTGGCGGCGGGCTTCGGCCATGTCGCGGCCCCAGGCGTACAGGCCGTGGCCGTCGATCAGGTAGCCCCACAGTGCCTGGCGGTCCAGCAGCGCATCGACCTGGGCCGAGAGCACGTCCATGTCCTGGGTATTGGCGAACACCGGCACGTCCACGGCCATTTCATGGGTACTGTTGCCAGCGAAGGCCTTCAGCAGCTCGTAGCCCTCCAGGTGCACATGGCCCTGCGGCGCATACAGGCGCGAGGCGATGGTCTGCACCGGCGAGTGCGTGTGCAGCACGCAGCCGATTTCCGGGAAGCGGCGGTACAGCTGGGTGTGCAGCAGGGTTTCGGCGGACGGGCGCAGCGGGCGGCCGACGGCCTTGCCCTCGAAATCGACCACCATGATGTCGTCCTGCACCAGCCGGCCCTTGTCCTTGCCGGACACGGTGATGGCCGCATGGCGATCATCCAGGCGGTGGGAGAAGTTGCTGCTGGTGGCAGGGGTCCAGCCGGCCTGGGCCAGTTCGCGGACGTTGTCGATCAGCAGCTGGGCCAGTTCGCCCAGGCGGGCGGTGTCGTACGGGAAGGTGGGGGCGTTCATGGGGGCGATTTTACTGGATTCGGCCAACGGCTGAGCCCCTCGTGGCGGGCGTCAGAAGCAGGTTCCGTGGGCTGGCCGGTCGGGTGGGCCGCGCAGGGGACGCCGTGAACCCGTTCATGGGGGCTTGGCCGCGACACCCATGCCGCGGATACCCCCAGCGGTTGCCGTTGCTGTTGCTCCGGCTTCAACGGTGGGTGCAGGGCCGCAGGCCCTGCAATACCCCCCCTTACTTCACCCGCAGGCGGCTGTGCCTGAAGCCGTAGGTGAAATAGATCACGAAGCCGACCAGGGTCCACACGCCCATCAGCATCCAGTTGTGCAGCGTCATCGCCGACAGCAGGGCCAGGCAGCTGATCACGCCCAGGCTGCAGACCAGCCAGGCGGCCGGAATGCGGAACGGGCGCGGCAGGTCCGGCTGGGTGCGGCGCAGGATCAGCACGCCGGCGCAGACCGCGGCGAAGGCGATCAGCGTGCCCATCGAGGTCAGTTCGCCCAGGATGTCCAGCGGGAACAGCGCGGCCAGCAGGGCGATGCCGATGCCGGTGATCACCGTGTTGATGTGCGGGGTACGGTACTTCGGGTGGATGCGGGTGAACACCGGCGGCAGCAGGCCGTCGCGGCCCATGATCATGAAGATGCGCGGCTGGCCGATCACCATCACCAGCACCACCGAAGCCAGGCCGATCAGCGCGCCTACTTCCACGACCCAGCGCAGCCAGCCCAGCTGCGGGTGGGCGGCCACGGCGGTCACCACCGGCTCGTCGGTGCCCAGCAGGTGGAACGGCACCAGCCCGGTCATCACCGCCGCCATGGCGATGTACAGCACGGTGCAGATCACCAGTGACAGCATCATGCCGATCGGCATGTCGCGCTGGGGGCGGTGCGATTCCTGCGCGGCCACGGATACCGCCTCGAAGCCGATGTAGGCGAAGAACACCATCGCCGCGCCGCGCAGCACGCCTTCCATGCCGTACTTGCCGGGGCCTTCGTTGGCGGGGATGAACGGGGTCCAGTTGCTGGTGTCCACGTACTTCCAGCCGACCACGATGACCAGCACGATCAGCCCGGTCTTGAGGATGACCATGGCCATGTTCATCGCCGAGGACTTGCTGATGCCCACGTAGCACAGCCAGGTCAGCAGCAGCACCAGGATGGCGGCGGGAATGTTGGCGATCGCGCCGGTGGGGCGCAGCTGCGCGTCCAGCGGAGCGCTGACCAGCGCGGCGGGCAGGTGGATGTCGAACTGGCTGAGGAAACTGAGGAAGTAGCCGGTCCAGCTGACCGCCACCGCCGAGGCGGACACCCCGTATTCGAGCACCAGCATCCAGCCGATGAACCAGGCCGACAGCTCACCGAAGGTGGCGTAGGTGTAGGTGTAGGCGCTGCCGGAGACCGGCACCATCGCGGCGAACTCGGCATAGGCCATCGCGCAGAACGCGCAGCACACCGCCGCCAGCACGAACGACAGCATGATGGCCGGGCCGGCATGGTTGGCCGCCGCCTGGCCGGTGATGACGAAGATGCCGCCGCCGATGACCGCGCCGATGCCCAGGGCGGTCAGGCCCCAGGGGCCGAGGTGGCGGCGCAGGCTCAGGCCGTTGGCGTCTTCATGGGCGGCATGCGGATGCTTGGTGGCCCAGAGTTGCTTGAACATGTGTCGTTGTGTCTTGTCGGTGTGCCGGTGGCGGCCTGGCACGGGCGAAAACGGACGGGCCGGCGCAGGGCCGGCCCGTCGGGGGTCAGGTGGACTTGGCCAGCTTGCTGTTGCGGATGCCGTAGCCCAGGTAGATCAGCATGCCCAGCACGGTCCAGCCGACGAACAGGTGCCAGTGCACCACGAACGCCTGCCAGAACAGGAACAGGCAGGCGGCCGCGCCCAGCGGGCAGATCACCCAGACCAGCGGCACGCGGAACGGACGGTGGATTTCCGGACGGCTGTAGCGCAGCACCAGCACGCCGATGCAGACGGTGGCGAAGGCCAGCAGGGTGCCCATGGAGACCAGTTCGCCCAGTACGTTCAGCGGCACTAGGCCGGCCAGCGCCGCAGCGATCACGCCGACCACGATCGTGGCCCAGTACGGGGTGCGGAAACGGCTGTGGACCTTGCCGAAGAACTTCGGCAGCAGGCCGTCGCGGGAAATGGTGTAGGCGATGCGGGTCTGGCCCATCATCATCACCAGTACCACCGAGGACAGGCCGGCGATGGCGCCGATTTCCACGGCGGTCTTCAGCCAGGACAGGGTGGGGTAGGGCTCCAGCGCGGTGGCCACCGGCTTGTCGGTGCCCAGCAGGTTGAACGGCATCATGCCGGTCAGCACGGCGCAGACGATGATGTAGACCACGGTGCACACGGCCAGCGAGCCGAGCAGGCCGATCGGCATGTTGCGCTGGGGGTCCTTGGTTTCACCGGCGGCGGTGGAGACCGCGTCGAAGCCGATGTAGGCGAAGAACACGATGGTGGCCGCGCGGAAGATGCCGCTCCAGCCGAATTCACCCGGCACGCCGGTGTTTTCGGGGATGAAGGGATGCCAGTTGGCCGGGTCGATGTGGGCCGCGCCGAAGCCGATGAACAGGCAGATCACGGTGACCTTGATCGCCACGATGATCGCGTTGACGAAGGCCGACTGGGTCACGCCGACGTACAGCAGGCCGGACACCGCTGCCACGATCAGCACCGCCGGCAGGTTGAACAGCTTGCCGGAGGAGACGAACTCGCTGCCGGTCCAGGCGATGGGCGCGGCGCTGAGCAGGTCCGGGAAGGGCATGTGCAGCGTGGTGGTGATGAAGCTGATCAGGTAGGCCGACCAGCCCACCGCGACCGAGGCCGAGGCGAACAGGTATTCCAGCACCAGGCACCAGCCGATGAACCAGGCCATGCCTTCGCCGAGGGTGGCGTAGGAATAGGAATAGGCGCTGCCGGAGACCGGCATCATCGCCGCGAACTCGGCGTAGCACAGGCCCGCCAGGGCGCAGGCGAAGCCGGCGATCACGAACGACAGCATCACCGCCGGGCCGGCGTGGTTGGCCGCCGCCTGGCCGGTCAGTACGAAGATGCCTGCACCGATCACCGCACCAATGCCGAGCATGATGAGGTGTTTGGCCGTGAGGGTCCGTTTCAGCGTGGCTTCGCCATCCAGGCTGCCTTCGATGGGTTCGCCGGCATCGACGTGCCCGGCCGGTTGCACCGGCTTGACCCTCAACAGAGCTTTCAGCATGCAGTACTTCCCTAATGGTTCGGAGTGGGAGGGCCGCCGGTACGTTGCCAACGGCCTGGAATGGTGAAGGCCGCGCGAACGGCCCGCTGTACCTTAGCCAAAGCTGAAGCCAACGCACAAGCGCAATCGCAACATTGAACGGCGATAATGGCCGATCTTTTTCCCGTACCCCCGCATTCATGAGCGAAACCGCTGAAGTCCTTGCCGTACTTGACGATCGCCTGCGCGCCCTGTTGCGTGACCATGCCCGCCAGGTGCCGTCGGACGACGCCCTCGCCGCCGAATTCAGCACATTGATCGACGACCCGGAAGATCCGTTCCGGCGGGAGCGCCTGGCGGGCCACTTCACGGCCAGCTGCTGGCTGGTCAGCGCCGATGGCACGCGGGCGCTGCTGACCCATCACCGCAAGCTGCAGCGCTGGCTGCAGCTGGGCGGCCACGCCGACGGCGACCACGACCTGGCACGGGTCGCGCTGAAGGAGGCGGAAGAGGAATCAGGCCTGTCCGGGCTGGTGCTGGACGATCCGGCGATCTTCGACATCGACAAGCACTGGATTCCCGAGCGCAGGGACGTCCCCGGCCATTGGCACTACGACGTGCGTTTCGTGATCCGCGCCGTGGCCGGCGAGGCCTTCGCCATCAGCGAGGAATCGCTGGACCTGGCCTGGCGCCCGGTGCCCGAGATCGCCGCCGACCCGGAATCGGACGAATCGATGCAGCGCATGGCGCGCCGCTGGCTGGCGCGCTGAGCGCACGGATCCACGCATGGCGTGGATCCACAGAACGCCATCGCATCCCCGGTAGATCCACGCCATGCGTGGATGGCGGGATGCGTGTCAATACAGGATGCGCGTGCGCAACGTGCCCGGAATCGCCGCCAGCTCATCCCGCACGGCCGAGGCCTGGGGCGCTTCGGCGGTGATGTCGATCACCACGTAGCCCACCTGCGGGTCGGTGCGCAGGAACTGGCCGTCGATGTTGACGTTGTGCCGCGAGAAGATCTCGTTGACCTTGGACAGCACGCCGGGCACGTTGCGGTGGATGTGCAGCAGGCGCAGGCTGCCGTCGTGTTCGGGCAGGGTGACTTCGGGGAAGTTGACCGCCGACAGCGTGCTGCCGTTGTCGCTGTAGCGCACCAGCTTGGCCGCCACTTCCACGCCGATGTTGTCCTGCGCCTCCAGCGTGCTGCCGCCCACGTGGGGGGTCAGGATCACGTTGTCGTGGCGGGTCAGCGGGGACTCGAAGACATCGCCGTTGCCCTTGGGTTCGACCGGGAACACGTCCAGCGCCGCGCCGCCCAGGTGGCCGGAAGCCAGGGCGGCATCGAGCGCGGCGATGTCCACCACGGTGCCACGGGCGGCGTTGATCAGGTGCGCCCCGCGGCGCATCTTCGCCAGTTCCGGCGCGCCGATCATCCATTGCGTGGCGGTGGTTTCCGGCACGTGCAGGGTGACGATGTCGGCGCGCTCGAGCAGGTCGTCCAGGCTGGCCGCCGCGCGGGCGTTGCCCAGCGCCAGCTTGGTTTCCACGTCATGGAAGATCACGTGCAGGCCCAGTGCTTCGGCCATCACGCCGACCTGGGTGCCGATATGGCCGTAGCCGATGATGCCCAGGGTCTTGCCGCGCACTTCATGGCTGCCGGCGGCCGACTTGGACCAGCCGCCACGGTGGCACTCGGCGTTCTTCTGCGGGATGCCGCGGGTCAGCATGATCGCCTCGGCGACCACCAGCTCGGCCACGCTGCGGGTGTTGGAGTAGGGCGCGTTGAACACCGGGATGCCGGCGATCTCCGCCGCGTCCAGGTCGACCTGGTTGGTGCCGATGCAGAAGCAGCCCACCGCGATCAGGCGCTTGGCCTCGGCCAGCACCTCGGCACTGAGCTGGGTGCGCGAGCGGATGCCGACGATGTGCGCCTCGGCGATGCGGGCCTTCAGCTCCTCTTCCGGCAGGGCCTTGCTGTGCACCTCGATCTGGCTGTAGCCGGCGGCGGTGAACACATCCACGGCGGTCTGGCTGACCCCCTCCAGCAACAGCACACGGATATCCTGCTTCGGGTACGAGGTCTTCTTCGGCGACATGGGGCGGCACGGCCAGTGGGACGGGAGCGATCCACTATGCCAGAACGCGGCGCCGATGGTGCAGTGCGCAAATGGTTGCATCCGTAGCCATCCGCCCCGCACCGGGCGGGCTGGACGCTGAGCGGCGGCGCTGGCACGCTTGCCCGTTCTTCATGCATCGTGCTGGACCGCCATGACCGATTCCCGCCTCGCCTCGCTGCACCAGGCCGTCCCCGGCCTGCGCCTGAAGACCGACCCGGCCGACCTGGAACACTACGGGCGCGACTGGACCCGGCGCTGGACGCCGGCGCCGCTGGCCATCGCCCTGCCGGCGACGGTGGAGGAGGTGCAGGCGGTGCTGCGCTGGTGCGCCGCCGAAGGCGTGGCGGTGGTGCCGTCGGGGGGGCGCACCGGGCTGTCCGGCGGCGCGGTGGCCGCCCATGGCGAACTGGTGCTGAGCCTGGAGCGGATGAACAAGGCGCTGGCCTACGATGCGGTCGACCGCACGCTGGTGGTGCAGGCCGGCATGCCGCTGGAAGCCATCCACAACGCTGCGCGCGAGCATGGCCTGATCTATCCGGTCGATTTCGCCGCGCGCGGCTCGTGCTCGATCGGCGGCAACATCGCCACCAATGCCGGCGGCATCCGCGTGATCCGCTACGGCAATACCCGCGAATGGATTGCCGGGCTGAAGGTGGTCACCGCCGATGGCGACCTGCTCGAGCTCAACAAGGGCCTGATCAAGAATTCCAGCGGCTACGACTTCCGCCAGCTGCTGATCGGCTCGGAAGGCACGCTGGGCGTGATCGTGGAGGCCACCCTGAAGCTGGCCGATCCGCCGCCGGCGAGCAATGTGATGCTGCTGGCGCTGCCCAGCTTCGAGGTGCTGATGCAGGTGTTCGCGGCGTTCCGTGCCCGGCTGCAGCTGCAGGCGTTCGAGTTCTTCACCGACCGTGCGCTGCACCACGTGCTGGCGCACGGTGCGCAGGCGCCGTTCGCCGAGGTCCATCCGTATTACGTGGTGACCGAATTCGCCGCCGACGATGCGGCGCAGGAAGCGGCGGCGATGGCGGCCTTCGAGGATTGCCTGGGCAATGGCTGGGTCAGCGATGGCGTGGTCAGCGCCAGCGATGCCCAGGCCGCGCAGTTGTGGCGCCTGCGCGAAGGCATCACCGAGGCGCTGGCGCGTCATACCCCGTACAAGAACGATGTGTCGGTGCGCATTTCGGCCATGCCCGCGTTCCTGGCCGAAACCCAGGCGCTGATCGGCCAGGCCTATCCGCACTTCGACGTGGTCTGGTTCGGCCACATCGGCGATGGCAACCTGCACATCAATGTGCTCAAGCCGGAAGGGACCTCCGCCGGAGAGTTCGTCGGCCAGTGCGAGCACGTGACCAAGCTGCTGGCGCAGGTGCTGGCACGGTTCAATGGCAGCATCTCCGCCGAACATGGCATCGGCCTGGTCAAGAAAGGCTATCTGGACAGCACCCGCGGCCCGGCCGAGATCGCGCTGATGAAGGCGGTCAAGCGCGCGTTCGATCCCCAAGGCCGGCTGAACCCGGGCAAGCTGTTCGACGCCTGAGGCAGACAAAGTCTTCACGCAGCGATTACGCTGCCGCTTCCTTCCCTGATTGCCGCGACCGATGACCCGACCGCTCCTGCTGCTTGCCCTGCTGTCCCTGCCGCTTGCCGGCTTCGCTTCCAGCTTCGCCGGCACTTCCGCAGGCTCGGCCACCGGGGCCTCCTCCGGTTCCTCGGCCAGTTCGTCCGGCGACGACAAGGTCGTCGAGGCCGCGCGCGATGATGCCGCAGCCTTCGTCGCCAGTGATGGCCAGATCCGTGGCGCACGCCTGCAGGCCGCGCTGGTGCACCTGCGCGAGCAGGACACGGCCGCACGCGGGCAGAGTGACCTGGAGCTGGCCCGCGCGCTGTTGGCACGCTGATACCCGCGGCAGGCCGGCGACGGCATGACCGTTTCCCGTAGCCTGGCCTGCGCCGGCCTGGGGTTGCTGCTGGCGATGCCGGCGGTGCAGGCTGCCCAGCGCCTGCAGCTGGACCCGCACGGACTGGACCCGCTGCAGCAGCAGCGGGCGCAGCAGGTGCTGGACGATGTGCAGGCGCTGCTCCCTGCGGGCCTGTTGCAGGCGTTGCCGGCACAGGTCCAGGTGGCCTGGCCGGATGACCTGCCGGCCGATGTGCATGGCCGTGCCTTTGCCGGCCGCGTCGCCTTGCGCCGGTCGCTGCTGGACACGCCCGGGGCTGACGGGCCTGCGGTGGCCGCCGCAGCGCAGGCACCGCGCCGGGCGCTGGTGCATGAACTGGTCCATGTCGCCGACCGCGGCGGGGCGGGCTGGTCACGCAGCGCCCGTTTCCGTGACCTGGCCGGCTGGCAACGCCGGCCCTGGCACCTGGGGCGGGGTGCCAATGATTTCAGCGACCGCAGCCCGGACGACTACGAGCGCACCAGCGCGGCCGAGTACCTTGCGGTGAACGCCGAGCATTACCTGCTCGATCCGGACTATGCCTGCCGCCGGCCGGCGCTGGCGCGCTGGTACCGCGACCACCTGGGTGCCGGCGCAGCCTCGGCTTCCTGCGGTGTTTCCGTACCGCTGCTGCAGGCCGATGCCGAAGAAGGCGCGGCTTCGTTGCTGTCGCTGGACCCGGCCCGGGTGTATGCGGTGGACTACCTGTTCGCCGAGGGCAGCGCGCAGCCGATGAGCCGCTGGGGCCACAGCATGCTGCGGCTGGTGATCTGCCGGCCGGGGCGGCCCCGCGGCCCGGACTGCCGCCTGGATCTGGAATACCACCGGGTGCTGTCCTTCCGCGCATTCGTCGGTGATGTGCAGATCTCCAACTGGCGTGGCCTGACCGGTGGCTATCCGTCGCGGTTGTTCGTCTTGCCGCTGCAGCAGGTCATCGATGAATACACCCAGGTCGAGCTGCGCGGGCTGGCGTCGTTGCCGCTGCGGCTGACGGCCGATGAAACCGCCCAGCTGCTGGAGCGTGCCGCGCAGGTGCACTGGACCTACGACGGCCACTATTACTTCGTCAGCAACAACTGCGCGGTGGAAACGGCCAAGCTGCTGCAGGCCGGCGTGCCGCGGCTGGGCGAGGCCGGGCTGGCCCAGCTCAGCCCGCGTGGCCTGCGCGCGCGGCTGGCGCGGCGGGGCGTGCTGGACGAGCAGGTGCTGCGGGATCGCGCAGCGGCCCAGCGGCAGGGGTACTACTTCGCTTCCGCGCGCGACCACTACCAGCAGTTGTTCGCGGTGGCCGCGGCGCAGATGGCATTGCCCGCGCGCGATGCTGCGGCCTGGCTGGCCCTGCCGGCGCAGGTGCGGCAGCCCTGGCTGCAGCAGGGTGACCTGCGCGCCACCGCCGGCCTGCTCCTGCTGGAAAAGGCCGCGCAGCGCCGTGCCGACCTGCGCGCACGCGATGTGCTCAAGCGCCAGCTGCTGCGCGCGCCGGACAGTGCGGCCACGCAGCAGCTGCGCGCCCTGCTGCAGCAGGCCGGGCAATGGTTGCGCCCGGCGTACCTGCTGGCCGGGGGGTATGGCCTGCCGCAGGCCGGGGAACAGGCGCAGGTGGCCGATGCCGTGGCTGCGGCCAGCGTGCAGGCCGTGCCGGCCTGGCGTGCCCTGCGCCAGCAGCTGCGTGCGCAGCTGCCTGCGGCGCGCCGGCAGGACATGGACACCATTGATGCGAACCTGGCCGCATTGGGCGCGCGCCTGCGCCTGCTGGCCGCCGAACCGGCTACTGCCGCGGCAGTTCGATGATGAAGCGGCTGCCGCCGGCACTGCCCGGCGTGCAGCGCACCTGGCCGCCATGGGCATCGATGATGGCCTTGACCACCGCCAGGCCCAGGCCGCTGCCACCGCCCTGGCGCGAGCGGGACCCGTCGCCGCGCATGAACGGATGGAAGATGCTGGCATGCTGCGCCGGGTCGATGCCCGGGCCTTCGTCCTCGATGGCGATCTGCACATGGGCCAGGGTTTCGTGCACGGCAATGCGGATGCGGCCGGGGGTCGCATAGCGCCGGGCATTCTCCAGCAGGGCCAGCAATGCCTGCCGCAGGCGGGTGGGATCGCAGTGCGCGGGGTGTTCCCCGCGGCTGGTCTCCAGTTCCAGCACGAAGCCGGCGCTGCGGAAGGCCGGGTCGACCAGGGTCATCACCGAATGGATCTCGTTGACCACATCGGCGCGGGCGCGGCGTACCTCCAGCCGCGCATTGTCGGCCAGGCTCAGCACGCGCAGGTCCTCGATCAGCCGCGACAGGCCTTCCACCTGTGCCAACAGGCTGCGGAACTGCGCCTCGTCGGGTTGGAACACCCCTTCGGCCAGGCCCTGCAGGCGGCCGCGCAGGATGGTCACCGGCGTGCGCAGCTCATGGGCGATGGCCGCATGCCACATCGTGCGCTCGCGCTCCATCGCCTGCAGGCGGTCGGCCATGGCGTTGAAGTCATCCACCAGCAGCGCCACTTCGCCCGGGGAATCATCGGTGGTGCTGGCGCGGACGCCCAGGTTGCCTTCGGCCAGGGCGCGGATGCTGTCCACCAGGGAGTTCATTGGCGACAGGATGCGCTGTGCCAGGCGCACCGAGGCGGCGATGGCCAGGCCCAGGCCGAGCAGGGTGACCCCGACCATCCACACCAGTTCCGGGCCGGTCGGCAGCCAGCCGTCCGGCTCGTTGGCGCTGGCGGGGAAGAACTCGACCAGCACGGCGTACAGCAGGTAGGAACTGAGGATCATCATCACGATGACCGCCAGCACCATCAGCGACATCGAAACGATGATGTGCCGGCTCAGCCCGGAACGGCGCATCAGCGGTCCGCCATCAGCCGGTAGCCGACACCGCGCACGCTGGCCGGGACATGGCCCATGCCGACATCATCGAGTTTGCGGCGCAGCTTGCTCACGTGGCTGTCCACGGTGCGTTCGAGGGCCTCGCTTTCCGGCAGGCACTCATGCATCAGTTCGCTGCGGCTGAAGATGCGGGTCGGTGCCAGGGCCATGCAGTGCAGCAGCTTGAACTCGGTCAGCGTCAGCAGCAGCTCGTGGCTGTAGCCATCGCCTTCCACGTGCACGGCGTGGGTGGCCAGGTCGATCACCAGCGGCCCGACCCGCAGCACCGGCGCGGCATCCGGGCGGGTGCCACGCAGCGTGCGGCGCAGCACGGCGCGTACGCGCGCGGCTACTTCGGCCGGGTTGAAAGGCTTGACCACGTAATCGTCGGCCCCCATGCGCAGGGCCGTCAGCTTGTCCAGGTCCTGGTCCAGCGCGGTCAGCATGATGACCGGTGTATCGCCGCGCTGGCGCAGCTGGCTCAGCACGCTCCAGCCATCCAGCCCGGGCAGCTGCACATCCAGCAGCACCAGGTCCGGGCGTGCACTGCGGTGCAGGTCGAGCGCAGCGGGGCCATCGATCGCGCGCAGCGTGCGCAGGCCTTCACGTTCCAGGTAGGCAGCGATGATGTCGGTGATTTCCGCTTCATCCTCCACGATCAGCACGAGCGCATCGAGGGAGCGGTCCCATTGCGCGGCCGGCGCAAGGGTAGGGGCAGGGGCTGGCATGCAGTCAGGGGCCTGAAGGTGCTTGCCTCCATCGTATCTCCACACTTGCTCCATCGAAACCCCATCGTGGTCTTCCACACTGCGCGCTTCATGATCCAGCGCCGCGATGCCGGCCCGTGTACAGCAATGAGAACCTTCAGGACCCCGTTCGCCGCGCTGTGCGCGGCCCTCGCCCTGGCCATGACGGCCTGCTCCGCGCCCGACGCGCCGCCACCGGCCCCGCCCCGCGTGGGCGTGCTGACCGTGGCCCCGCAGGTCGTGCAGCGTGAAGACGAACTGCCCGGCCGCGTAGCGGCGGTGCGTACCGCGCAGATCCGTGCGCAGGTGGGCGGCATCGTGCTCAAGCGCCTGTTCGAGCAGGGCGCCGAAGTCGGCCAGGGCCAGCCGCTGTTCCAGATCGATCCGGCAGCGTTCCGCGCCGATGTCGATTCGGCGCTGGCCGCCCTGCAGCGCAGCGAGGCGGCGCTGGCACGTTCGCGCCTGCATTCGCAGCGCCTGCATGCGCTGGCCAGTGCGCAGGCGGTCAGCCAGCAGAACCGCGACGATGCCAATGCCGAGCATGAGCAGGCGCGCGCGGCGGTCAACGAGGCCCGGGCGATCCTGGCCCGGCGCCAGCTGGACCTGCGCTACGCCACGGTCAGCGCGCCCATCGCCGGGCGTATCGACCAGGCGCTGGTCAGTGAAGGCGCGCTGGTGGGCGTGGCCGATGCCGAGCCGATGGCGGTGGTGCAGCAGATCGACCAGGTCTATGTGGACGTGCGCCAGCCCGCATCGCAGCTGCAGCCGCTGCAGCGCAGTGCCGGGCAGGGCGATGCCGTGGCGGTGACCGTGCTGGGGCCGGGCGGGCAACCGCTGGCCGAGTCCGGGCAGCTGCTGTTCTCGGGCATCAACGTCGATGCGCGTACCGGTGATGTGATCCTGCGCATCCTGGTCGACAACCCGCGCCGTGAACTGCTACCGGGCATGTATGTCCGTGCACGGGTGCCACGCGGCGGGCCGGACAGCACCGTGCTGCTGCCACAGCAGGCCGTGCTGCGCAGTGCGGGCGGCCAGGCGTATGCCTGGGTGATCGCCAGCGACGGCAAGGCGGTCATCCGCACGCTGCAGGTGGACAGCGGCGTGCCCGGTCATTGGCGCGTGCGCCAGGGCCTGGCGGCCGGCGAAAAGGTGGTGGTGGAGGGGCAGGAGCGCCTGCAGGAAGGCATGCAGGTGGATGCCCGCCGCTGGCAGCCGGTCACCGCCGCGGCAGAACAGTCCTGAGCACAGCACGGTCCGGGTATACCGGCCACAGGGAAGGAACACATCATGGCCCGCTTCTTCATCGATCGCCCGGTATTCGCCTGGGTGCTGGCGATCTTCATCGTGCTGGCCGGCGTGCTGGCGATCCCGCGCCTGGCGGTGGAGCGCTACCCGGCGGTCGCCCCGCCCAGTGTCAGCATCTATGCCAGCTACCCCGGCGCCAGTCCGCAGACGCTCAATGATGCGGTGGTCGGCCTGATCGAGCGTGAGCTGTCCAGCGTCAAGCACCTGCTGTACTTCGAATCGTCGGTGGATACGTCCGGTGAAGCCTCGATCACGGCGACCTTCGTGCCCGGTACCGATCCGGAGCTGGCACAGGTGGACGTACAGAACCGCATCAAGGCCATCGAGCCGCGGCTGCCACGCACGGTGCGGCAGAACGGCCTGTTCGTGGAGGCGGCCGATTCGGGCTTCCTGATGCTGGTCGGGTTGAACTCGCCCGATGGCAGCGTCAGCGAAGCCGCGCTGGGCGACTTCATGGCCCGCAACATCATCGAGGAACTGCGCCGTGTCGATGGCGTGGGCCGGGTGCAGCTGTTCGGTGCCGAGCAGGCCATGCGGGTCTGGCTGGACCCGGCACGGCTGACCGGCTATGGCCTGACCGTGACCGATGTGGCCAGCGCCATCGAGCAGCAGAACCTGGAGATCGCACCGGGCCGCATCGGCGATTCGCCGGCGGTGGCCGGCCAGCGCATCACCGTGCCGCTCAATGCGCAGGGCCAGCTGTCCACGCCGGAGGCCTTCGCCGCCATCGTGCTGCGCGCCGGCCGCGATGGCTCGCGCGTGCTGCTGGGGGATGTGGCCCGGGTCGAACTGGGCGCGCAGAGCTATGCCTGGGGCACCCGCGAGGATGGCCGCCCGGCCACCGCCGCCGGTGTGCAGCTGCGCCCCGGCGCCAATGCCGTGCGCACGGCGGCGGCGGTGCGCGCGCGCCTGGCCGAGCTGCAGCCCTTGCTGCCGCAGGGCGTGTCGGCGAGTATTCCGTTCGACACCGCGCCGTTTGTGAAGATCTCCATCCAGAAAGTGGTGCAGACACTGCTTGAAGCCATGGCGCTGGTGTTCGCGGTGATGTTCCTGTTCCTGCAGAACTGGCGCTACACCCTGATTCCCGCGCTGGTGGCGCCGATCGCCCTGCTGGGCACCTTCGCGGTGATGCTGGCGGCGGGCTTCTCGATCAACGTGCTGACGATGTTCGGCATGGTGCTGGCCATCGGCATCATCGTCGACGACGCGATCGTGGTGGTGGAAGGCGTGGAGCGGATCATGGCCGAGGAAGGGCTGCCGCCGCGCGAGGCCACGCTCAAGGCGATGCGCGAACTGACCGGCGCCGTGGTGGGCATCACCCTGGTGCTGACCGCAGTGTTCATCCCGATGGCACTGGCCAGCGGTTCGGTCGGGGCGATCTACCGCCAGTTCACCGTGGCGATGTCGGTGTCGATCCTGTTCTCGGCACTGCTGGCCTTGAGCCTGACCCCGGCGCTGTGCGCCACCCTGCTGCGCCCGAGCACCCGTGGCCACCATGGCCGCAGCGGCTTCTTCGGTGCGTTCAACCGTGCCTTCGAGCGCATGACCGGCCGCTACCAGCAGGGCGTAGCCGTGGTGCTGCGCCGGGCCGGACGGGTGATGGGCGTGTTTGCCGGGCTGGTGGTGGCGCTGCTGCTGGGCCTGTACGCGCTGCCCGGTGCGTTCCTGCCGGAAGAAGACCAGGGGTACTTCATGACCTCCATCCAGCTGCCTGCCGAGGCGACTGCCGAACGCACGCTGGCGGTGGTGGAGGCGTATGAACAGCATGTGGCATCGCGGCCGGGCATCGCATCCAACCAGTCGATCCTCGGTTACAGCTTCGCCGGCTCGGGGCCGAGTGCGGCACTGGCCTACACCATGCTCAAGGACTGGGGCGAGCGCGCCGGAGCCACGGCCGCCGATGAGGTGGTGGCCGTGCAGCAGGCGATGGCCGGGCTGCGGGAAGGCGAGGTCATCAGCGTGCTGCCGCCGGCCATCGACAGCCTGGGCCGCTCGTCCGGCTTCAGCCTGGCCCTGCAGGCGCGCACCGGCCAGGGCCCGGCACAGCTGCGTGCCGCGCTGGAGCAGCTGCTGGCTGCCGCACAGGCCAGCCCGCTGCTGGCCGAGGTGCATGCCGACGGGTTGCCGTCCGGCACGGCGCTGCGGCTGGACATCGACCGTGCCAAGGCCGAGGCGATGGGCGTGGGCTTTGCGGACATCAGCAGCACGTTGTCCGCCGCGATGGGGTCGCAGTACGTCAATGACTTCCCCAATGCCGGCCGGCTGCAGCAGGTGATCGTGCAGGCCGATGCCGCGCACCGCATGGAGATCGACGATGTGCTGGCGCTGTACGTGCGCAACCACGATGGCGGGATGGTCGCCCTGTCCGAGCTGGTCACGCCGGTGTGGACGCAGGCACCGCTGCAGCTGCAGCGTTACCTGGGCTTCCCGGCGTTGAATGTCACCGGTGCGCCGGCACAGGGCGTGTCCACCGGCCAGGCCATGGCCGAGATGGAGCGGCTGGCGCGCCAGCTGCCGCCGGGGTTCGCACTGCAGTGGACCAGCCAGTCGCTGCAGGAGCGCGAATCGGCGGCGCAGGCACCGTGGTTGCTGCTGCTGTCGATGCTGGTGGTGTTCCTGGTGCTTGCGGCGCTGTATGAAAGCTGGTCGATTCCGGTAGCGGTGCTGCTGGTGGTGCCGCTGGGGCTGCTGGGTGCGGTGGCGGCGGTGTTGTTGCGGGGCATGCCGAACGATGTGTTCTTCAAGGTCGGCATGATTACCGTGATCGGCCTGTCGGCAAAGAACGCGATCCTGATCGTGGAGTTTGCCCGCCAGCTGCAGCGCCAGGGGCGCAGTGCGGCCGGTGCGGCGCTGGAAGCAGCCCGTCTGCGCCTGCGGCCGATCCTGATGACATCGCTGGCCTTCGCTCTGGGCGTGGTGCCGTTGATGCTGGCGCAGGGGGCATCGCGCGAAACCCAGCAGGCCATCGGTACCGGCGTGTTCGGTGGCATGGTCAGTGCGACCGTGCTGGCGGTGTTCTTCGTGCCGGCGTTCTACATCGTGGTGCAGGGGGCGCGGCGCTGGCTGGGCCGGCACCTGCTGCGGCGCCGGCCGATGACAGGAGAGTCCGTGGATGGTCACCAACGTTGACGGATTGGAGGCAGCGCAGCTGCAGGCCCTGGAAGAACGCCTGCAGCGGGCGCTGGTGCAGGGCGCGGCCGCGGACATCGATGCCATGCTGTCGCCGGCGTTCTTCGTGCTCGATGCCCAGGGGGAGCCGCTTCCGGTGTTGCCCGGCTGGCAGGCATGGCGCGCAGGCGGGGTCCAGGTGCAGGGGCTGGACGAGCAGGATGTCGAGACGCTGCTGTGCGGCCGCCTAGCCCTGCGCACCAGCACGGTGCGCCTTCAGGTACGCATGGAGGGCCGGAACCTTCCACCCGTGCAGTTGCGGTTGCTGCGGGTGTGGGCGTGCAGTGCCTGCCCGGCCGGTGCACAGCTGCTGTCGATGACGCTGATCCTGGCCTGAGCCGGGCCGTGGTCAGGCCCCGCTCAGTTGATGGCCGGCCAGCAGTGGTACGGTCAAGGATTGATGACGTTGCGACAAGGAGTCGATGCATGCGAGCTGTAACCGTGCTGTTCGTGGCCCCATTGGCGATGGCGCTGGCGGCCTGCCAGCCGACGCCCGCCGCTGCGCCGCCGGCCGCTGGCGACGACACGCCGGTACCGAAGGCCGCCGCCAGCAGCGAGCACGTGGTGTTCCAGTGTGGCGAGCTGGCCGTGGAGGCCACCTACCACGGGCAGGAACGCGCCACGGTGCGGGTGGCGGGCCGCACGCTGCAGCTGGAGCCGGAGATGGTGGCATCGGGCGCGCGTTTCGGTGATGCGCAGGGCAATGCGCTGTGGACCAAGGGCGACGGCGATGGCGTGCTGAGCCTGGCCGGCGAGCCGGATCGTACCTGCCGGGCAGGGGGCAAGGATTCGTCGGCACGGACCATCGCGCCTGCGCGCTTCCATGCCCGTGGCAATGAGCCCGGTTGGACGGCGGATGTGGAGGCCGGCATACACGGTGGGCCGGTGCTGCGCGTGGAAGTGGACTATGGCGACCGTCGCTTCGAGGTGCCCACCCCTGCGCAGGGGGCCGATGGCTGGATCGGCAAGGCCACCGATGGTACGGACATCAAGCTGAGTTTCCAGCGGGGTGCCTGCGAGGACGACATGAGTGGCGAACCGTTCGAGGCGCGCGCGATGCTGACGGTAGGCACCCGCCAATACCACGGTTGCGGTACGTTCGCGGCGCGTTGAACGACGCGCACGGGCCATGCCCGCGTAGATCCACGCCATGCGTGGGTGACACCGGCATCAATGCCGGAAGCGACGCGGTCCTGTCATGTAGATCCACGCCATGCGTGGATGGCGCCTTCATCAATCGCGGCACCGGACGCCCCCGGTGCCAGCCATGCCGGCATCGGGGGCAGCGGATTCAGTCCGCGCGGCCGGCGAATTCGCCGGTGGTGGTGTTCACCAGCACGCGTTCGCCGTTGGTGATGTATTCGGGCACCATGATTTCCATGCCGGTGTTCAGCTTGGCCGGCTTCGGGCGCTTGGTGGCGGTGCCGCCCTTCAGTTCCGGCGGGGTTTCCACCACTTCCAGGGTCACGTTCTGCGGCAGCTGGATGGCCACCGGCAGTTCGTCGATGACCTGCACGTAGATGCCGGTCAGTCCATCGGTGATGTAGCCGGCGTCATCGCCGATCACGTCCGCGTCCAGGGTGTAGGGGGTGTAGTCCTCGTCATCGAGGAACACGAACGCCTCGCCATCCTTGTACGAATAGGTCGACTGGCGGCGCAGCAGCTCCACTTCCACCAGGTTGTCATCGGCGTCGAAGCTGGCGTCGAGCTTGTTGCCGCCCGGCACGCTGTACATGATGAAGCGGAAGCGCACATTGCCGCCGCGGCCCTGCGGCGAGCTGCGTTCGATGTCGCGGATCTGGTAGACGCCGTTGTTGTACTCGACGACGTTGCCCTTCTTGATGTCGTTGGCTTTCATGGTGGTGTAGCTCGTTGGGGGAGGGCGCCGTCCCGGCGCCCGGGGGAATCACTTCGGAGCGAGGCGGGTGGCGCCGTCCAGGCGGATGGTCTCGCCGTTGAGGTAGGTGTTGCCCAGGATATAGCCGACCAGGCTGGCGAAATCCTCCGGCTTGCCCAGGCGCGAGGGGAACGGAATCGAGGCGGCCAGCGATTCCTGCACGGCCGGCGGCATGCCATCGACCATCGGCGTCCAGAACACGCCCGGGGCGATGGTGTTCACGCGGATGCCGAAGCGCGACAGTTCGCGGGCCATCGGCAGGGTCATGGATACCACGCCGCCCTTGCTGGCGGCGTAGGCCGCCTGGCCGATCTGGCCTTCGTAGGCGGCGATGCTGGCGGTGTTGATGATGACGCCGCGCTCGCCGTCGCTGCCGGCCGCGTTGTGCTGCATGCGGTTGGCGGCGGCCTTGGCGACATTGAAGCTGCCGACCAGGTTGACCATCACCGTGCCCTGGAACCCGGCCAGCGGCATCGGCCCTTCCTTGCCCAGCACGCGGCCGGCGCCCAGGATGCCGGCGCAGTTGACGGCCACGTTCAGGCCGCCGAGGAAATCGTGGGCCTGGTCGATGGCAGCGGCCACGGCGGCTTCATCGCTGACGTTGACGTTGAAATAGCGCGCGTTGCCGTCGCCCAGCGTGGCCACGGCGGCGGCGCCCTTGTCGGCGTTGAGATCGAACAGCGCCACCTTGGCGCCCTGGGCGACGAGGTGTTCAGCGACGGCCAGGCCAAGGCCGGATACGCCGCCGGTGATGACGGCACGGACGGAAGACAGCTGCATTGCACGGTCCTGCAGGTTTCAGAACCGGCGATTCTAGCGGATGCCGCTGTCCTGTCCGTTGTGCAGTGCGTGCAGCCGGGCTCAGCCGGAGGCGGCCAGTGCCTGGCCCACGCGGCTGGCGGTCGGCCGCCCGAGCAGCCCGGCCAGCCAGCGGCCGGTCTCGGCCAGTGCAGGCAGGTCCACCCCGCAGTCCAGGCCCAGGCCCTGCAGCAGGTAGACCACATCCTCGCTGGCGACGTTGCCGCTGGCGCCCTTGGCGTAGGGGCAGCCACCGGCACCGGACACCGCGCTGTCCACCACGCGCACGCCTTCCTCCAGGCAGGCGGCGATGTTGGCGATGGCCTGCCCGTAGGTGTCGTGGAAGTGCACCGCCAGTGCCGCCATCGGAATCTCGGTGGCAACGGCCTGCAGCATCGCGCGCGCCTTGTGCGGGGTGCCCACGCCGATGGTGTCGCCCAGCGAGATTTCGTAGCAGCCCATCTGGTGCAGGGCACGGGCCACGCGCACCACATCGCTGACCGGCACCGCGCCCTGGTAGGGGCAGCCGAGCACGGTGGACACGTAGCCGCGCACCCGTACGCCATCGGCGGCGGCGCGGCGCAGGATCGGCGCGAACCGGGCCAGCGATTCGTCGATCCCGGCGTTGGTGTTGGTGCGGTTGAAGGCTTCCGAGGCGGCCGTGAACACCGCCACTTCGGTCACGCCGACCGCGCGGGCACGGTCATAGCCCTGCTCGTTGGGCACCAGCACCGGGTAGGCGATGCCCGGGTGGCGCTGGATGCCGGCGTAGACCTCGGCAGCATCGGCCAGCTGGGGCACCCACTTGGGGCTGACGAAGCTGGTGGCCTCGATGGTGCGCAGGCCGGTGGCCGACAGGCGGTCGATCAGGGTGATCTTGTCCGCGGTGGCGATGGGCTGCTTTTCATTCTGCAGGCCATCGCGGGGGCCGACTTCGACGATGCGGACGAAATCAGCGGAGGAGGGGGTGGGGCTGGGCTGGCTCACGGTGGTTCCTGGGAAAGCGGCCACGGGCAGGGAGGGCCGGGGCGAAGGGCAGGGCGGTTCAGCCCGGAAGGTGGCAGACCGCCTCGATGTTGGCGCCGTCCGGGTCCAGCGCGAAGGCGGCGTAGTAATCGGGGTGGTACCAGGGGCGCAGCCCCGGCGCACCGTTGTCGGTGCCCCCGGCGGCCAGCGCGGCCGCGTGGAAGGCATCGACCGCGGCGCGATCCGGGCAGGCCAGCGCGACATGGGTGCCGGCACTGCTGCCAGGACCATTGCCGACCCACAGGAACGGCTTGCCGTCGCGGCCGAAACCGGCGTGGTCATGGGCACCGGTCTGTGCGGCGCTGACTTCCATCACCAGCGTGATGCCCAGCGGGGCCAGTGCGGCTGTATAGAACGCGGTGCTGCGGGCGATATCGGTGCAGGTCAGGCCAACATGGTCAAGCATCTCAGGCCTCCGTGACCCAGTGTGGGGCCCGCTTGTCCAGGAAGGCGCCCAGGCCCTCCTGGCCTTCGGCCGAGACCCGCAGGCGGGCGATCAGCGCGGCATTGTCGCGGTCCAGGGCGTCGCGGTCGCGGCTGTCGCGGACCTGGCGCACCAGCTGCTTGGCCGAGGCCGAAGCGATCGGACCGGCCTTGTCCAGCAGGGCCAGCTGGCGCTGCACGGCCTCGTCCAGCCGCTCCGGTTCGACCAGCTGGTGGACCAGGCCGATGCGCAGGGCGGTCTCGGCGTCGAAGTGTTCACCCGTAGCGAACCAGCGGCGTGACTGGCGGGCGCCGATCGCTTCGATCACATACGGGGAGATCACCGCCGGCAGCAGGCCCAGCCGGCTTTCGGTCAGGCCGAAGCGGGCGCTGGAAACGGCGATGGCGATGTCGCAGCAGGCCACCAGGCCGACGCCACCGCCAAAGGCGGCGCCGTGGACGCGGGCCAGGGTCGGCCTGGGCAGTTCGTCCAGGGTGCGCATCAACCGTGCCAGGGCCATGGCGTCTTCCCGGTTGGCCTCTTCGCTGGCGGCGGCCATGCCGCGCATCCACTGCATGTCCGCCCCGGCCGAGAACGAGGCGCCGTGCCCGGCGATCACCACGGCACGCACGCTGTCATCGCGGCCGGCCGCCTCCAGCGCGGCGGTCAGCTGGGCGATCAGCCCGGCATCGAAGGCATTGTGCAGCTCCGGCCGGTTCAGCCAGAGGGTGAGGGTGGCGCCGCTGCGCTCGATCTTCAATGCGTCGGTCATGAGTCTCGGGTCATTCCATACCTGACTGGATCATAGCGGGCCATTGGTCATGGGCCATGACGCGACGCGGGAATGTTAGAATCGAGAACCATTTACATCCAGCTGAGATTGCGCTAGATGACGCTGTCCGAACTGCCCCTGCACACCCCGGCCGTGGTCGATTCCGTGCAGGACCTGCACGCCAACGATGCCATCGCCCGGCGGCTGCGCGAGCTGGGTTTCGTGAAGGGTGAGGATGTCCGCCTGGTCGCGCGGGGCCCGGTCGGCGGCGAACCGCTGCTGGTGCAGGTGGGGTTTACCCGTTTCGCGCTGCGTATCAGTGAAGCCAAGCGGATCGTCATCGATGCCGCCCGTCCGGAGTCCCGCGCATGAATGCCGCCGCCAACGCCGCCCCCCTGCGCATCGCGCTGGTCGGCAACCCCAACAGTGGCAAGACCGCGCTGTTCAACCAGCTCACCGGCAGCCGGCAGAAGGTGGCCAACTACACCGGCGTGACCGTGGAGCGCAAGGAAGGCCGGCTGCGCGCGCCCTCCGGCCGCGAGTTCGCCGTGCTCGATCTTCCGGGCGCCTACAGCCTGCAGCCGGCCAGCCTGGACGAGGCGATCACCCGTGACCTGTGCCGGGGGTTCTACCCGGGCGAGGCCGCGCCGGACGTGCTGCTGTGCGTGATCGATGCCACCAACCTGCGCCTGCACCTGCGCTTCGCGCTGGAACTGCGCGAGCTGGGCAAGCCGATGGTCATCGCGCTGAACATGGTCGATGCGGCCCAGCGCCGGGGCATCCAGATCGATGTGGCCGCGCTGGAGCGCGAGATCGGCGTGCCGGTGGTGGAAACGGTGGCCGTGCGCAAGCAGGGCGCCAAGGCGCTGGTGGAGCGCCTGGACGCGATGGTGCCGCACCTGGACGCCCCGGTGACCGTGGCGGCGGAGACCGATTACCACGCCCGCGTGCGTGCGGTGCTGGATGCGGCGGTACGCATGCCGGCGCGGACCGCCGAGATCGACGACAGGCTGGACCGCTGGCTGCTGCACCCGGTCTGGGGCCTGGCCACGCTGGTGGTGGTGATGTTCCTGATCTTCCAGGCGGTGTACGCCTGGGCCGCCCCGCTGATGGACGGCATCGATGCCGGTTTCGCCTGGCTGGGGCAGTACGTTGCCGGCGTGCTGCCGGCCGGGCCGCTGGCCAGCCTGATCAGCGACGGCATCATCGCCGGCACCGGCAGCGTGGTGGTGTTCCTGCCGCAGATCCTGATCCTGTTCTTCTTCATCCTGGTGCTGGAGGAATCCGGCTACCTGCCGCGTGCGGCGTTCCTGCTGGACCGCATGATGGCGGCCGCCGGCCTGTCCGGCCGCTCGTTCATCCCGCTGCTGTCCAGCTTTGCCTGCGCGGTGCCGGGCATCATGTCCACCCGCAGCATCCAGGACCCGCGCGACCGCCTGGCGACGATCCTGGTGGCGCCGCTGATGACCTGCTCGGCGCGGCTGCCGGTGTATGCGCTGCTGATTGGTGCGTTCATCCCGCAGAAGACCGTCTGGGGGGTGTTCAACCAGCAGGGCCTGGTGCTGTTCGGCCTGTATGCGGCCGGCATCCTCAGCGCGCTGGCGATGTCGTGGATCATGAAGAAGTGGCGCCGCGACAAGAGCGAGCACCCGCTGATGCTGGAGCTGCCGTCCTACCGCCTGCCGAACCCGCGTGACCTGGCGGTGGGCCTGTACGAGCGTGCCACCATCTTCCTCAAGCGCGTGGGCGGCATCATCCTGGCGCTGACCGTGCTGTTGTGGTTCCTGCTGTCCTTCCCCGGCGCGCCGGAAAACGCGACGATGCCGGCGATCGACTACAGCTTCGCCGGCCAGCTGGGCCATGCGCTGGCGGTGGTGTTCGCACCGCTGGGCTTCAACTGGCAGATCTGCATTGCGCTGATTCCGGGCCTCGCCGCGCGCGAAGTGGCCGTGGCCTCGCTGGCCACCGTCTATGCGCTGTCGGCCGCCGATGACGATGCCGCCAGCCAGGCACTGACCCCGTTGATCAGCGATGGCTGGTCGCTGGCCACCGCGTTGTCGCTGCTGGTCTGGTACATCTACGCACCGATGTGCATTTCCACCCTGGCCACCATCAAGCGCGAAACCAATTCGTGGCGGCAGATGGGCTTTGCGGCCTTCTACCTGTTCGCGGCGGCCTACGTGGCCTCGCTGATCACCTACCAGGTGACCGTGGCACTGGGAGGCGGCTGATGGACCGCGGGCTGCTGCTGCAATACGTGCTGATCGCGCTGGCCGTGCTGGTCAGTGCGTGGGTGGTGTTGAAGAAGCAGTTTCCCGGCACCGTGCGCAAGGCGCGGGGTGCCCTGGCGCTGCGCCTTGTGCGGCCTTCCCGTGCCGCCTGGCTGCAGCGGCTGGGCCGCAGGATCGCCCCCCCGGTAGCCGGTGGCGGTGGTGCGTGCGGTGGCTGCGACAGTTGCGGCCCGAGCCCGCCGAAGCAGCATTGACCCGCGTTGCCCCTGGCTGGCGCCCGGCCATGCCGGGCGGCATCGGGGATCGCACGATGTGGGTTTCATCCACGCATGGCGTGGATCTACCGGATGATGGCCCCGTCCACGCAGGGCGTGGGTTCATCTGTAGCGCCAGGCCATGCCTGGCGGCGTTCGCCATCAGCGTCCGGCCCGCCCCAGGCGTTCAACCTTTTCCAGCCATGCGTCCCGCCGTGCGGGCGTGCTGCTGCGTACCGGCCCCAGTGCGGTGATCCGTACCGGGCGGATGCCGCAGAACTCCAGGATGGTGCCGCGTACCTGTGCATGGCCCGGCGCGCGATAGAACCCGCGGTAGTACCAGAGCGGCGTGTCCATCGGGGTGATCACCCGGGCGCTGCGGCCAGCCAGCAGCCGGTCCCACCAGACCGAACCCTGCCGGTAGCGGAAGGCATAGCCCGGCAGCAGCACGCGGTCGAAGAAACCCTTCAACAGCGCGGGCATCGCCCCCCACCAGGTGGGATACACCAGTACCAGATGGTCACAGGCGGCGATGGCATCGGCGGCCTGCCGCAGGTCCGGTTCCAGCGGCTGCACCTGGCGGTAACCGTGGCGCAGGATCGGGTCGAACATCAGTTCGCCCAGTGCGATCAGGCGGACGGCATGACCGGCCTCGGTCGCGGCGGCAGCGTAACGTTCGGCCAGCGCGCCGCAGAGGCTGTTGCGGTCGGGGTGGCCCAGCAGGACAAGGATGGAGCGCGGCACGGATCACCTCATGGCTGTGAAGCGGCCACCTTCCGCTGTGCCCCAGGGGCAGAGTCAAGCAGGCGCGCGCGCGCAGTCGTGCCGGGCCAGGTCGCAGTCCCCGCCGCCGTGCTGCAGCCAGTGCCGGAGCCCGTCCTGTACCTGGCGCAGTTGGCGTTCCACGCCGCGCAGGCGCTCGCGTTCGGCCACGACCTGCGCATGCTGGCGCTCAAGCAGGGCCGCTACGCCCGGCCAGTCAAGCTGGCCGTCGGCGCGGCGCAGGCGCGAAACGGCCGCCAGGCCGATGCCCAGCGCCAGTGCCTGGCGGATCAGCTGCACCATCGCCACGTCCTGCTCGCTGTAGCTGCGGTAGCGGTTGTGGCGGGCCACCGGCGGCAGCAGGCCACGCGCCTCATACAGGCGGATGGCCTTGGCGCTGGCGCCGGTGCGCTGGGCGACCTCGGAAATGCGCACCGCTCAGTCCCGCACCAGCCCGCCATCGACCACCAGGTTCTGGCCGGTGACCGCGCGCGCCCAGGGGCTGGCGAAGAACAGCACGGCATCGGCGAACTCGGCCGGGGTGGTCACGCTGCGCAGCGGGGTGTTGGCGGCGATGTAGTCGAACACGGCCTCGGGCGTGGCGGCACTGGCGTCGGTGGTACGCAGCAGGCCGCCGGACAGCATGTTCACGGTGATGCCATGCGGGCCGAGGTCGCCGGCCAGGGTGCGGGTCAGCGACAGCAGGGCGGCCTTGGCGGCGGTGTAATCGTGGTAGGGCACGACCGGGTTCTGGAACAGGTTGGTGCCGATGTTGATGATGCGGCCGAAGCGCCGTGCCTGCATGCCCGGCAGGCTGGCCTGCACGGTGTTCAGTGCGCCGCGCACGCTGCCTTCGAACTGCGCCTGGAAGGCCGGCCAGCCGATGGTATCGGCCGCATCGCGGCCATCGCCGTTGAACGAAAACGCGGCCAGCGCGTTGTTCACCACGGTGGTCACGGCCTGGCCGAAGTGGGCCTGGCCCTGCTGCAGCAGGGCATCGACCTGGGCGCGATCAGTCACATCGGCCTGCAGCGCCAGGGCATTGCCGCCCAGCGTGCTGGCCAGGGCGCGCGCGGTGGCCTCGCTACGGCGGTAGTTGATGATCACGCGCGCGCCCTGCGCGGCGAAGGCGCGGGCGATGTGCTGGCCCAGGCCGCGGCCGGCACCGGTGACCAACACGAGCTGTTCGGAAATCTGCATGGCGGCCTCATCGAAACGGGGCGGGCAGCGTAGCAGTCATGGTGCTTGTCGAACCACGCGCGCACCGGCTAGCCTGCGCGGATGAACCAGACTCCCCTGCGATTGCTCATCCACGGCGCTTCCGGGCGCATGGGCCAGGCCCTGCTGCGCCTGGCCGCCGAACACCCCGAACAGCTGCAGGTCGTGGCGGCGGTCACCGGCCGTGCGCCGGCGCAGCGCGTGGTCGATGGCGTGCCGCACTTCGCCGCCAGCGAACTGCCCGGCGCGCCGCCGTTCGATGTGGCCATTGATTTCAGCCTGCCCGAAGGCTTCGACCCGATCGTTGCCCTGTGCGTCGAGCGTGGTGCCGGCCTGGTGTCGGGCACCACCGGCATCAGTCCGGTGCAGCGTGATGCGCTGGACGCGGCCGCCGCGACGATCCCGCTGGTGTGGGCGTCGAATTTCAGCCTGGGCGTGGCGGTGCTGGACGAACTGGTCGAGCGCGCGGCGCAGGCGCTGGCGGGCTGGGACTGCGATGTGGTCGAGTCGCACCATACGAAGAAGAAGGACGCACCCTCCGGGACCGCCCTGACCCTGGGCGCGGCGGCGGAGCGGGGCGGTGCCCAGCCGCACTACGCCAGCCTGCGGGCCGGCGACATCATCGGTGAGCACCTGGTGCAGTTCACCGGCCAGGGCGAGCGCATCGAGCTGGTGCACCGCGCGACCAACCGCGACATCTTCGCCCGGGGGGCGCTGTTCGTGGCCCGCCAGCTGCCGGGCCGGCCGGCCGGCAGCTACCGGGTCCGTGACCTGCTGGACGGGCCGCGCTGACCGGCCCAGGTCGATGGTGGATGCCAACCTTGGTGGGCAGGCTTTCCGGGAAGCGCCAACCACGGTTGGCGCCTGCCAGGGCCGGGGCGGGCGCCCGGCATACGCCGCCGGATTGAAATGAATACGCAATCGCCTGTTCAGAAACCGCGATAACCGCTGGCGCGGGCGGCCCGGCGGCGCTACAATTCGCACTCGCCGAATCACGAAAGCCGGACCGGTCCCAGACCGCACGTCCGCGCTTTTTTGCAACCGGATTTCCGTGAGCGCAGGCGTGACTTCGGTTCCCCCTTGGTAGCCAAAGTGAGATGTTCCGTGACCCAAGCCGCAATCCTCGTCCTTGAAGACGGTACCGTTTTCGAGGGTGAATCCGTAGGCGCGCCCGGCCTGTCCGTCGGTGAGGTGGTGTTCAACACCGCCATGACCGGCTACCAGGAAGTGCTGACCGACCCGTCCTACGCCCGGCAGATGGTCACGTTGACCTATCCGCACATCGGCAACACCGGCATGACCGACCAGGACGATGAAGCGTCCAAGGTGTGGTCGGCCGGTCTGATCGTGCGCGACGTTCCGCGCCGCCCGAGCAGCTGGCGCAACCAGGTGTCCCTGCAGGACTGGCTGGTGCAGCGTGGCGTGGTCGCCATCGCCGGCATCGACACCCGCAAGCTGACCCGCATCCTGCGCGAGCGCGGCGCCCAGAACGGCGCGCTGATGGCGGGCGACATCGATGTGGAAAAGGCGCTGGAAGCGGCCCGCAAGTTCCCGGGCCTGAAGGGCATGGACCTGGCCAAGGTGGTCACCACCGAAAAGAGCTACCCCTGGACCGAAGGCCAGCTGGACCTGGACGCCAACGCGTTCGTCAGCGTGCCGGGCCGCTTCAAGGTCGTGGCCTATGACTTCGGCGCCAAGCTGAACATCCTGCGCATGCTGGCCGAGCGCGGCTGCGAGATCACCGTGGTGCCGGCGCAGACCCCGGCCGCCGAAGTGCTGGCGATGAAGCCGGACGGCGTGTTCCTGTCCAACGGCCCGGGCGACCCGGAACCGTGCGACTACGCCATCGCCGCGATCAAGGAATTCATCGCCGCCAAGCTGCCGGTGTTCGGCATCTGCCTGGGTCACCAGCTGCTGGCGCTGGCCTCCGGCGCCAAGACGGTCAAGATGGGCCATGGCCACCACGGCGCCAACCACCCGGTGCAGGACCTGGACAGCGGCCGGGTGATGATCACCTCGCAGAACCACGGCTTCGCGGTCGACGAAAGCTCGCTGCCGCCGACCCTGCGCGTGACCCACCGCTCGCTGTTCGATGGCACCAACCAGGGCATCGCGCGCACCGACGTGCCGGCGTTCTCGTTCCAGGGCCACCCGGAAGCCTCGCCGGGCCCGCACGATGTCGGCCCGCTGTTCGACCGTTTCGTGACCCTGATGGAGCAGGCCAAGGCCTGAGCACTGTGCCGCCGGCCTGACCGGCGGTGACCGCAAAGGACTGCAAGCCGGTGCAGCACGGCCGCCACAGGCGCGGTGCCGCACCCCAGATTCCTGATCGACAGCGTGCGATCACGCCCCCAGACACGCTGTACTGACTTAGAGAAGACAATGCCAAAGCGCTCCGACCTCAAGACCATCCTCATCATCGGCGCCGGCCCGATCGTCATCGGCCAGGCCTGCGAGTTCGACTACTCCGGCGCCCAGGCCTGCAAGGCGCTGCGTGACGAGGGCTACCGCGTGGTGCTGGTCAACAGCAACCCGGCCACGATCATGACCGACCCGGAGATGGCCGACGCCGTCTACATCGAGCCGATCAACTGGCAGACGGTCGAGAAGATCATCGCCAAGGAGAAGCCCGACGCACTGCTGCCGACCATGGGTGGCCAGACCGCGCTGAACTGCGCGCTGGACCTGGCCGACCACGGCGTGCTGGAGAAGTACAACGTCGAGCTGATCGGTGCCAAGCGCGAAGCCATCCGCATGGCCGAAGACCGCGAGCTGTTCCGCGTGGCGATGAGCGAGATCGGCCTGGAGTGCCCGACCGCCGCCGTCGCCCACACGCTGGACGAAGCGCTGGAGATCCAGACCCGCGTCGGCTACCCGACCATCATCCGCCCCAGCTTCACCCTGGGTGGCAGCGGTGGTGGCATCGCCTACAACCGCGAAGAGCTGGTGGAGATCGTCAACCGCGGCCTGGAACTGTCGCCGACCACCGAAGTGCTGGTGGAAGAATCGGTGCTGGGCTGGAAGGAATTCGAGATGGAAGTGGTCCGCGATACCGCGGACAACTGCATCATCGTCTGCTCGATCGAGAACCTGGACCCGATGGGCGTGCATACCGGTGACTCGATCACCGTGGCCCCGGCACAGACCCTGACCGACAAGGAATACCAGCGCCTGCGCGATGCCTCCATCGCGGTGCTGCGCAAGATCGGCGTCGATACCGGTGGCTCCAACGTGCAGTTCGGCATCAACCCGGACACCGGCCGCGTGGTCGTGATCGAAATGAACCCGCGCGTGTCGCGCTCCTCGGCGCTGGCGTCGAAGGCCACCGGCTTCCCGATCGCCAAGGTCGCCGCCAAGCTGGCCGTGGGCTACACCTTGGACGAACTGAAGAACGAGATCACCGGCGGCCTGACCCCGGCTTCGTTCGAGCCGTCCATCGACTACGTGGTCACCAAGATCCCGCGCTTCGCCTTCGAGAAGTTCCCGGCCGCCGACGCGCGCCTGACCACCCAGATGAAGTCGGTGGGTGAGGTGATGGCGATGGGCCGCACCTTCCAGGAATCGGTGCAGAAGGCCCTGCGTGGCCTGGAAACCGGCAAGGTTGGTTTCGACCCGACCGGCCTGGACCTGTCCAGCGAAGACGACCTGCAGACGCTGCGCCGTGAACTGAAGGCCCCGGGCCCGGAGCGCCTGTTCTTCGTGGCCGATGCGTTCCGCGCCGGCATGAGCGTGGAGGACATCTACAAGCTCTCCTTCATCGATCCCTGGTTCCTGGACCAGATCGAAGAGATCATCGCCGCTGAAACGGCCGTCGCCGCCGATGGCATCGACGCGCTGGACGCCGCCCGCCTGCGCAAGCTCAAGCGCGCCGGTTTCTCCGACGGCCGCCTGGCCCAGCTGACCGGCACCAACGAAGCGGCCGTGCGCGCCCTGCGCCGCGCCCACAAGGTGCGCCCGGTCTACAAGCGCGTGGACTCGTGCGCCGGCGAATTCGCCACCGGCACCGCCTACCTGTACTCGACCTACGAGGACGAGTGCGAAGCCGCGCCGAGCAACCGCGACAAGATCATGATCCTCGGCGGCGGTCCCAACCGCATCGGCCAGGGCATCGAGTTCGACTACTGCTGCGTGCACGCGGCACTGGCGCTGCGCGAGGATGGCTATGAAACCATCATGGTCAACTGCAACCCGGAAACCGTGTCGACCGACTACGACACCTCCGACCGCCTGTACTTCGAGCCGCTGACCCTGGAAGACGTGCTGGAAATCGTCGAACTGGAACAGCCCAAGGGCGTGATCGTGCAGTACGGCGGCCAGACCCCGCTGAAGCTGGCGCGCGCGCTGGAAGCCAACGGCGTGCCGGTGATCGGCACCAGCCCCGATTCGATCGACCTGGCCGAAGACCGAGAGCGCTTCCAGCAGCTGGTGGACAAGCTGGGCCTGAAGCAGCCGCCGAACCGCATCGCCCGCAACGACCAGGAAGCCCTGCTGCTGGCCCGCGAGATCGGCTACCCGCTGGTGGTGCGCCCGAGCTACGTGCTCGGCGGCCGTGCCATGGAAATCGTCTACGGCGAGGCCGACCTGGCCCGCTACGTGCGCGACGCGGTGAAGGTGTCCAACGATTCGCCGGTGCTGCTGGACCGCTTCCTCGACAACGCCGTCGAGTGCGACGTGGACATCATTGCCGACGCACAGGGCAACGTGCTGATCGGCGGCGTGATGGAGCACATCGAAGAAGCCGGCGTGCACTCGGGTGACTCGTCCTGCTCGCTGCCGCCGTACTCGCTGTCGGCCAAGACCCAGGCCGAACTGCGTCGCCAGGTGGTGGAGCTGGCCAAGGCCCTGAACGTGGTCGGCCTGATGAACACCCAGTTCGCGATCCAGACCAACGACGAGGGTGATGACACCATCTACCTGCTGGAAGTGAACCCGCGTGCCTCGCGCACCGTGCCGTTCGTGTCCAAGGCCACCGGCATGCCGCTGGCCAAGATCGCCGCGCGCTGCATGGCCGGCAAGACCCTGGCCGAGCAGGGCGCGACCAAGGAAATCGTGCCGGACTACTACTCGGTGAAGGAAGCGATCTTCCCATTCGCCAAGTTCCAGGGCGTCGATCCGATCCTCGGGCCGGAAATGCGCTCCACCGGCGAGGTGATGGGCGTAGGCCGCACCTTCAACGCCGCCTTCGCGCGTGCGCAGGAAGCCGGCGGCATCAAGGCGCCGCCGGTCGGCAAGGCCTTCGTGTCGGTGCGTGACCCGGACAAGAAGCGCGTGCTGCCGGTGGCCAAGGCCCTGCTGGCCCGCGGCTACAGCCTGGTCGCCACCCGTGGCACCGCCGCGTGGCTGCAGCAGCACGGCATGGACTGCGAGATCATCAACAAGGTGGTCGAAGGCCGTCCGCACATCGTCGATTCGATCAAGAACGGCGAAATCGTCTACATCGTCAACACGACCGAAGGCCGTGCGGCGATCACCGATTCGTTCTCGATCCGTCGGGAGGCGCTGCAGCACCGCGTCACCTACTCGACCACCATTGCCGGCGCCAAGGCGCTGGTGGATTCGCTGGAATTCCGCGGTACCGGCCCGGTCTGGTCGCTGCAGGAACTGCACAAGGAGTTGAACGCATGAGAGCCCCCATCACCATGAAGGGCGCGCAGAAGCTGCGCGACGAACTGGATCACCTCAAGTCGGTCAAGCGCCCGAAGGTGATCGCCGCGATTGCTGAAGCACGCGAGCACGGTGACCTGAAGGAGAACGCCGAGTACCACGCCGCGCGCGAGGAACAGGGCTTCATCGAAGGCCGCATCAAGCAGCTGGAAGGCGAGCTGTCGCACGCCGAGATCATCGATGTGAGCAAGCTCAACGCAGGCTCGAAGGTGGTGTTCGGCGCCAGCGTGACCCTGGCCGACGTGGAAACCGACGAAGAGAAGAAGTACCAGATCGTTGGCGACCTGGAAGCGGACATCAAGCTGGGCCTGATCGCCATTTCCTCGCCGGTGGCGCGCGCGATGATCGGCAAGCTGGAAGGCGATTCGATCGTGATCGACGCCCCGGCCGGCCAGCGCGAGTACGAGATCGTCAGCGTCAGCTACGCGGACTGATCGGTGGCGACGGCGACCCTGCTGTTGCCGGCACGCAGCCGCTTCGCCGCGGCTGCGCTGCCGGACGATGTTTCCGCCGCGCTCGGGCGGGCCGAGCAGGCCGACGTGGCGGCGGGCGAACGCGAACAGCTGCAGCGCCACTTCACGGTCGCCGCGCCGGACTGGCCGGTGGCCGCCTTGACCCGCCAGCTCGACGTCGGCGATGCCGCCGGCGCCAGCTGGCTGCGGGCTGATCCGGCCTATGTGGTGCCGGACATGCAGGGTGCGCGCATGATGGGGCACGGCGATACGCTGCGCCCCGACGCCCAGGACAGCGCAGCACTGCTGCCGGCGCTGCAGGCGCTGTTTGCCGAATCCGGGTTCACCTTCGATGCGCCGTCGCCATCGCGCTGGTACCTGCGGCTGCCGATCGACCTGGCCCTGCCGCGCTTCGCCGCGCCGGATGAGGTGCTGGGGGATGACCTGTTCGCGCACCTGCCCGACGGTGATGCCGGGCGCCGCTGGCGTGCGTTGCTGACCGAGGCGCAGGTGGTCCTGCATACCCACCCGTGGAACCAGCAGCGCCTGGCGGCCGGCAAGCAGCCGATCAACTCCCTGTGGTTCTGGGGCCCGGGCGTGATGCCGGTGGCCGTCAGTACCCGCCATGCGCAGGTACGCAGCCGCGACGCGCTGCTGCGCGGTCTGGCCCAGGCCGCTGGCGTGGCCGTGGACGGCGAGCAGACGGTCGATGCGCTGGTCGATCTGCGCCAGCTGCGCTCGCTGCAGCAGTTGGGTACCGAGGCGATCCCCCCGCTGCTGGCCGCCCTCAAGCGCGGTGAACTGCAGACCCTGGTGCTCGATTTCGAGGATGGCCGCCAGTTCACGCTGGATCGCAGGCAGCGCTGGAAGTTCTGGAAGAAGCCGAGGCAACTGCACGACGCGTAGAGCCACGCCCTGCGTGCGCACGTTGGGGTACATCCAGGCCCTGCGTGTGCACATTGGGGAGATCCACGCCCTGCGTGGATGGGGTTGAACCGATCCGTTAGGGCCCGCCATCGCCGTGCATTTGCGCCCGCGCTATGATGCGGGCGTCTTCCGCAACCCGGCGATGCCGATGTCCCTTGCCGCCGCTGCGCAGCCGTTGTCCGATACACCCGTGATCCGCCGCCGTGATGCTGGTACGCCGGTGGACTGGCCGGACGATACGCTGCCGCTGCTGGCCCGCCTGTATGCCAGCCGTGGCGCCGCCACGCCGGCATTGGCGCTGCCGAAGCTGGGCAATCTGCATGCCCCGGACCTGATGACCGGTATCGAGGCTGCCGTCGCGCTGCTGGCAGCGGCGATCGCTGGAAACCAGCGCATCCTCGTCGTCGGCGATTTCGACTGTGATGGTGCCACCGCCTGCGCGGTCGGCGTGCGTGGCCTGCGCATGCTGGGCGCACAGCAGGTGCTGCATGCGGTGCCCAACCGCATGGTGCATGGCTACGGCCTGTCGCCCTCGCTGGTGGAGGAACTGGCACCGCTGCAGCCGGACCTGCTGGTCACCGTCGACCATGGCATCGCCTGCCATGCCGGGGTCACCGCGGCCAAAGCGCGCGGTTGGCAAGTGCTGGTCACCGATCACCACCTGCCCGGACCGCAGCTGCCGCCGGCCGACGTGATCGTCGATCCCAATCTGGAGGGCGATGCCTTCCCCAGCAAAGCGCTGGCCGGTGTCGGTGTCATCTTCTACGTGCTGATGGCGTTGCGCCGCCACCTGCGCACGTCCGGTGCCTTTGCCGATGGCAAGGGGCCGGACCTGACGGTGCTGCTGGATCTGGTTGCGGTGGGCACCGTGGCCGACCTGGTCAGCCTGGATGCCAACAATCGCGCCCTGGTCAGTGCAGGCCTGCGCCGTCTGCGCGCAGGGCAGGGCTGCGTCGGGCTCAATGCACTGATCGAAGCCAGTGGCCGCGATGTGAAGCGCTTGACCGCCACCGACATCGGTTTCGCACTCGGTCCACGCCTGAACGCGGCCGGGCGGCTGGAGGACATGGCGCTGGGCATCGCGCTGCTGCTGACCGACGAGCCCCGGCAGGCGCGCGAGATCGCGCAGACGCTGGAGCAGATCAATGCCGAGCGGCGCGCGGTGCAGCAGGTGATGACCGACGATGCCGAGCGCGCCGTGTCGCGCGTGGTGCTGGACATGGCGGGCCAGCGGCCCGTAGCGGCCTGCCTGTTCGATCCGGACTGGCACCCGGGCGTGGTGGGCCTGGTGGCATCGAAAATGAAGGATCGCCTGCATCGCCCGGTCATCGCCTTCGCGCCGGCCGAACCGGGGGCGGACGTGCTGCGTGGTTCGGCGCGCTCGATCGCCGGCCTGCACATCCGTGATGCGCTGGCATGGGTGGATTCGCAGCACCCGGGCCTGATCGAGCGGTTTGGTGGCCATGCCATGGCCGCCGGCCTGACCTTGCGCCACGAGGCGCTCGTTGCGTTCGAGTCGGCGTTCATTGCCGCCGTACAGGACCTGGTCGATCCAGCGTCCCTGCAGCAGCAGGTGATGAGTGATGGCGAGCTGGGCGTGGATGAACTTGACCATCGCCATGCCGAAGCGCTGCGCCTGGCCGGTCCCTGGGGCCAGGGCTTTCCCGAACCACTGTTCGATGGCCACTTCGAGGTGGCCAACTGGCGGGTGCTGAAAGAGCGCCACCTGAAGCTGGAACTGCGCCAGCCTGGCGGCGGGGGCGTGATCAACGCGATCCATTTCGGTGGCTGGACCGGCAACGCGCCCAGCCGCCATGTGCACCTGGCGTACCGGCTGGCCTGCGATGACTACCGCGGGGGCACCGCCATCCAGCTGATCGTCGAGCACTGCCTGCCGGCGTAATGCCACGCATGCGCGGCTGTTTTCCGCGTGGTGTCGACATGGCGTATCCACGCATGGCGTGGATCTACAACGGCCCGTCATGCGTGGCTGCTTTTCGCGTGATGCTGGCAGGGCGGATCCACGCATGGCGTGGATCTACAACGGCGCGCCATGCGTGGCTGTTCTCCGCGTGATACCCGCTGGACTCAGGGGTTGACCTGGGTCACCAGCGTGGGCATCTCCCAGGCGCCGCCGGCGGCTACCAGCCGGCACAAGCCGCTGTTGGCATCGGCCGTCATCACGAACGCGGTACCGTTCCACCCCCAGGCCTTGGTCGACCAGCAGTCGCCCAGGCCGCGCCCCTTGTGGGCGGCGTTGATGGTGGCGCCGTCATCATCCCCGCCCAGCGTGGTCACCAGCACCGGCTGGTACGGCGCGCGGTCCCGGGTGACCCAGTAGCCGCTGCCTTCGTTGTAGGCACCGCGCCAGCAGGGCATCGACACCAGCAACGTGTCCTTGCCGAGGCGCTTGACGGTCAGCTCGACGCCTTCCTGCGCCAGCATGCTGTCCGCCGCCAGCGCATCGCAGTCCTCGCTCGAGGTCACCGCGGCCAGTGCCGCGCGCAGGGCCGGTGACCGCGCCAGTGCCGTGTCGGCCGGTCGGGTCGGTACCAGCTTGGCCAGGGTCACCGTCGGTGGCGGCAGTGCCGGCAGTACGGCGGCCTCGCTGCGGGTGCCCTTGCGGACCAGTGCACCGGGGGTGTCCAGCCGGCCCTGGAATTCGTCCATCTTCAGCAGCACGGCGGTGGCCCCGCGATCGGACACCGTCCAGCGCCGCCCATCGTTGCCAAGGGCGACGATACGGCTGCTGCGCGCCAGCGAGGCGAGCAGGGCGCGGGTCTGTGTCTCTGACAGGTCGGCGGTGCCATCGCGCAGCGGCAGCGCACCAAGATCCTTGCCGTTGATCTGCAGCGCCAGCCGCGCGGGCATCGTCGTTTCATCGTACTGGCCCAGCATCAGCTGCGCGCTGACCTTCTGTTCCGGCCCGCCCTTGCGGGTCAGCAGCACGGATACCGGCAGGTTGTCACCGTCCTCGTCCTGGTAGCCGGCGGCGCGGCAGGTGCGCGTGTTGTCGCAGGCCAGCGTCCAGTCATTGTGGGTGAAGCGGATGCCTTCCACGGGGGCCGCCTGGGCCAGGCCGGCCACGGCCAGCAGCATCAGAATCAGGGAAGAGCGCATGCACGACGTCCTTGCAGGGGTATCCATCCAATGGGCGTGCATCTTGCGCCTGCAGGCGTGGTTTCGTCCATGGCGTACGGGAGCGGTGTGACGGAAATACGCTGCGTTCGTGTGAAAACGTGATACATCGCGCACTTGTGGTTCAGGATTCAGCCTGAATCCGCCTGAACAAGGCGCAGACCGTCAAAAAGCTGGCACGCGTCACACCGTGATGGCACAGTCGGGCTTCGACCAACATGGGACACGGAACGCCCGATGTATGCCGAATCATTGCTGCCGGCGGCAGCCCTGCAACGCCTCCACCAGGACAAGCGCCTGCTCCGCGTGGATACCGCGCTCGACACGGATACCTTCCTGGTCAAGCAGTTCGGTGGCCGCGAGACGGTGTCCGCGCCCTTCACCTACCGTATCGAGCTGCTTTCCATCCAGCCCCGGCTGGAACTGAAGCAGCTGGTCGGCCAGCCCCTGCGGCTGCACCTGGGCGATGAATTCGGCAACCGCAGCGTGCATGGCTACGTGCGTGAATTCGCCAGTACCGGCCAGCAGGCGCAGTTCAGCGCCTACCGGGTGGAGCTGGCACCGTGGTTCGCCTTCCTGGACTACACCTGCAATTGCCGCATCTTCCAGGACAAGACCGTCCTGCAGATCATCGAAGCGGTGTTCGAGGGCTACGCTGGCCTGGCCCGCTTCCGCTACGACCTCAACACCGGCAAGCTGCAGCCGCTGTCCTATTGTGTGCAGTACAACGAATCGGATTTCGCCTTCGTCAGCCGCCTGCTGGAAGACGCCGGGCTGTATTACAGCTTCGTGCATGACGAGGAAGGGCATGAGATGGTGCTCAGCGATGATTCCACGCTGAGCACGGTGCACGGTGAACCGGGCGTGGTCGATTTCGTGTCGGACCAGGGCACGTTGGCGCGCACCGGCCTGCACCGCTGGGGTGCCCGGCGGCGGGTCGGGCCGAGCGTGCAGACCCTGCGCAGCTTCGATTTCAAGCAGCCGGGCGAGCGCCTGGATGGCAACCAGGGCAACCAGGTGCCGCTGGGCCTGCTGCCACCGCTGGAACAGTACCGCTATGACGGTGCGGCACGTTTCGCCAACAGCCGCGTGGGCCAGGCACTGGCGGCGGTGCGCAACGAGGAGGCGGCCTGGCCGACCAAGCTGTTCGAATGCAGCGGCAATGCCGGCGAACTGCAGGCCGGGGGATGCTTCACCCTGGAGCGGCATCCGGATTTCATCGGCCGCGACGAGGCCGACCGCAGTTTCTTCGTGGTGGCCGTGCAGCGCGAAGGACACAACAACTTCGCCAGCGACTTTGCCAGCGCCGAAGCACCGAGCATGGAGATGCAGGCCGAAGTGCTGCGCCGCCATGTGCCCTACCGGCCGCTGCGGCAGACCCCGTGGCCACGCATGCCCGGGCCGCAGACGGCCACCGTGGTGGGGCCGCCGGGCGAAGAGCTGCACGCCGATGCCTACGGGCGGGTGAAGGTGCAGTTCCACTGGGATCGCGACCTGGACCGCCGCGAGAATGCCTCGTGCTGGATCCGCAGCGCCAGTCCCTGGGCCGGTGCGGACATGGGCGGCGTGTCGCCGCCGCGCGTGGGCCAGGAAGTCATCGTCGATTTCCTTGATGGTGACCCGGACCGCCCGATCATCACCGGCCGGGTCTACAACGAGGACAACATGCCGCCGTTCGGCATGGAGGTCAGTGGCCTGAAATCCAAGACGGTCAAGGGTGCCGGCTGGAACGAGATCACCATGCACGATGGTGCCGGCGGCGAGCTGCTCAACATGCGCGCGCAGCGGGACATGGTCACCACGGTGCTGAATGACCAGAACGCGAGCGTCAAGAACAACAAGTCCACCTCGGTGGCGGTCAACCACCGCATGGATGTCGGGGCCAACCAGGACATCAGCGTCGGTGGCAACCGCGGCATCACCATCACCGGCACCGATCTGCTGGGCGTGACCGGGACGCGCACCAGCAACGTGACCGGTGCGGTCACCGAGAAGTACGAGGCGGGCGAGACCAAGACGATCAGCGCGGCCGGCTACACCGAAACCATCACCGGTGATTTCAGGACCACCCTGACCGGCAACTACACCAGCCAGCGCACCGGCACCTGGACCGAAACAGTCACTTCCACTTCCAGCCGCACGGTGGGCGGCCTGGTGACCGAGACGTTGAAGGCGGCGCGCGAGGTGACCATCACCGGCCATGACACGCGCAAGGTGCAGGGCAAGGTCGATGACAGCAACGTCGGCGAGCGCGTCATCGATGTGACCGGCAACTTCAGCCAGGACAGCACCGGCACGCACACCCAGGGGTCGGACGGTGACATGACCCTGGAGTCGGCCGTCAAGCTCAGCAGCAAGGTCGGCGGGTCGGTCATCGAGATCACCAGCAGCGCGATCAAGATCACCGCCGGCGGTTCGGAGGTGGTGATCGATGCCAGCGGCGTGTCGGTCAACGGCAGCGAAATCAAGCTCAACTGCTGAGGGAGGCGCATCATGCAGGACACTCCGATGCTGCGCGGCCTGAACGCCCTGCGTGACGCTTGGCTGGACGCTACCGCAGACAACAGCCGGCGGTTGCTGGTGTGGCGGCTTCCGGCCGCCGCCAGCCGGTTGCTGGCAGCCTTCTTCGAGATGCAGCGCCATGATGCCGGGCGCGATACACCCGACTTCTTCCTGCGTCTGGACACGGCCTACGAACTGGGCTTCCGTTACAGCCGGCAGCTGAAGCAGGACCTGCTGGAGCGCTATCTGGCCAGCCAGGAAGAACTGCGTGCCCAGCAGGTGCCGCTGGGGTGGCGCGGGCCGCATGAGGCGCATCCGGACAGCGCACATGGCGTGGTCGAGGTGCTGGAAAGCTTTGCTGCCCACCATGGTGAGCACCTGCGGCTGCTGGCCGCCGTGCTGGAGCCGGAACGTTGCGTGCCTGGCGAAGGCTTCGAGCGCTGGGTCGATGCCGCGTTGGCGGCGGGGCCCGGTCCGCGCCTGCGGCTGGTGCTGGTGGACACCGAGGAAGATCCGCGCTGGCAGCCGCTGCTGGAACGGCATGACAAGGTGGCCCGCATCGTGGGCGCGCCGGTGGACATGTTCGCCATCGCCCGTGACACGGCCGCGCAGTCAGCCGGCCGCGGGCCGCAGGTCCTGTACCGGCAGCTGCTGGCCGACCTGATGCTGCTGCTCGAACGCGGCAGCCCGGCGCAGGTGGTGGCCCGGGCCGAGCGTGCGCAGGGGCTGGCACAGCGCCAGGGCTGGCACGACCAGCATGCAGTGGTGCAGATGATGGTGGCCGGCGCCTGGCTGAAGCACGGTGATCCTGCGCAGGCCATCAACGGCTATCGGCAGGCGCGCAGCGCCGCCGATGCGGCGCGCATTGCCGGCAATCCGGCGGCGCCGGAACTGGTGATGCAGAGCTGGTTTGGTGAGGCCGGCTGCTGGCTGGCCGCCAAGCAACCCGAGCGTGCCGCGCAGACCTACCTGCAGGCCGCGACATCGGCGGCAAGCATTCCCCACCCGATGTTCGCGCTGGAAGGCCAGCGCATGGCCGGCTGGTGCCTGCTGCAGGCCGGGCAGCGCGAGGCGGCGCGTACCCAGCTGCTGGAGGCCATCCGCATCGCCAAACCGCTCACGCCGGCCGATCGCAAGGCCACGACCCTGCCGCAGGCCCTGTGGGATGCGCTGCAGCTGCAGGATGCGCGCCGCTGTGAATCGCTGCAGCAGGTGGCCACCGACTACCTGCAGGCCAGCACGGGCCTGCTTGAGAAAGCCGACGCCCAGGGCCGCGCCCTGGGCCCGCAGCCGCCACGTGCCGCACTGGATGCCATCGATGCGCAACTGGATGCCGCGCTGGAGCAGGGCTTCCATCGTGCCCAGCAGGCGCGGGAGCGGCTGGTGCAGGGCGGTGATGAATTCTTCCGCAGGATCGTGGCCGTTGGTCGCGATTTCCTCGACGCCGGCTGGAATGGCCTGCCGGCCATCGAGCACCCGCTGGACCATGACGTTCCCATTTGGAGCGAGCCCCCGTCGATGCAGCCGTTGCCAGACCCGGCCGGCCTGCTGCAGGGGCCATTGCAGGCCGGAAACCCGGCCACCCCGACAGGAGTCGTTGCTGCATGACGTCGAAGAAAACCGTGGTGATGGTGCTGGCCATCGTGCTGGGCATCATCGTCGTGACCTGGATCAGCGCCGAATACCGTGACGAAGTAAAGGCGTTCCTGCGCGCATTGTTCCGCGCCTTGTAGTGCAACAGGGAGTGTTGCCGTGAGCATTGCCGCCAAGCATTTCGATCCGCAGCTGGGCATCGACATCCACATGTACGCGGTGCCGCCGTGCCCGCTGCCGACGCCGCACATCGGCCTGGTACTGGACCCGTTCGACTACATCCCGTTCATCGGTTCGACCACCAAGGTGGGCGGTGTGCACCGGGGCACCGCCGGCACCGGCGGCCTGGACATCCACATTCCGCTGGGCGTGTGGGGCCCGCCATTGGCGGCGCCGATGGGCCCGCAGTTCGACGGCGAAGAGATCTTCATGGGCAGCCGCACGGTGTCGGTCGATGGCGAGCCGTTCTCGCGGCTGGCCATGCCGGTACTCGACTGCAACCTGGCCGGCATGATCAACCCGTTCCGGGTGAAGAAGCCGAAGAAGCCGCTGCGTGCCATGTCGCTGCCGACCGGGCTGAACGTGGCCATTCCCACCAACGTGACGGTCGGTGGGCCGCCGACGGTGTCCTGGACCGCACTGGCCTTCCGCGCGGCATTCGCCGGCTTGGGCAAGCTGCGCAAGAGCGCGTTCTTCCGCAGGAAGATGGATGCTTTCGCCAACTGGCGGCGTGGCAAGTGGGGGCATCTGCCGTCGGGCTTCCTCAAGTGCAAGGTGCTGCGTGCCGAGCCGGTGGACATCCGTGATGGCAGCGTGGTGGTCAGCCACCAGGACTTCGACATTCCGGGGCGGCTGCCCTTCGCCTGGCAACGCAGCTATGGCTCACGCCGCGCGGGCGAAGCGGGCCAGTGCGGCTTGGGCTGGCAGACGCCGGCAGACCTCTATCTGGAACTGCTGGACGACGGCAGCGTGTGGCTGTCCGGCCCGGACCAGGTCGCCTTCTTCCCCGAACTGCCACCGGCCGAGGGCGAAGCCGGGGCGATCCTCGATTTCGTGGACGGCGCGCGGCTGCTGCGTCGTCGCGGGCAGTGGTGCGTGCGTTTCAAGAGCGGCCTGCAGTATGTGTTCGGCGGTGAACTGCCTGCGGGTGTAAGCGCGCTGCCGAATCCACAGTCGTGGCCGATCGAGCGCATCGAGGATGCCCACGGCAATCACTGGCGTTTCGAGCGCCGCGACGGCCACCTGGTCCGCATCGTCGAAAGCGGACTCGGCGATCTGCAGGGGCGTTTCATCGAGGTGGAGGCCCGCCAGGGCCGCATCGAGCGGATGGCGCTGCACGACCCCGCCACCGGTCTTGCCCATCCGCTGGTGAGTTACCGCTACAGTCATGATGGTGACCTGCTGGCTGCGGTGGACCCGCTCGGTGCGCCGCGCACGTTTGCATATGAGCAGCACCGCCTGGTGCGGCATACCGACCGTGTGGGCCTGTCCTTCCATTACGCGTTCGATGCGCAGGGCAGGGTGGTGCACTCGTGGGGGGATGGCGGGCTGTACGACTACCATTTTGCCTATGACGCGCTGCTGCGTGAAACCCGGGTGACCGACTCGCTGGGCCACCTGAGTGTGGTCAAGTTCGACGAGAACCAGCTGCCGCTGTGCGAGATCGATCCGCTCGACGGGGTCACGATCTTCGAGTACGACGACTTCGGCCGGACCGTGGCCGTGACCGATCCGGAGGGGCTGCGCACGGCATTTGCCCATGATGCGCATGGCAACCTGGTGTGCCTGACCCGCGCCGACGGCAGCACGGTGCAGATGGAGTACGACGCGCAGGACCGCATGGTGTCCCTGCGTACGCCCGATGGCAGCGACTGGCGGCAGGACTACGATGCGCGTGGCCTGCTGATGGCGCAGATCGATCCCCTTGGTGCCACCACGCGCTTCGACTACGACGCGCAGGGTCAACTGCTGGCCCAGACCAATGCGCGGCAGGCGGTGACTCGGCTGCGCTACGACCGTCATGGTCTGGTGGCGGCGGTGATCGATGCGCTGGGCCATGAAAGCCAGTATGCACACGACCCGCTGGGCAACCTGCAGCAGCAGGTGGACCCGCTGGGCCAGATCTCCCGCTATGAGTACGACGCCAAGGGGCGGCTGCTGGCCACGCTGGGACCGGACGGTGCCGGTGTGCGTTGCGAGTACGACGCCGAAGACCAACTGCTGCGCTATAGCGATGAGGCCGGTGCGCAGACGCGACTGCAGTACGTGGGCATCGGCCAGATCGGCAAGCGCCTGCAGGCTGACGGCCATACCGTCGAGTATCGCTATGACAGCGAAGAGCAGCTGGTGGCGGTCATCAACCAGCGCGGCGAGACCTACCAGCTGGTGCGCGATGCGCTGGGCCGCATCGTCGAGGAGGTGGACTACTGGGGGCAGTCACGGCGCTACACCTACGATGCTGCCGGACGGCTGACGGCCACGCTGGACCCGTTGGGCCAGCGCATCGCCTTCACTACCGACAAGCTTGGGCGCATCACCCGCAAGACGCTGCCGGACGTGCGCCATCCCGGCCAGCAGGTCCAGGAGCATTTCGTCTACGACACGCAGGGGCAGATCGTCGAGCTGCGCAATCCGGCACGTACCGTGAAGCGGCGTTACGACCCGGTGGGGCAGTTGCTGGAGGAACTGCAGGATGGCTTCCGCGTGGGCTATGCCTACGACGAAGTAGGTAACCGTGTGCTGCGCGAGACTGCTGCCGGCAATCGTGTGGCGTTCGGTTATGACCTGCGTGACCAGGCCGTCTCAGTGGCCATCAATGACGAGCCGCCGATCACGATCGAGCGTGATGCGCTGGGTCGTGCCACACGCGAGCAGCTCAGTCCGCAGTTGCAGCGCGAGTTCACCTACGACAGCCGCAACCTGCTGACGTCGCAATCGGTGCTGAAGGACGCTGCACCGCTGTTCGAGACGCGTTACGACTACGACCGCAGTGGCAACCTGACCCGTCGTAGCGACAGCGCCCAAGGTGTGGACGAGTACCGTTACGATGCGATCGGACGCCTGCTGCAGCACATCGACCCGAAGGGCAGGGTCGAGCGCTACTTCAGCGATCCGGCCGGCGACCGCCTGCGCACCGAAGTGAAGCAGGTGCAGGCGCGCAAGGTGGTGGGCGGTGACGATGACGACCTGAGTACGTGGACGCGCGAAGGAACCTACCAGGGCACGCACTACGTGTTCGACCGTGCCGGTGACCTGGTGCGCAAGGGCGTGCCGCACGGCGACGCGCCGGATGACCTGACGCTGATCTGGGATGCCAACCATCGTTTGGCGGAGAGCCGCCGCAACGGGCAATCAACGTACTACGGCTATGACCCGCTGGGACGGCGGGTGTTCAAGCGCAACCCGGCGCAGACGACGTGGTTCTTCTGGGATGGCGATGCGTTGCTGGGTGAGGTGCCGCAGGCCAACGATGCCGAAGAGGCAGCGCCGGTCTGGGTGGGGAACGTGGCCAGCCTGGTGGAGGTGAGGCGTCGGCAGCGGCGGCTGGAAAAGCTGCATGAACGGGTGCGGGAGTATGTGTATTACCCGGGGACGTTTGTGCCGTTGGCGTTGGTCGCTGATCGCACTCCTGATGAAATGGGACCCATGGAGGCCTCATCGGCAACCTGTGACCCGTCTCTTCCTCGTTTTCAGGAGACAGAACTGCATGAAAGCAAACAGCGACCGGGTAACAGCAAAGCGCTGCAATCTGGGGCGGCTGGTGGCCAGCAACGTTCTGCTGGTCTAGGTAGTGCCGCTCTGGTGCTGGGCACGGCGAAGCTGTCGACCTCTACCCAGCTAGAGGTATCATCTGATGGAGCGGGGGGCCTTGGCAGCATCACTCTTGGTACTCCAGTGGCAAGGGGAAGTCTAAAGAGGTCCGCTTCTCCTGATGAGGCGGCGCCAACGACGCCAGATCACCGCGTGTCCGACGTTCCGGGACCTATCAGTTGTCCGCCCTCCCACGTGTTCCTGTATGTCAGCCATGTGAACGGGTGTCCGTCCAGATTGCTGGGAGGTAATGGATCAGTCCTGTGGCGCGCCGACCATAGTCCTTGGGGCGCTGGATCGCCGAGTCTGGAGCTGCTCACGAATCCGCTGAGGCTTCCTGGTCAGTACGAGGACGTAGAAACGGGCCTCAATTACAATCGATACCGGTACTACGACTCCGCGCTCGGTGCGTATATAGGTCAGGATCCGATTCGCCTCCGCGGTGGAATCAACACATACGCCTACCCTGTGAATCCACATCGCTGGATTGATCCATGGGGATTGATCTTGGGCGAGGTTGCTGATGCTGCCCCAACCACGCCGGGCATCTATCACATTGAACTCGACGGCGAGTACTACACGGGTAGTGGCGTGAACATCAGGGATCGAATCTCTGATGCCAATCATCCAGCGAAGGATCTACTGAACAATCCTGATGTTACGATCACCACGTACCCCGTGGATCTCGGCAGTGCGGCCGGCGATACGCGCATGACAAATCACGTTCTGCGGGGTTACGAACAGGGGATTATGGATGCAGCAAACAATGTGCCTAAAGAGGGGGGCTCACTGAATCAGATTCGTGCAGCCCGTGTGGCCCGGGTGGACGAGTTCGCCGAGGATGCCCTGCGGCACGCAGCAAGCCGTGGGGCGGGTGTCGTTAGCAATCCGGCCACGAGGGCTGCTGTTTCTGCAGCTAGAAACGCTTGCTGATTCGAAGAAGAGAATATGAATAATAAAGTTATTTTGCTGCACAGCAGGAACGAAGCGGCGTTCCCGACGCCGGGAGCTGAGCTGGTGTTCTTCAACGCTCCCTTCAATAGCGAAAAGCTTGCAAAAATACAGCAGGCTCACCTTTGGTCACCTCCCGGCGACAAACTTGAGGAGCTGCCAGAGATGCTCAGGGAGATGCGCGGTCTCAAGTCGCTCAGCATAGGGCCCGGATCCATCGCGCCGTCGATCATGGATGGACTTGAGGATGGACTCTTGCCTGAAGGAATCGAGGCGCTGAGCATCCACCTTGGAACGGGAACGCTAGTATGGCCGAGTGTTGTATTACCCAATCTCAGGACGCTGTACGTCGACGTGCCGGTGCGCTTCGATGCATCGAGCTTCCCGATGTTGAGGGTCCTTTCCATTTATCCCGACAAGTCACTGAAGAATCTAAAGCAGGCTCTGGCCTCACCACTAGAGGAGCTGAACCTTCTGAACGTGCCTGTAGGTGATGAGATCTTCGATATCCTTTCTTCATCGGCTGGTGGCCTTGAGCGTCTAGGGCTGCTGGGAGGTACGAAGCTGAAGAGCCTCAATGGCCTCGAGAAAATTTTCAATTTGGAGGCGGTGTGGCTGAAAAATCTGAGTTCGTTGGAAGATATTTGTGCATTGTCCCGGCTCGGGCATCTCAAGAGGCTTGATATCCAGTACTGCAAGAAAATATCGAATATCGAGGCCATCAATGATCTCGCCGCGCTTCGTGAGTTGAAGATTGTGGGATGCGGGAGGCTGGGTCTGGAAAAAATAGATGCGAAAATTAACTCGCTTCAAAAGAAGACGATTGGGGCTACAACCTGATCCTCGGCGCGCACGCTGACGGGCGCTATGGTTGCAGCGAAAGAGGCGCGGCCGGAATATTTTGTTTCAGTGCTGTGTTCGCGCCGTCGAATCGATCTATCGAAGGCGGGGGGCAAACGTGCGATCGGCTGCGCATTGAGGTGAAACAGGTGCAGGCGCGCAAGGTGGTGGGCGGCGACGATGATGACCTGACCACCTGGACGCGCGAGGGCACCTGCCAGGGCATGCACTATGTGTTTGATCGGGCGGGCGACCTGGTGCGCAAGGGCGCGCCGCATGGGGATGCACCGGATGACCTGGCGCTGATCTGGGATGCCAACCATTGATTGGCGGAGAGCCGCCGCCCATTGATGGTCTGGAGGCGATCGATGTCGAGCTGTGGATCAGTGGAAGTTTGACGGAGTACTGCCCGGAAGGGATTTCGTCGTCGGCTGGATTCTCTGCCAGGAAGAGAAGTATTCTGCTTGCTGTCTGCATTGCAAAGGACGATGCCTCGTCCATCGATGATGATTACGCCGCATCGGCAATTGGAGATTGGCTGATTCGCGGCTTCGAAAACGCAAAGCTGCCTCGCAGTGCCGGCAAGATCGATTTTTCGGGTGCTGTTGATACCGTGAAGTTCTGTTTCAGTTGATTGGTCTGGGAGGTCTGGTGTGCCCTGATCAGGGTTCCTGTTTTGAGCGCCTTGATGAGGTGATCGCCGGATCATCGCGCGTGAGGGTTTTCCCTGGCCGTGTTGTTCCTCCAGATCTCGTGAAGGACGCGGAGAGATTGCTTGGCTTGCCTCTGCCTGTTTCCTACAAGGTCTGGCTGGCTGAGTATGGGAATCTTTTTATTGGTCCAGACGCGGTGTTCGGTCTCGCGGAGCCTGAAAATCGAGATGTGGCTGATGATGATCTGGTCTACAACGCTCGCTTGGTCGAGGAGAATGGATTTCCTCCCTCGGGCATGATCCCGGTTTACGTTCCGGATGCCGATGAGGCCTTCTATTTCGATACACGCGGCGGGCTGAAGGATGGGGAGTATCCGGTTCTCAGGTACGACTACAACACGGGTGAATTCGAGTCCTTTGCGGTGTCTTTCCTGCAGTTCCTGATGGAGGTTGTTCGCAGGGCCGGTTGACGGCATCCGGAGCGAAGCGGCGGTCCGCGCAGCACTGGCATGGCGATTCTCGGTGCGACGGGTGCCGCCGACGGGCCCTCTGGTTCGGTTCAACGCCCCGTCCAACCCCATCCATGGCAGTCATCCGTTGCTACGGTCGTCCAATCGCTGGAGTCCTCCGATGGCTGCCCTCCGTCCCCGTCTCATCCGCGCCACCCTGCTGCTGTTCGCCACCTTCGCCGGCCTTGCCCAGGCGCAGTCGCCCAAGGCCATCCGTTACATCCGGCCGCCGCCGCTGCTGCAGGCGGCCGGAGCCGAGCAGCCGATCATCCTGCAGCAGGCGCGCATCGAGGGCGAGGTCCAGGCCGGTATCGCCCAGACCCGTATCACGCTGGAATTCCATAACCCGAACCGCCGGGTGATGGAGGGGGAGCTGCAGTTCCCCTTGGCCGACGGCCAGCAGATCACCGGGTTCGCGCTGGATATCAATGGCCAGCTGCGCGAGGCCGTGCCGGTACCCAAGGATCGCGGGCGGGAGGTGTTCGAGGCGATCGTCCGGCGTGGGGTCGATCCGGGCCTGCTGGAGCAGACGGCAGGCAATCAGTTCCGCCTGCGTGTCTATCCGCTGCCGGCAGGCGGGGTCCGCCGGGTACAGCTGACCGTGCGTGAGCCCTTGCTGTCCACCCCGCGCGGGTGGGGCTGGACGCTGCCGTTGCAGTTTGCCGCCGGCGCGCGCACGGTGCAGTTGCAGCTCACCGCTGCCGCGGATGCCAGCGCAGGCGATGCCCCGTTTGCCATCACCAACGGCCAGTTGCGCTGGCAGGGGCGAGGCGACCAGCTGCCGGCACAGCTGCGCTGGACCCTGCCGGCCGAGCGGCGCCCGCAGATGCAGGTGGCGCAATGGGAGGGTGACCACTACCTGCTGGCGCAGCTGCCGGTGTCCGCGCCCAGCACGCCACGCACGGTGCCTGCCGAGGTGGGCCTGCTGTGGGATGGCTCCGGTTCTGCGGGCAGCCGTAACCGTGACCGGGAATTTGCCCTGCTGGATCGCTACTTCGCGGCCATGGGCAATGGGCGCGTGGCCCTGACCATCCTGCGTGACCGTGCCGAACCGGTGCGGTATTTCCAGGTGCGCAAAGGGGATTGGCGTGCCTTGCGGCAGGTGCTGGAGAGCGTTCAGCCGGATGGCGCCAGTGCGCTGGCGCAGTGGGCGCCACAGCCGGCGGTGCGTGAGTACCTGCTCGTCAGCGATGGCCTGCTGACCTATGGCCCGCAGGCATTGCCCCCTTTGGCTGCCCACCAGCGCCTGTTCGCGATCAGCAGCGCAGGTGCGCGCACCGATGCTGTGCGCCTGCGGGGCTGGAGTGAAGCCCACGGCGGGCGTTTCGTTGCAGTGGAGGGCGATGTCGATGCGGCTGCGCGCGAGCTGCTGACCGAGCCCCAGCAGGTGCAGGTCGATGCCGGCCGTGGCGTGCAGGAGGTGGTGATCGACCGACGCAGCGAGATGGCAGGCTGGCTGTGGCTGCATGCACGGCTGGCCGCCGATGGCGTGCCGTTGCGCGTGCGTGTGGGCGATGGCCCGTGGCTGGCACTGCCGGCCAGCACGCACAGCACTGAGGGTGCGCTGCTGGCGGGTCTGTGGGCCCAGGCCCGGTTGCAGCAGCTGGGTGTTGACCGTGTCGGCAATCGCGAGGCCATGCAGCGGCTGTCCCAGCAGTTCGGGTTGGTCGGGCCGGACACCTCGCTCATCGTGCTGGAAACGCTGGAGGATTACCTGCGCTATGCGATCCGTCCGCCGGCACCGCTGCGCGCGGACTACGATCGCCGCTTCGCGCGGCAGGTTGCCGACCGCGAGGCGGCGCAACGGCAGCGTATCGATGAGATCGCGCGGGATTGGCAGGCGCGCAGGCAGTGGTGGGGCCAGGCCTGGCCGAAGGGTGCGCCGCCGCAACAACCGTTGCAGGTGGCCGGTGCGGCGATGACACCCCCGGCGCCGCCGGCGCCCCCCGCGCCTGCTGCGCCGATGGCACTGGCGGCGATGGAAGTGGCCGGTAGCACCGCACGCGCCCGTCGCCAGGCACCGGCGCCGCGGGCGGCCGAATTGGCCGACAGTGCGGCACCGGCGGCAGCCAACCGGGGCCAGCTGGGAATCCACCTTGCCGCGTGGCAGCCGGATTCGGACGTTGCCCGCCGGCTGCGCGAGGCCCCAGCGGGCCAGCTGTATGCCCGCTACCTGGCCGAGCGCGCCGCGCATGCCGACAGCAGCGCATTCTTCCTGGACGTGGCCGATCTGCTGCTCGAGCGCGACCAGCGCGACCTTGCCCTGCGCGTGCTGTCCAATCTGGCGGAAATGGAGCTGGACAACCGTCATCTGCTGCGTGTGCTGGGCTACCGGCTGCAGCAGGCGGATGCCGCTGCGCTGGCGGTGCCGGTGTTCGCACAGGTGCTGGCGATGAGCCCGGAAGAGCCACAGAGTTATCGTGACCTTGGCTTGGCGTTGGCGGCGGCTGGCCATCCGCAGCAGGCGCTGGACCCGCTGTACCAGGTGGTGGTGCGGCCGTGGGATGCCCGCTTCACGGGTATTTCGCTGATCGCACTGGATGAACTGACCAACCTGGTCACACGCAGCCGCACGCCGCTGGACACGACGGGCATCGATCCGCGTCTGTTGCAGGCGATGCCGCTGGACCTGCGCGTGGTGCTGGCCTGGGATGCCGACAACAGCGACATGGACCTGTGGGTGACCGATCCCAATGGCGAGCGTGCGTTCTACGGCAACCGCCTGACCTACCAGGGCGGGCAGATGTCGCAGGACTTCACCGGCGGCTACGGTCCGGAGCAGTTCTCGCTGCGCACGGCCAAGCCTGGCAAGTACCGGGTCGAAGCGAATTACTTCGGCAACCGCCAGCAGCTGGTCACCGGTGCCACCACGTTGATGCTGCGGCTGACCACCCATTGGGGTACGCCGAAGCAGAAGGACCAGCTGGTCACGATGCGCCTGAAAGACCGCAAGGACACCGTGCTGGTCGGCGAGTTCGAGGTGAAGTAGAGCCACGCCATGCGTGGCTGTTGCAGGGTCGGAAACGGCCTATCCACGCATGGCGTGGATCTACCGAGGGCCGTCTGGCATCGGCCGGCGTTGGCGCGGAATCCACCGTGCCAGCGCCACGCCGCCACCGAGGACCAATAGTGTGCCGACGGTCTGCCACAGCAGTTCGGTTGCCGGCGCATTGGGCAGCGGGATGCTGTCAGCCAGCCAATCAATGATCGGCCGCGCCAGCAGGTAGATCACTACCACGCCGAGCACGCGTGCTACCCGCTGCACAACGCCCCGCGGATCGACCGGCCAGTCGCGCCACTGCAGCCACGCCATCAGCAGGCCCAGTGCAAGCAGCCGCCCGGCCTCACCTACTGGAACGTAGCGCGTGGTTGCCGCCGCCCAGGCCAGCAGTGCGCCCAGGCCCAGCAGGATGGGCAGCTGCCAGCGCCGCGTGGCCCGCAGGCCCGGCATCACCTGCCATGCCAGCACTGCCATGCCGAGGCCGATCAGCCAGCCGCCCAGCACATCGGCCAGGAAATGCCGGCCCAGGTACATGCGTGAGAGTGCCATCAACAGTGGCCAGCCCAGTGCAAGGGCCCAGCGCAGCCAGCGCCGGCGGATACCGAAGGCCAGCAGCAGGCCCACGCAGGCGGCGGTGGCGACACCGACATGGCCGCTGATGAAACCGTAGTCGGCATCGGGCTGTGCGCGCAGCATCGCCGTGGCCTGCGCATCGGGCAGCGACCAGAAGGTGTGCCCGCCACCATCGACCACGAACGGATGCGATGGCTTACCCTTGTCCAGTACCGCTGCATCCACATCACTGGGGCGGGGCAGGGCCGCGCCCTGCTTGATGGCGTGCGTGGCACAGGCCATCAGCAGCACGGCCAGCATCACGCACAGGCCGGCGCGCAGCCGGGCCCCGAACGCGCACAGCAGGATCAGCGCGGTGTAGGCCATCTCGTAGCCCAACAGGCTGATGAACTGCATCAGCGACAGTACCCAATGGGCCTGGAAGGTCTGCTGCAACCACAGGTGCCAGTGCGTCTCGAACATCCCTTGTTCCTTGTCGTGTGTATCAGGAGGCGGCATCCGCCACGCGCGTCCGTGCCAGCGGCGACGATAGCGGATCGGCGCGCAGCCCGAACAGGGGGCGCAGCCAGCGCACGCGGCGGATCAACAGTTCATGGATGAGCAGGCAGCCCCCGGCCGTACCGGCAACCAGCAGTGCCGGCTCAAGCCACGGGCCCAGCTGCAGCGGACGCAACCCGTACAGCAGCACGATCAGCAGGGTCTGGTGCAGGATGTACCAGCAGAACACCGCTTCGCGGCAATAGGCCAGGCCGGGCCAGGGGCGGTCCAGCAGCACGCGTGCCCAGCCGAACAGCGCCAGCACCATGCACCAGGTATAGAGGGCCCGCCCGATACGTTCGGTCTGTGCCCACGGCAGGGCCAGCACCCAGGCATCGACCGGCCCGATATCGGGCAGGCGGCCCAGCGCGCGGATGCCCAGCTCCAGCATCAGGCCGACCAGGGCCAGCACCAGGGTCAGGCGGCGCCCGCGCACCAGCAGGTCCCAGCCACGCTGCCAGCGCGCCAGCAGGAAGCCGGCCAGGAACAGTGGCAGCGATTCGGCATGCACATACAGGTCGTCCAGCAGGGCGTGGGTGGGTGGCCAGCGCGGCATCAGCACCAGCAGGGCCCAGGCCAGCCATGCCACCGGCAGTACCAGCAGCAGCCACCCGAGCGCGCGGTCGCCCATGCGCCATGGCGGCAGCAGGCCGCGCAGCGGACGCAGCAGGGTTGCCAGCACGATGGTCAGCACCGTGTAGTCCAGCAGGTAGGCCAGGTACCACAGGTGGTTCCAGGTAAAGCCGTAGCTGGCACCGCTGAAATGGGCGCCCGGCCACGGCCGGAACTGCCAGTACCGCCACAGGAAGCGGGCCAGGCCGGGCACGATGTCGCCCTTGTCCAGCGCATCGTAGTAGGCCTGCAACGAGACGACGGCCACGATGCCGAACAGCAGCGGCAGCAGCAGGCGCCAGCCGCGGCGCAGGGTATAGCGCAGGCGCCCCTGCGTCGGCAGGGACAGCCCCAGTGCGATGCCACTGATCATGAACAGCAGCGGCATGCGCCAGCGGTTGAGCGCGATCATCGGCCATTGCAGCCATTCGGCGGTGTAGGCGCTCTTGAGATGGAAGTCCCAGCCGTCCACGTAGGCCATCGCCGCGTGGTAGAGGATCAGCAGGGCGAAGGCGAGCACCCGCAGGGTGTCGATGTCATGGCGTCGGTTCATGGCGGTGACCGCAGGGGTGTGTTGCCACGGTGGCCGTGCAGGCGCTCTCCCGCCATGGCCACGGGCCTGATGGGACAGGCGCTGTGACCAATGGCGGGCGCGCGGGGACGAATGGCGGCCCTACGCTGGTCACCTCCGAGGCACGATGGACGCCCCTGCACGATGGAAGCACCGATGGCCCAGGGCAGCCCGCCACGCTGGCGTACGTCCACCCGCGTACTGGTATGGGCGGCGATCCTCTCGGTCTCGGCCGTGTCCAATGCGCTGGTGGAAGTGATGGATGCCGGGCGCCATGGCGAAGCGCTGGCCGTGTGGGAGCCGCTGGTCTGGGAGTTCAGCAGCCTGGCCCCGGTGCTGCTGACCCTGCCGCTGCTGTGGTGGGGCTGCCGGCGCTGGCCGTTGCACGCCGACACCTGGAAGCGTCGCCTGCCGTTGTACCTGCTGGCCAGCGTCGGCTGGTCGCTGCTGCACGTGGCGGCCATGATGCTGCTGCGCAAAGGGACGTATGCCGTCCTGGGCGGGCACTACGAGGACGCCGCCGGCTGGCTGCAGCGCCTTGGCTATGAATACCTGAAGGATGTACGTACCTTCGCGCTGTTCGTTGCGCTGGAACACCTGGCCGGCTGGTTCGGGCGCCGTCGCCAGGGCGAAGCCTCGCTGCTGGCCGCCCCCGATGTCGGCCCGCCGGTGGAGCCGGTCGAGCGCCCCCATCATTTCCTGGTGCGCAAGCTCGGCAAGGAGTTCCTGGTCGCCACCGGGGACGTGGAGTACGCCCAGGCGGCCGGCAACTACGTGAACCTGCGGGTACGCGGGCATGACTACCCGCTGCGCATCACCATGGCGGTGCTGGAGGGGCGGCTGGACCCGGCCGTGTTCCTGCGGCCCCACCGCAGCTGGCTGGTCAACCGTGGTCATCTGCGCTCGATCGAGCCGCTGGACGGGGGCGAGGCCCTGCTGCACATGGGCGATGGTGCCAAGGTGCCGTGCAGCCGGCGCCAGCTGCCGCTGCTGCGGCAGGCGCTGGGCGGGTAGCCCGCCGTCCCGCCATGCCTGCGGCCCCGGCCTGCGCTATCATTGGCAGTCATCTATTTAGTGCATAACCGCCGACATGATCGAACTGAATCCTGTCCGCCAGCGCATCACCGATCTGACCGATCGTGTGGTGTCGCTCAGGGGGTATCTTTGACTACGACGCCAAGAAAGAGCGTCTTGAGGAAGTAACGCGGGAGCTGGAAAGCCCCGACGTCTGGAACAACCCCGAATACGCCCAGAACCTGGGCCGCGAGCGCGCCAGCCTGGACAAGACCGTCGGCGGCATCGCCGCGGTGCTCGATGGCCTGGCCGATGCCCGCGAGCTGCTGGAGCTGGCCGAGTCCGAGCAGGATGAGGACACCGCGCTGGCCGTGGTCGCCGATCTGGACAAGTACCAGGCGCACGTGGAGAAGCTGGAGTTCCAGCGCATGTTCTCCGGTGAGATGGACAGCGCCAATGCGTTCGTCGACATCCAGGCCGGTGCCGGTGGCACCGAAGCCCAGGACTGGGCCGAAATCCTGCTGCGCATGTACCTGCGCTGGGCCGAAAGCCGCGGCTGGAAGGCCGAGCTGATGGAAGTGTCCGGCGGTGAAGTGGCGGGCATCAAGTCGGCCACCTTCCGCGTGGAGGGCGATTTCGCCTACGGTTGGCTGAAGACCGAGATCGGCGTGCACCGTCTGGTGCGCAAGTCGCCGTTCGACTCGGACAACCGCCGCCACACCAGCTTCACTTCGGTGTTCGTGTCGCCGGAAATCGATGACAACATCGATATCATCATCAACCCGGCCGACCTGAAGACCGACGTGTACCGGTCCTCCGGTGCCGGTGGCCAGCACGTGAACAAGACCGAGTCGGCGGTGCGTATCACCCACGTCCCCAGTGGCGTGGTGGTGGCCTGCCAGACCGAGCGCAGCCAGCATGCCAACCGCGATCGCGCGATGAAGATGCTGGCCGCCAAGCTGTACGAGCTGGAGATCCAGAAGCGCAACGCCGAGAAGGATGCGGTGGAAGCCACCAAGTCCGACATCGGCTGGGGCAGCCAGATCCGCAACTACGTGCTGGACCAGAGCCGCATCAAGGACCTGCGTACCGGCATCGAGCGTTCGGATACGCAGAAGGTGCTGGACGGCGACCTGGACGAGTTCGTCGAGGCCAGCCTGAAGGCCGGCCTGGAAGCCGGCTCCAAGCGCAGCGATGCCTGAGCCGGGCGCCTGCGCCGCAGGGCAGGGGATGCCACGGGCATTCCCTGCCGGCCCTGTCGCCCCCTCCACGGGGGGCGATGATGCGCAGTGAAGCCGAACGCAAGGAGCTGGGTGGTTTTCTCAAGGCCTGCCGGGCGCGGGTCGATCCGGCCACGCTGGGGCTGCCCGGCGGACGCCGGCGCACGCCGGGGTTGAAGCGCGAGGAAGTCGCGCTGGCCATCGGGGTCAGCGTCAGCTGGTACACCTGGATCGAGCAGGGCCGCGAAGTGCGTGCCTCGCCGGAGGTGCTGGAGCGTCTGGCGCAGGTGCTGCGGCTGAGCGATGACGAGCGCGCCTATGCGTTCGCGTTGTCCGGCTATGGCGTGCCGCTGGAGTCGCCGGATGAGACCGTGACCGAGGGGTTGCGCCAGCTGGTGCAGGCGATGCAGCCGATTCCGGCCTATGTGCGCAATACGCGGTTCGACATCCTGGCCTGGAATCCGGCCATCGCCGAGCTGTTCGTGGATTACAGCCAGCTGGCACCGCACGAGCGCAACACCCTGCGCCTGATGTTCCTCTATGCGCCGTACCGCACGCTCATCCTCAACTGGGAGGAGATGACGCGCGGCCTGCTGGCCAGTTTCCGCGCGGCGATGGCGCAGGCACCGGACAAGGCACCGTTCCTGGCGCTGGCCGAGGACATCGCCGCGCACAGCGAGGAGTTCCGCCAGTGGTGGCCCGAGCACGATGTGCGGCGTTTCGACGAGGGGGCCAAGCGGCTGAACCACCCCACGCGCGGGCTGCTGGACCTGCAGTACGTGGCGCTGGTGCCGGAGAGCCGGCATGACCTGTCCCTGGTGACCTACCTGCCCAGGAAGTAAGGGGCAGGGCTGCGCCCACGCCGGGTAGATCCACGCCATGCGTGGATGCTCTTTGATGAACTCCCGGAATGCTCGATTTCGATTGAGATTCATCCACGCATGGCGTGGATCTACCGTGTCGACCAAGGTCGACACCTACCCACACCGCTAACCCCACCCCCATTCAGGCAGGTAAGTGCAGGTCACAGGATAAGCAGACGCCTTGTTGCCCCCTGCAAATGGGTCCACATTCCTGTCAACGACACGACAGGAGAACTCCATGTCTGCTGCTCCCGCCGCCTCCTTCGACGGCGCCATTTCCCGCGATCCGGCCACCGGGCAGGAGATTGCCCGCCATCCCTTCGTCACCCCGTCCGAGCTGGACGCCCTGTTGCAGCGCAGCCGGGCCGGCTTTGCTGCCTGGAGCGCCACCGCGCCGGAACAGCGGGCCGAGGTGCTGCGCGCCATGGCACGGGTGCTGCGGCGTGACCGCGAGCCGCTGGCCGCGCTGGCCACCGCCGAGATGGGCAAGGTGATGGCCGAATCGCTGGCCGAGATCGAAAAGTGCGCGGTGCTGTGCGACTGGTACGCCGACAACGGCGTGCAATGGCTGCGTGATGAGCCCACCCTGGTGCCGGACAGCAAGGCCTACGTGTCCTTCCTGCCGCTGGGCACCGTGCTGGGCATCATGCCGTGGAATTTCCCGTACTGGCAGGTGATGCGTGCGGCCGTGCCGATCCTGCTCGGCGGCAACGGGTTCCTGCTCAAGCCGGCCGAGAACATCGTCGGTACCGCGCACCTGCTCGATGCTGCCTGGCGCGAGGCCGGGGTGCCCGATGGCGCCTTCATCGCGGCCAACATCAGCCGTGAGGGCACTCGCCAGGCGATTGCCGATGACCGCATCGCCGCCGTCACCCTGACCGGCAGCGTGGCCGCCGGCCGCAGCATAGCGGCGCAGGCCGGCCAGGCATTGAAGAAAGTGGTGCTGGAACTGGGCGGCTCCGATCCGTTCATCGTGCTGGCCGACGCCGATCTGGAACAGGCCGTCGATGCGGCGGTGGCTTCGCGCTTCCAGAATGCCGGCCAGGTCTGCATCGCCGGCAAGCGCACGATCGTCGAGGCCCCCATCTACGACCGCTTCGTGGCGTTGTTCACCGAGCGGGTGAAGGCGCTGGTGGTGGGCGATGGCCGCGACCCGGCCAGCCGGATCGGGCCGATGGCGCGCCAGGACCTGCTCGAGCAGCTGGACGGCCAGGTGCAGGCCTCGGTAGCGGCCGGGGCGCGGCTGCTGGCCGGTGGCCACCAGGTCGATCGTGCCGGGGCGTTCTATGCCCCCACCGTGCTGGCCGATGTGACGCCAGGCATGCAGGCATTCGACACCGAAACCTTCGGCCCGGTTGCATCGATCACCCGTGCCCGCGATGCGGACCATGCGGTGGAACTGGCCAACCAGAGCGACTTCGGCCTCAGCGGCAACCTGTGGACCGGTGATGCCGACCGCGCGCGCGCGCTGGCACGGCGGCTGCAGACCGGCGGGGTGTTCGTCAACGGCTTCTCCGCCTCCGACCCGCGGGTGCCGATCGGTGGCATCAAGCAGAGTGGCTTCGGGCGCGAGCTGTCGCACTTCGGTATCCGTGAATTCCTCAATGCGCAGACGGTGTGGTTCGACCGCGGTTGAACCTCACCTGGCCTTGCATTCCTTTCCCCCATCATCACCCAGTCCAGTGAGAAGGACGCCATTCCATGTCCAAGGGTTCTGACCTGCTCGTCGCCGCGCTTGAAAACGAAGGCGTCGAGCGTATTTTCGGCATTCCCGGCGAAGAAAACCTCGATGTGGTCGAGTCGCTGCGGCACTCACGCATCGAACTGGTGATCACCCGCCACGAACAGGCGGCGGTGTTCATGGCCGCCACCTATGGCCGCCTGACCGGCAAGCCCGGTGTGTGCCTGGCCACGCTCGGCCCGGGCGCGCTGAATTTCACCACCGGTGCGGCCTACGCGCTGCTCGGGGCCTGGCCGGTCATCATGATCACGGGCCAGAAGGGCATCGTCGCCAGCAAGCAGGCGCGTTTCCAGATCGTGGACATCGTCAGCACGATGAAGCCGCTGACCAAGTCGGCGCGCCAGATCGTCTCGGCGCGCACCATTCCCACCATCGTGCGCGAGGCGTTCCGCACCGCGCAGGAGGAGCGTCCCGGCCCGGTGCTGCTGGAACTGCCGGAGGACATCGCCGCGATGGAGGTGGAGGACGTGGCACTGGTGCCGCCGCACGCGGTGGACCGGCCCATCGCCAGCCCCGAGGCGCTGGACCGGGCGGCGGCAATCATCCGCGCGGCCAAGCGCCCGCTGCTGATGATCGCCTCGGCCGCCTCGCGCCCGCAATCGAGCGAGGCGCTGTCGGCCTTCGTGCTGCGTGCCGGCATTCCGTTCTTCACCACGCAGATGGGCAAGGGCGCAGTGGCGGGCGGGTCGGGCCTGTACATGGGGACGGCCGCGCTGACCGAGCGCGACTACGTGCACATGGCCATCGACCAGGCGGATGTGATCGTGACCATCGGCCACGAAGTGACCGAGAAGCCGCCGTTCGTGATGCGCCCGGGTGGGCCGACCGTCATCCATATCGGTTATTCGCAGGCGGCGGTGGAGCAGGTGTACTTCCCGCAGGTGGAGGTGATCGGTGATATCGGCCGCTCGCTGACCCTGCTGGCCGACCGCATCGAAGGCCAGGTACCGCAGGCCGATGCCCTGCTGCCGCTGCGCGAGACCATCCTGGGGCACATCGCCGACCGTGCCGACGAGGCACGTTTCACCCCACAGCGACTGGTGCATGACGTGCGCCAGGTGATGCCGCCGGACGGCATCGTGGCGCTGGACAACGGCATGTACAAGATCTGGTTCGCGCGCAATTACCGCACCCAGGTCGCCAACACGCTGCTGCTGGACAACGCGCTGGCCACCATGGGCGCAGGCCTGCCGTCGGCGATCATGGCGGCCATCCTGCATCCGCAGCGGCGGGTGCTGGCGGTGTGTGGTGACGGTGGCTTCATGATGAACAGCCAGGAGCTGGAAACCGCGCGCCGGCTGGGCCTGAACCTGGTGGTGCTGATCCTTGATGACGGGGCCTACGGCATGATCCGCTGGAAGCAGGCCGTGGATGGGTTCACCGACTACGGCATGACCTTCAGCAACCCGGATTTCGTGAAGTACGCGCAGGCCTATGGCTGCACCGGGCACCGGGTCGAGGCGATCGAGCAGCTCGTCCCGACGCTGGAAGCGGCCTTCAGTGCCGGCGGGGTGCACCTGGTGGCCGTGCCGGTGGACTACTCGGAGAACGAGCGGGTGTTGGTGGACGAATTGCGGCAGGCGTTCCCGGTCCGGTAGGTGTCGACCTGGGTCGACACACCAAGCGCCAACCCAGGTTGGCAACGACCAGGGCAGGGGCTGCGGCAGGTGCTCCCGTCCTGGTAGGTGTCGACCTGGGTCGACACATGAAGCCGCCAACCCAGGTTGGCGACTACCACGGCAGGGGCGTCGACCCGGGGTGGCCGCTACCGGGGCCCGGGGCCGGGGCGGGGTGGTTTTGGTATGCTGTCCAACCGGCTGTGCCGGGTGCCAGACCCCCCCCTCACTACACGATTCCCGCAGATCCATGAGCGAAGCTACCGATACCCCCCCCGTCGACGAAAACAAGTTGATCGCCGAGCGCCGTGAGAAACTCAACGCGCTGCGCGGGCAGGGCATCGCGTACCCCAACGACTTCCGTCGCCAGGACTTCGCCGGCCAACTGCAGGCCGAATTCGCCGATGCCGAGGCGTGGACCGCCGAGACCCTGGAAGGCCTCGGCCGCCAGGTGAAGATGGCCGGCCGCCTGATGGCCAAGCGCATCATGGGCAAGGCCAGCTTCGCGCAGATCCAGGACGAATCCGGCCGCATCCAGCTGTTCCTGCAGGGAGGCACCCTGGGTGATGCCTACACCGCCTTCAAGGGCTGGGACGTGGGCGACATCATCGCCGTGGAAGGTGGCCTGACCCGCACCAAGACCGGTGAGCTGTCGGTCAAGGCCGAATCGATCCGCCTGCTGACCAAGTCGCTGCGCCCGCTGCCGGACAAATGGCACGGCCTGGCCGACGTCGAGCAGCGCTACCGCCAGCGTTACGTGGACCTGATCGTGACCCCCGAGTCGCGCGAGGTGTTCATCAAGCGCTCCAAGATCATCCGTGCCATGCGTGCCTGGCTGGACGCGCGCGACTTCCTGGAAGTCGAGACGCCGATGATGCATTACATCCCCGGCGGCGCGGCGGCCAAGCCGTTCACCACCCACCACAATGCGCTGGACCTGGACCTGTACCTGCGCGTGGCGCCGGAGCTGTACCTCAAGCGCCTGACCGTCGGTGGCTTGGAGCGCGTCTACGAGATCAACCGCAACTTCCGCAACGAAGGCGTCAGCACCCGCCACAACCCGGAATTCACCATGATGGAGCTGTACGAGGCCTACGCCACGTACAACGAGATCATGGACCTGACCGAAGGCGTGATCCGTGACGTGGCACAGAAGGTGCTGGGCACCACCACCGTCGAGTGGGACGGGGCGACCATCGACCTGGGCGCGCCGTTCCGCCGCTGGTGCATGGACGAGGCGGTGCGCCACCACAACCCGGAGATCTCGGCGGCCGACTGCACCGACCGCGAGGCGCTGCTGCGCCATTGCGAGCGCCTGAAGATCCGCGTCAAGCCGTCCTACGGCTGGGGCAAGCTGCTGCTGGAGATCTTCGAGGCCACCGTCGAGCACACCCTGGTGCAGCCGACCTTCATCACCGACCACCCGGTGGAGGTCTCGCCGCTGGCCCGCGCCAACGACAACGACCCGGGCTACACCGACCGCTTCGAGCTGTTCATCAACGGCAAGGAGCTGGCCAACGGCTTCTCCGAGCTGAATGACCCGGAAGACCAGGCCCAGCGCTTCCAGGCCCAGGTGGCCGCGAAGGAAGGCGGTGACGACGAGGCCATGCACTACGATGCCGACTACATCCGTGCGCTGGAGTACGGCATGGCCCCGACCGGCGGCCTGGGGATCGGCATCGACCGCCTGGTGATGCTGCTCACCGGCAGCAGTTCGATCCGTGACGTGCTGCTGTTCCCGTACATGCGTCCGGAACAGTAAGCCGCGGCCACCGGTCCCGGCGGTACCGGCCGCTGCCGGAAGGCGGCAGCGGCAGGCCGGGTGGGGGGCGGCCCCTGATTTGCAGGCAAGGAGCGCGACGCAGGCCTCAGAATGTGGCTGGGCGTGATTGACTGTGCCTGTCCCTGGCGTATCGTTGTTGCATCGCCTTGACGGCTGCTGTGGCCTGATGGCGGGCGGGCAGTGGGCGCGGGGCAGGCGGGGAGCCTGCGCCGGGCGGCGCTGCCGACGAACCGTAGCGTCCAGGACAGGAGGCAGGCCGATGCAGGGTGCCAGCGTACGCAGTGGCGGAGTATTCTCGCCAGTCAATGATCCAGCGTGGTCCAGGAACCGGGCAGAAACAACGTTGAACATCGTCATCGTCGACGACCAGACCTCAGCACGGACCATGCTCCGCCATGTCATCGAGGACATCGCGCCGGAGCTGAGCGTGCATGATTTCGGTGATCCGCTCACGGCCCTGGCCTGGTGTGAAACCCATGCCGTGGACCTGCTGCTGCTCGATTACCGCATGCCGGAGATGGACGGGCTGGAATTCGCCCGGCGCTTCCGGCGGCTGCCCAAGCACCGCGACATCCCGGTCATCCTGATCACCGTGGTGGGTGACGAGCCGATCCGGCAGGCAGCGCTGGAAGCGGGGGTGATCGACTTCCTGGTCAAACCCATCCGCCCGCGCGAACTGCGCGCACGCTGCTACAACCTGCTGCAGCTGCGCCAGCAGACCGAAAACGTGAAGCAGCGGGCGCTGTCGCTGGAGCAGCGGCTGCTGGCCAGCATGCATGAGGTGGAGGAGCGCGAGCGCGAGACACTGTCCCGGCTGGCCCGTGCCATCGAGTTCCGTGATGCCGGCACCAGCGCCTATCTGGAACGCATGGCGCGCGTGGCCGGGCTGATCGCCGAGCAGCTGGGCCTGCCCGAGGAGGAGGTCAAGCTGATCGAGATGGCCGCGCCCCTGCATGACATGGGCAAGATCGCCATTCCCGATGCGGTGCTGCTCAAGCCCGGCAAGCTCAACGACGAGGAGCTGGCGATCATGCGCCGGCACCCGCGCATCGGCCATGAGCTGCTCAGTGGCAGCCAGAACCGCTTCATCCAGGTCGGCGCGCTGATCGCCCTGCGCCACCACGAGCGCTACGACGGCAGCGGCTACCCCGATGGCCTGGTCGGCGATGCGATTCCGCTGGAGGCCCGCATCGTGGCCGTGGCCGACGTGTTCGATGCCCTGATCTCCCCGCGCCCCTACAAGGAGGCGTGGACGCTGGATGCCTCGCTGGCCTACCTGTATGCCCAGCGCGGGCGCCTGTTCGACCCGCGCTGCGTGGATGCGCTGATGCGTGGCCGTGAGCAGCTCAAGGAGATCTGTGCCCAGCATTCGACGGCATCCACGCGCCCGGGCGGATGACATGCAGGGCCTGTGTCCACGGCTGACGCGCCGGCTGGCGCAGCGTCCGGATTCCGAGCACGGCCAGATCCTGGTGCGCATGGCCCTGGTGTCGCTGATCCTGGTCTACGTGGTGCTTTCCGGCGCGCGCAACCAGCAGCTGGCACAGCACTGGGATGTGCTGGCCACGGTACTGGCCGGGCTGGGCATGTCCGGGGTGCTGCTGGGCTGGCTGCTGTGGCGGCCGCAGGTGTCCCATGCGCGCCGGGTGGTGGGCATGCTGGCCGACTACGGGCTGATGGCGGTAGGCATGGTGCTGGCCGGCGAATCGCTGGCCTGGGTGTATGCGGTGGTGGTGTGGGTGACCCTGGGCAACGGACTGCGCTATGGCCACCGCTACCTGGTGGCGGCCACCGGCCTGGCCCTGCTGGGCTTTGGCGTAACGGTACTGTTGACTCCTTACTGGCGGGCCAATGCTGGCCTGGCCCTTTCCCTGTGGCTGGGCCTGGCGGCGGTGCCGCTGTGCTGCTGGACCCTGCTGCGCCGGCGCATGCGACCCACGCCCATGGATACTCCCCCTGTTGAACACCCGCGCGCCCCTTCGCTGCTGCGCACCGTGCGCCAGCGCCTGTCCGGGCGCGAGGACAGCGAACATGCGCAGAACCTGATCCGCATCGCGATCACCTCGCTGTTCATCATCTACCTGGGGGGCCGCTACCTGGAAACCGGTGGTGAAACGCTGACCGCCACCTGGCTGATCCTGGCCTTCGAACTGACCATTTCCGCCGGCCTGCTGGTGGCGATCATCATCCGCCCCGGCGTGTCGCACGTGCGCCGGGTGATCGGCATGCTGACCGACTATTCGTGCATGGCGGTCATCATGACCATCCAGGGCGAGCCGGCCGCGCCGCTGTACGCGGTCTGCCTGTGGGTGACCATCGGCAACGGCATGCGCTATGGCAGTACCTACCTGCGCGTGGCCACCGCGATGGGCTGCCTGGCATTCCTGTGCACGGTGATGCTGTCCCCGTACTGGCGTGGCCACGACTACCTGGGCTGGGGCCTGCTGCTGGGCCTGGGGGCCATTCCCCTGTACTTCGATTCACTGCTGCATGCACTGACCCGGGCGGTGGCCGAGGCGCGCCAGGCCAATGAGGCCAAGAGCCGCTTCCTGGCCAACATGAGCCATGAGTTCCGCACTCCGCTCAACGGGTTGGCGGGCATGACCGAGGTGCTGGCCACCACCCGCCTGGACGATGAGCAGCGCGAATGCCTGAACACCATCCAGGCCTCCACCCGCAGCCTGCTGGCACTGGTGGAGGAAGTGCTGGACATCTCGGCCATCGAAGCCGGCAAGGTGCGGGTGGAACGCCATGAGTTCGCCCTGGCCGACGTGCTGCAGGCGATCAACCTGATCCTGATGCCGCAGGCGCGGCCCAAGACGCTGGATTACCGCGTGGTGGTGGACGAGAACGTGCCGCCGCGGCTGTATGGCGATGCCGGCCACCTGCAGCAGATCCTGCTGAACCTGATGGGCAACGCGGTGAAGTTCACCGACGAGGGCTTCGTGCACCTGCGCGTGTCCTGCCACGACGTGCCGGGCAGCGAGCGCGCCCACCTGCGGTTCGAGATCCTGGACAGCGGCATCGGCGTGCCGCCGGCCCTGCGTACCCGCCTGTTCGATGCCTTCGAGCAGGCCGATGTGGGCCTGGCCCGCCGCCACGAGGGCACTGGGCTGGGCACGACGATCGCCAAGGGCCTGGTCGAGTCGATGGGCGGGCGCATCGGCTATGCGCCCAACCGGCCGCAGGGCAGCATCTTCTGGGTGGAGATCAGCCTGGAGGTGGCCACCGCCCCGCCGGTGCTGCCCGAGGTTCCCGAAGGCGGCAACGTCATCGCCTTCTCCAACCCCTTCCTGCGCCACCGTGCGCGCGTGCGCAGCCTGCGCATCCTGGTGGCCGATGACCACGAGGCCAACCGCATGGTGCTGCAGCGCCTGCTGGAAAAGGCCGGGCACAAGGTGTCCTGCGTCAATGGCGGTGCGCAGGTGCTGGACACGCTGGAGCAGGCCGACTTCGATGCGGCCATCGTCGACCTGCACATGCCGGGCATGAGTGGCCTGGACCTGCTCAAGCAGCTGCGCGTGATGCAGGCCAGTGGCATGCCCTATGTTCCGGTGATGGTGCTCAGTGCCGACGTGACGCCCGAATCGATCCAGCGCTGCGAGCAGGCGGGTGCCCGGGCGTTCCTGGCCAAGCCGGTGGTGGCGACCCGGCTGCTGGACGTGCTGGCCGACATCGCAGCCAATACCCGTGTCGAGCCCGGCATCCAGTCCGTGCCTGCGTTGCTGGTGGGCGACGGCGTGCTCGACCCGGCCGTCCTGGACGAACTGGCCGCGCTGGGCATGGGCGATGGGTTCGAACGCAAGTTCATCGAGCAGTGCCTGAGCGATGTGGATGCCAGCATGGTGCAGATGGAGCAGTGCGGCGAACGCCAGGCCTGGGACGACTTCCGCGAACATGCCCATGCCCTGCGCGGCGTGGCGAGCAACCTGGGCCTGGTCCAGGTTGCTGCCGCCGGTGGGGAGATCATGCGCATGGCCGACTGGCAGCTCAAGGCCGAGTGGAGCGTCCGTGTCTCCACTCTGGCCACTGCGCTGCGCAAAGGCCGCAAGGCGCTCGCGGGCCGGGCTGCCGGTGTCCAGCAGCGCGACGACGGCGGGCGCACGCCGTCCTGACCACCACCGCTGTCAGCCCGCGTCGCCATTGCGCCGGGCCTGGGCACGTACCAGCCGGTCCATGGTGCGCAGCGACTTCTCGCCGAGCTGCATGGCGGTGTCGACCCAGATTTCGGTGATGCGCATCATTTCGTGCAGCGGCACCATGGTGGCCACCTCGTTGACCTCGCGCATGGCCGCCCAGGCGTGCGGGATGCGCTTGCTGTCCTTGATGACCTGTTCGACGGCGGCGACGCCTTCGCCGACCGGCACCACGATGTCCACCAGGCCCATCTTCTGCAGTTCATGGGCGGTGTACAGGTTGCCCTCGAGCATGATCTTCTCGGCCAGGCGCGGGCTGATCCGCTGGCACATGAAGGAATAGGCCCCCATGCCGGGGAACAGGTCGAACAGCACCTCCGGCAGGCCCATCAGCACGCCTTCCTCGGCCACGATGGTGTGGCAGCTCAGTGCCGCCTCGAAGCCGCCGCCCAGCGCATTGCCCTGGACGAGTGCGATGCTGTGGGCGCGCACGCCCAGGCCGGCGTGGAAGGCGTGGACCCCACGCACGCAGCGCTGGGCATAGTCGAGCAGGCGTGCCCGGTCGCCCTGGCGGATCAGCTGGCAGAACAGCTCCAGGTCGCCGCCGAGATTGAACACATCGCTGTCCGAGGCCAGCACCACGTGCGGGGACAGGGCGTGGGCGACACTCAGGCGCTCGCCGAGCGCGCGCTGGTAGTTGACGATGTCATCGACCAGGCGCGAGGCGAAGCAGGGGCGTCCGGGCTGGCCGACCAGGTTGGCGTGCATGTGGATCCAGTAGACGTCGCGCTCGGTTTCCTCGGTGATGCGCAGGGTGGGGTGCTGCTGGGGACGGGCGATGAAGGGATGGACTGCAGACATGGGAATTCTCCGTGTGACCGTCCGGCCAACCGCTGAGCGGACGGAGAGGATGAGGGGGCGAGCGGAACGTGCGGCGGCGAGTGATTCTATGCACCTGCTGTGAACCGCCCGCAAGCGGTCATCCGGCCAGCCGGGCCGGAAACGAAAAGGCCCCCGCCGTTGCCGGCGGGGGCCTGGTCTGCCCGGGGGCTGTGAAAGCCTTACGGGGCGGGGGTGTCGCGCAGTTCCCGGCGCAGGATCTTGCCCACGTTGGTCTTGGGCAGTTCCTTTCGGAATTCTACGATTTTGGGATGCTTGTAGCCGGTCAGGTTGGCGCGGGCATGTTCCTTGACCTGCTCGGCGGTCAGGTTGGGGTCCTTCTTGACGATGACCACCTTGACCACTTCGCCGGACTTCTCATCCGGCACGCCCACCGCGGCGACCTCGGCCACGCCGGGCATCATCGCGATCACGTCTTCCACTTCGTTCGGGTACACATTGAAGCCGGACACCAGGATCATGTCCTTCTTGCGGTCCACGATGTAGAAGAAGCCGTGTTCGTCCATCCTGGCCATGTCACCGGTGTGCAGCCAGCCATCGGCGTCGATGGTCTTGGCGGTTTCGTCCGGCCGCTGCCAGTAGCCCTTCATCACCTGCGGGCCGCGCAGGCACAGCTCGCCCACTTCGCCGGTCGCCAGCACGTTGCCGTTGTCATCCTTGATGCAGGCATCGGTGGAGGGAATCGGCAGGCCGATCGAGCCGTTGTATTCGGGCAGGGTCAACGGGTTGATGCACGCGGCCGGCGAGGTTTCGGTCAGGCCGTAGGCTTCGACCAGGGTCACGCCGGTGACCTTCTTCCAGCGCTCGGCCACCGCGCGCTGCACGGCCATGCCGCCGCCCAGGGTGAACTTCATCGAGGAGAAGTCCACGGTATCGAAGCCGGGCGTGTTGAGCAGGCCGTTGAACAGCGTGTTGACGCCGGTGAAGGCGGTGAAGCGCACCGACTTGAGCTCCTTCACGAAGCCCTTCATGTCGCGGGGGTTGGTGATCAGCACGTTGCAGCCGCCGTACTTCATGAACACCAGGCCGTTGGCCGTCAGTGCGAAGATGTGGTACAGCGGCAACGCGGTGATGATGACTTCCTTGCCCATCTCGATGCCGGTGGCCGACAGCCAGGCCGATGCCTGCTGCATGTTGGCCACCAGGTTGCGGTTGGTCAGCATCGCGCCCTTGGCCACGCCGGTGGTGCCGCCGGTGTACTGCAGGAACGCGATGTCGTCGTGGTCGATCTCCACCTTCGGCAGGCTGTGGCGGCTGCCCAGGGCCAGGGCCTGCTTGAAGCGCACCGCACCCTTGAGATGGTAGTTGGGCACCATCTTCTTGACGTACTTGAGCACGAAATTGACCAGCACGCCCTTGCCGCCCAGCATGTCGCCCAGCCCGGTGGTCACCACGTGCTTGACCGGGGTATCGGCGATGACCTGCTGCACGGTGTCGCCGAAGTTGTCCACCACCACCAGCGCGGTGACGCCGGCATCGACCAGCTGGTGCTTCAGCTCGCGCGCGGTATACAGCGGATTGACGTTGACCACCGTCAGGCCGGCACGCAGGATGCCGAAGGTGGCGACGGGGTACTGCAGGCAGTTGGGCATCATCAGGGCGACGCGGTCACCCTTCTTGAGCTTGAGTTCGCCCAGCAGGTAGGCGGCGAAGCGGGTGACCAGCGCATCGGCCTCCCCATAGGTGATCACCTTGCCGAAGCTGGAGTAGGCCGGGCGGTCCCGGTACTTGGCCACGGAGGCGTCGAAGACAGCGGCTACCGAATGGAATTCGTTGACGTCGATCTCGGCGGGAACGCCGTTCGGGTAGCTCTGCAGCCAGGGACGATCCAGACTCATATTCCCCCTCCAGGAATCGTTGTTGTTGGGTCCGGCCTTGAGCGTAGCCATAACGGCCGGTCATTGCAGCATACCCCGCCGTAGGGAAAACGCGAAGGGGCCCTTAAAGGGCCCCTTCGGTCGCATGCGACAGGATATGCCGGGCGTGGCGCGCCGGATCAGCGCGTCACGCGGACCGGTGCGCCGTTGGCCTTGTAGTACGGGGCTGTGCTGCGCTGCAGCGGTGCGCGTCCGCGGATCACGTCGGCCAGCTTCTCGGCGATCATGATGGTCGGCGCATTGAGGTTGCCGGTCACCACCTGCGGCATGATCGAGGCATCGACGATGCGCAGGCCGTCCAGGCCATGCACGCGGCCCTGGCCATCGACCACCGCCATCGGGTCATCGGCGTGGCCCATCTTGTTGCTGCATGACGGGTGGTAGGCCGTTTCGGCATGCTCGCGCACGAAGGCATCGATCTGCGCATCGGTCTGCAGTTCGCGCCCGGGCGAGATCTCGCGGCCGCTGTAGGGGGCCAGCGCCGGCTGCGCGAAGATCTCGCGGGTGATGCGGATGGCTGCGCGGAACTCGCGCCAGTCCTGGTCGTGCGACATGTAGTTGAACAGGATGCTGGGATGCTCGCGCGGGTCCTTGGAGCGCACATGGATGCGGCCGCGGCTGGGTGAACGCATCGAGCCGACATGCATCTGGAAGCTGTGCGCCTTGATCGGGTTGGAGCCGTTGTAGTTGATGGCCACCGGCAGGAAGTGGTACTGCAGGTTCGGCCAGTCGAAATCATCATGGCTGCGGATGAAGCCGCCGGCCTCGAACTGGTTGCTGGCACCGATGCCGGTGCCCAGGAACAGCCACTCGGCACCGATGGCCGGCTGGTTGTGTAGCTTCAGCGCCGGGGCCAGCGACACCGGCTTTTTGCACTCGTACTGCAGGTACATCTCCAGATGATCCTGCAGGTTGGCGCCGACGCCGGGCAGGTGGTGCACCAGGTCGATGCCGAGCCCGCGCAGCAGGTCGGCCGGGCCCACGCCGGAGCGCTGCAGGATCTGTGGCGAGGCGATGGCACCGCCGCACAGCAGCACTTCGCGGCGGGCATGGGCCTGCTGCGGGCGGTCGTGCTGCAGCCAGGCCACGCCGGTGGCGCGCTTGCCGGAGAACAGGATGCGGTCGGTCAGGGCATGGGTGACGATGGTCAGGTTCGGGCGCGGCCGGGCCAGGTCCAGGTAGCCGCGGGCGGTGCTGGAGCGGCGGCCCTTCGGGGTGACCGTGCGGTCCATCGGGCCGAAGCCTTCCTGCTGGTAGCCGTTGAGGTCCTCGGTGCGCGGGTAGCCGGCCTGCACGCCGGCTTCAACCATCGCCGCGAACAGTTCGTTGTTGCCGGCCTTGGGCGTGGTCACCCGCAGCGGGCCATCGCCGCCGTGGTAGTCGTTGGCGCCGATGTCGCGGGTTTCGGCCTTGCGGAAGTACGGCAGGCAGTCCAGGTACGCCCAGTCTTCCAGGCCGGGCAGGCTGGCCCAGTGGTCATAGTCCATCGCGTTGCCGCGGATGTAGCACATGCCGTTGATCAGCGACGAGCCGCCCAGGCCCTTGCCGCGGCCGCAGTCCATGCGGCGGTTGTTCATGTGCGGCTCCGGGTCGGTCTTGTACGCCCAGTTGTAGCGCGTGCCCTGCAGCGGGAAGGCCAGTGCGGCCGGCATCTGCGTGCGGAAGTCCAGCCGGTAGTCAGGGCCGCCGGCTTCCAGCAGCAGTACGCTGACATCGGGGTCTTCGGTGAGCCGGGTGGCCAGCACGTTGCCGGCCGAACCGGCGCCGATGATGATGTAGTCGAATTCCTGAGGGGTGCTCATGGGGGATCTCCTGCAGGCCCGGGCGCGCCATGCGGCAGGCACCCGGGCGGTGGGTCTGTCCGGCACGCGGGCCGGCACGGGATGCGGTGCAGCGCGGGTCAGAACGCGCTGACGTAGTCGCCCAGCTCGACCTGCACCGACTTGATGCGGGTGTAGTGGGCCAGGGTGGACACGCCGTTCTCACGGCCCACACCGGACTGCTTGTAGCCACCGACCGGCATTTCCGCCGGCGATTCGCCCCAGGTGTTGATCCAGCAGATGCCGGCCTGCAGGCGGTGGATGATGCGGTGGGCGCGGTTGATGTCGGCGCTGACCACGCCGGCAGCCAGGCCGAAGTGGGTGTCGTTGGCGCGGCGCACCGCTTCGTCCTCGTCGTCGTAGGCGAGGATGCTCATCACCGGCCCGAAGATTTCCTCGCGCACGATGGTCATGTCGTCGCGGCAGTCGGAGAACACGGTGGGCAGCACATAGGCACCGTTGGCCAGTGCGCCTTCGCTGGCACGGCCGCCGCCGATCAGCAGGCGCGCGCCCTCGGCCTTGCCGCTGTCGATCATCGACAGCACCTTGTCCATGTGCGCGAAGCTGGCCATCGGGCCGAAGTTGGTGGACGCATCGAGCGGATCACCGATGCGGATGCGCTTGACCCGCTCGACCACCGCACGCTCGAACGCGGCCAGCCGTGCGCGCGGCACGAACACGCGGGTGCCGTTGGTGCAGACCTGGCCGGAACTGAAGAAGTTGGCCATCACGGCGATGTCGGCGGCACGGTCGAGCGCGGCGTCGTCGCAGATGATCAGCGGCGACTTGCCGCCCAGTTCCATCGTCACTTCCTTCAGCGAAGACGCAGCGGCCGAGGCCATCACCTTCTTGCCGGTTTCCACGCCGCCGGTGAAGGAGATCTTCTCGATGACCGGGTGCTCGGTCAGCCACTGGCCGACATCACGGCCCGGGCCCTGCACCACGTTGAAGACGCCGTCGGGCACGCCGGCCTCGGTGTAGATCTCGGCCAGCTTCAGCGCGGTCAGCGGGGTGACTTCGGAGGGCTTGAACACCATCGCGTTGCCGGCGGCCAGGGCCGGGGCGGATTTCCACAGTGCGATCTGGATGGGGTAGTTCCAGGCACCGATGCCCGCGACCACGCCCAGCGGTTCACGGCGGGTGTAGAAGAAGCTCGATTCACGCAGGGGCAGCTGGTTGCCCTCGATGGCGGTGGCCAGCCCGGCGTAGTACTCCAGCACGTCGGCGCCGGTGACGATGTCCACCGTGGTGGTTTCGGCCAGGGCCTTGCCGGTGTCCAGCGTTTCCAGGTGCGCCAGTTCGTCGTTGCGCTCGCGCAGGATTTGCACCGCCCGGCGCAGGATGCGCGAACGTTCCATCGCGGTCATCGCTGCCCACACCTGCTGGCCTTCGCTGGCACTGGCCACCGCACGCTCGACGTCGGCCTGGCTGGCGATCTGCACCTGCGCCAGCACCTCGCCGGTCGCGGGATTGATGGTGTCGAAGGTCGTGCCGCTGGTGGCATCGGCATGGCGGCCGTGGATGTAGAGCGGCTGCACGGGCAGTGCGGTCATGGCGTTACTCCTGGAACGGGTGGGGCAGGGGACTCGGTGGTTATAGCGGGGGCGCGATCAAGGCGACGTGGCTGCCGCCGCGCCGGGGTTCAGCTGGAAATCGATGTATTCGTAGGCGATGCGGCGGGCCTTGTCGGCGTTGAACTGGCCGCCGACCAGGCTGCCGCGCAGCCACAGGCCGTCGACCATCGCCGCCAGGCCACGCGCGGCCAGGCGTGCCTGCGGGTGCGGCAGCACGCGGTTGAACTGGTGGCACAGGTTGGAGAACAGGCGCTGGTCGTTGGCACGCTGCAGGCGGGCCAGTTCGGGCTGGTGCATGCTCGCGGCCCAGAAGGTGAGCCATACGCGCATGGCGGTGCCATTGGTCTGGCTGTCGTCGAAGTTGCCATCGACGATCGCCCGCAGCTGCGCGCGCGGCTCGGCGCCAGCCTCATCGCGGTAGCGCGCCACGGCGGCCTTCAGCTCGCGCAGGATCTGACGCATGGCAGCGTTGAGCAGGCCGTCCTTGTCGCCGAAGTAGTGGGCGACGATGCCGCTGGACAGCCCGGCCTTCTTGGCGATGGTGGCGACGGTGGCATCGGCCATGCCCATTTCGTCGATGGTCTGGAAGGTCGCCCGGATCAGCTGCTCGCGGCGGACCGGTTCCACGCCTTTCTTCGGCATTGTCTCTCCAACGGTTGCGACCCGGGAGCCCGGGTACGGGAACCATCCTACTTTTTATTGATTGAACGTTCAATCAATAACCCATACGATCCGCCTTGCGCCCCCACGCCATGGGCCCGGCTCACCGGTCCGGCCCCGCCCATGTGCCTTCCCGGACTGACGAGATGTCCCCATGTCACTGGCTCATCCCAGGCGTGCCCCCCTGCGCCTGAACCGCTTCGTCTTCTTCAGCGCTTCGGTTTCCATCGGCGTGCTCGGCGCCCTCACCGTGTTCTACCCCCAGGCCAGCGAGCACTGGCTGCACTGGGCGCAGGCGCAGGTATCGGCCGCGTTCGGCTGGTGGTACATGCTGCTGATGGTGGTCTGCCTGGGCTTCGTGCTGTGGCTGGCGTTCTCGCGCCATGGCCGCATCCGCCTGGGCCATAACGAGGAGGCGCCCGCCTTCGGCTACGTGGCCTGGGTATCGATGCTGTTCTCGGCCGGCATCGGCATCGCGCTGCTCTACTACGGTGCCTACGAGCCGCTGGACCACTTCCTGGAGCCGCCGGGCCAGCCCGGTGGCACCGTGGCTGCCGGCCGCGAGGCGATGGTGCTGACCTTCCTGCACTGGGGCCTGCATGGCTGGGCGCTGTATGCGCTGGTGGGCGTGGCGCTGGGCTATTTCGCCTACCGCCGCGACCTGCCGCTGGCGCTGCGCTCGGCGCTGCACCCGATCTTCGGCGACCGCATCCATGGCCGCATCGGCGACATGGTCGATGGTTTCGGCATCCTTGCCACGCTCATCTCCATGGTGACCAACCTGGGCATCGGCGCGCTGGTGGTGCAGTCCGGGCTGGTCTACCTGTTCCACATTCCCGATACGCCGCAGGTGCTGGTGGTGATCGTGCTGGTGATGATGGCCGTGGCCACGGTCGGCGTGGTGGCCGGCGTGGAGAAGGGTATCGCCTGGCTGTCCAACCTCAACGTGCGTCTGCTGTGCGCACTGCTGCTGTTCGTGCTGCTGACCGGGCCGACCCTGCACCTGCTGGACGGGCTGGTGCAGAACACCGGTGATTACCTGGCCGCGTTCGTGCGCAAGAGCTTCGATGTCTATCTCAACGACCCGCAGGGGCGCACCTGGCTGGGGGCGTGGACACTGTTCTACTGGGCGTGGTGGATTGCCTGGGCACCGTTCGTGGGCCTTTTCGTGGCGCGCATCTCGCGCGGGCGCACCATCCGCGAGGTCGTGCTGGGCGTGCTGCTGATCCCGCTGGGCTTCACCCTGGCCTGGTTGTCGATCTTCGGCAACACCGCCATCGACCTGGTGCTCAACCATGGCCAGGCGGTGCTGGGCGAGGTGGCCAAGGCCGATGCGGCGATGACGCTGTTCAAGCTGCTTGAGTACCTGCCTGCCGCACCTTACGTGGCCGGTGCTGCGGTGGTGATCGGCTTCGTGCTGTTCCTGACCCCGGTGGACTCGGGCACGCTGATGATCGCCAACCTGTGCACCCGCCGTGTGGATGAGGGCGTGGCCGATGGCCATGACGCGCCGATCTGGCTGCGTGTGTTCTGGGCGGTGGGCATCACCGTGGCCAGCATCGGCCTGCTGCTGGCCGGCAACTTCAGCGCGATGCAGACCGCCGTGGTGCTGTGCGGACTGCCGTTCTCAGTGACATTGGCGTTCTACATGGTCGGGCTGGTGAAGGCATTGCGCACCGACCCGGACGCGCCGCATTAGATCGGGTCCCGCCGCGGTGTTGGTGAAAGGGAGGTCGGCTCCCGGGTGGCGCCAGGCCAGGCCTGGCGGCTGTTCCGTCAGCGGGCCTGCAACGCCTGCAGGACGCTGGCGGTATCGGTGACTTCACCCACCCGCGGGAAGATCACCTGCACGCTGTTGGCATGGGCCTGCGCGATGCGGTCGGTCATGGCGTCTTCCACCAGCACCACGTTGTAGCCCAGTTCGTGCGCGTGGCGTGCGGTGGATTCGATGCCGATGCTGGTGGAAATGCCGCACAGCACGACCTGGGTGACTCCGGCGGCCTGCAGGAGCGCATGCAGGTCGGTGCCGGTGAAAGCCCCCCAGCGCTGCTTGCTGACCCGATGATCGCTGGGTTGTGCGTCCAGTTCCGGCACGAGGTCGGACCAGCCCGGCGGTGGCGCGAAGGGTGGGCTGGCATCGGCGCGCCCTGGCGCGATGCCGGTGACGTTGACCAGCACCACCGGCAGGGCCTGTGCGCGGAAAGCCTGTGCCAGTGCCGAGGCATGGGCCACGATGTCGGCGGCGGGACGTGCCGTTGGCATGGCGACTACGCCGGCCTGCAGATCGATGACGATCAGGGCGGTGCGGGGATCAAGCTGTGACAGGGGCATGCGCAGGTGCCGGCGGGATGGGATGCGCAGAGGGTAGTGAGGCAGGTGGCGTACCGGCAACAGATGCACGTTGCTGCGCTGGCGGCGGTTCAGGCGCTTGCGTCCGCTGAGCCGTTGGGCGGGAGAGGCAACGGCCGGCGATGGGGCATGAACCCCCTTGGCAGCGCCAGGCCATGCGTGACGGCGGAGAGGCAGGAAGGGCCGGATCCATGAGGATCCGGCCCTTCTGTTGGGTGGTCGACCCACCGTCGACGCTACCCGGGGTGATGCATTACTTGCTGGCCAGCTGCCGCAGGACGTACTGCAGCAGCCCGCCATGACGGAAGTACTCCACTTCCTTGGGGGTCAGCAGCATCACCGTGGCCTCGAAAGTCTTCTTCGTACCGTCGGCCTTGGTGGCGGTAACCGTGGCGCGCTTGCTGGCACCATCCTCCAGGCCGGTGATGTCGATCACTTCCGAACCATCCAGGCCCAGCGACTGTGCGTTCTCGCCGTTGCGGAACTGCAGCGGCAGCACGCCCATGCCGACCAGGTTGGAGCGGTGGATGCGCTCGAAGCTTTCGGCGATGACCGCCTTCACCCCCAGCAGCAGGGTGCCCTTGGCCGCCCAGTCACGCGAGGAGCCGGTGCCGTATTCCTTGCCGGCCAGCACCACCAGCGGCACCTTGTCGGCCTTGTACTTCATCGCCGCATCGTAGATGGCCAGCTTTTCCGGCTGGCCGCCCTGGGCGGGGTAGTACAGGGTGTTGCCGCCTTCCTCGCCGCCGAACATCAGGTTCTTGATGCGGATGTTGGCGAAGGTGCCGCGGACCATCACATCATCGTTGCCGCGGCGGCTGCCGTAGCTGTTGAAGTCGGCCGGCTGCACGCCGCGCTCCTGCAGGAAGCGGCCCGCCGGCGAATCCTTCTTGATGTTGCCGGCCGGGGAGATGTGGTCGGTGGTGATCGAATCGCCGAACAGGCCCATCACCCGTGCACCGTGCACGTCGTCGATGCTGCCGGTCTGCATGGTCATGCCATCGAAGTACGGCGGGTTCTTGATGTAGGTGGAGGCGTCGCTCCATTCATACAGGTTGCCGTCCGGCGAGGCGATGGTGTTCCAGCGGGTATCGCCCTTGAACACATCGGCGTAGTTCTGCTTGAACATCTCCGGCCCGATGGTGGCGGCGATGACATCGCCGATTTCCTTGTTGCTCGGCCAGATGTCGCGCAGGTACACCGGCTGGCCATCGCTGCTGGTGCCCAGCGGCTGGGTGGTCAGGTCGATGTCGGTGGTGCCGGCGATGGCATAGGCCACCACCAGCGGCGGGCTGGCCAGGTAGTTCATCTTCACTTCGGGGTGCACGCGGCCCTCGAAGTTGCGGTTGCCTGACAGCACCGAGGTCACCACCAGATCGCCTGCGGCGATGCCGGCGCTGACTTCGGTCGGCAGCGGGCCGGAATTGCCGATGCAGGTGGTGCAGCCGTAGCCGACCACGTAGAAACCGATCTTTTCCAGCTCCTTGAGCACGCCGGCCTTTTCAAGGTAGTCGGTGACCACGCGCGAACCCGGGCCGAGCGAGGTCTTCACCCACGGCTTGCGGTCCAGGCCCTTGGCTGCGGCGTTGCGGGCCAGCAGGCCGGCACCGATCATCACCGCCGGGTTGGAGGTATTGGTGCAGGAGGTGATGGCGGCGATGACCACCGCGCCGTCCTTCAGCCGGGCCTTGCGGCCCTCGATCTCGATATCGGCATAGCCCTTGGCCAGCTGCTCGTTGCCGACGGCCGCACCGCCGCCTTCGTTGACGAACTTGGAGACCTCATCGCTGCGCTTGTCGCGGTTGGTGGTGAGCCCGGCCAGCGCTTCGCGGTAGTTCTTCTGTACGTCTTCCAGCAGCACGCGGTCCTGCGGGCGCTTGGGGCCGGCCAGCGAGGGCTTGACCGTGCCCATGTCTAGTTCCAGCGTGGTGCTGTACTGGGCATGCGGGCTGCCCGGTTCGTGCCACAGGCCCTGTGCCTTGGCGTAGGCCTCGACCAGGTTGATCTGCTCTTCGCTGCGGCCGGACAGGCGCAGGTAGTTGAGCGATTCGGCGTCGATCGGGAAGATGCCGCAGGTGGCGCCGTATTCGGGGGCCATGTTGCCGATGGTGGCGCGGTCGGCCAGCGGCAGGTGCTGCAGGCCGTCGCCGTAGAACTCGACGAACTTGCCGACCACGCCGAGCTTGCGCAGCATCTGGGTGACGGTCAGCACCAGGTCGGTGGCGGTGGCGCCCTCGGGCAGCTTGCCGGTCAGCTTGAAGCCGACCACCTGCGGGATCAGCATCGAGGACGGCTGGCCGAGCATGGCCGCCTCGGCTTCGATGCCGCCCACGCCCCAGCCCAGCACGCCGATGCCGTTGATCATGGTGGTATGGCTGTCGGTGCCGAACACGGTGTCCGGGTAGGCCACGGCGCGGCCGCCCTTGTCGGCGGTCATCACCACGCGGGCCAGGTTTTCCAGGTTCACCTGGTGGACGATGCCGGTGTTGGGCGGCACCACCTTGAAGTTGTCGAAGGCCTTCTGGCCCCAGCGCAGGAAACCGTAGCGTTCCTGGTTGCGCTGGAATTCGATCTTGCCGTTGAGGTCCAATGCGTCGGGCTTGCCGAACACATCCACCTGCACGGAATGGTCGATGACCAGTTCGGAAGGAATCTGCGGGTTGATCTGTTCCGGCTTGCCGCCCAGCTTGACCACCGCGTCGCGCATCGCGGCCAGGTCGACCACGCAGGGCACGCCGGTGAAGTCCTGCAGCACCACGCGCGCGGGCATGAAGGCGATTTCGGTGTCCGGCTCGGCCGTGGGCTTCCAGGTGGCCACCGCTTCGATGTGGTCCGGGCCGACGGTGGCGCCGCCGTCCTCATGCCGGAGCAGGTTCTCCAGCAGGATCTTCATCGAATAGGGCAGGTGGGAAATATCGAACCGCTTGCCCAGGGTGGGCAGGCTGAAATAGTCGTAGGTCTTGCCGCCGACATCCAGCTGGCTGCGGGTGGAGAACGAATCGCTCATGCGGGTGACTCCTCTTGCGGATGGCTTGCAGTGGCCCGCGCGGGCGGGCCTGCTTGCGTTCGTCGCGGGCCAGGGGCCCACCGCGCCAGTATGAACCATTCAGGCGGATGGGCCGCAGCCTGCGGCATCGGGTCCAGCGTACAGCCGAAGGTGTATGGCGTATGTCATGAATGTGGCGGAACCATTGCGGGACAAGGCCCTCCAGCAGCTGAACGGTGGTGGCGGGGTGTAGTATGGCCCCCAAAGTATGTATAATTTGTGCATACCTAGGAGGGCCTACCGATGGAAGCCACTGTTGCAGAACGCGGGCAGATCACCCTGCCCAAGGCGGTGCGCGATGCCCTGGGCCTGACCAAGGGCACCCAGCTGAAGGTCGAGCTCGATGGCAGCCGCATCATCCTGCGCAAGAGCGTGGACGATGCGATCTCCCGGGCGCGCGGCAAGTTCGCGCTCGATGGCTTTGATTCGGCCGAGGCCGCCGTACGTGCGGTGCGCGAGGAGGAATAAGCCGTGATGATCGCCGTTGATTCCCCGGTCCTGATCGAACTGCTCAGCAACGGCCCGCAGGCCGATGCGGTGGAGGCCTGCCTGCGGCAGAGCCTGGTCGGTGGCCGCGTGGTGGTCTGCGGCGCCACCCTGGCCGAGATCTGCGCTTCGCTGCGTGGCGGGGCCGAGGTGCTGGAAGCACTGGAAGAGATGGGCGTGCATTTCAACGCGCTGGAGGCCAAGTCGGCCCTGCGCGCGGGCGAGATGCACCGCCGCCACCGGCAGCGCGGCGCCGGCCGCCGCAGCCTGGACGACTTCATGGTGGGGGCGCACGCACTGCTGCAGTGCGATGGCCTGATCACCTGGAACGACACGTTTTACCGCGACTACTTCAAGGGCCTGAAGCTGATCGTGCCGCAAGCCTGAGCCCAATCCACCTTTTTTGACCTGCATTACCCGGGAGTTGTCATGTTGGAAGCCTACCGCCACCACGTCGCCGAGCGCGCTGCGCTCGGCATCCCGCCGCTGCCGCTGAGCGCGCAGCAGACGGCCGATGTCATCGAGCTGCTGAAGAACCCGCCGGCCGGCGAGGCCGAGTTCCTGCTCGACCTGCTGACCCACCGCGTCCCGGCCGGCGTCGATGACGCTGCCAAGGTCAAGGCCTCGTACCTGGCCGCGATCGCCCTGGGCAGCGAACAGAACCCGCTGATCAGCCGCGAGCGCGCCACCGAACTGCTGGGCACCATGCTTGGTGGTTACAACGTCGCCCCGCTGGTGCAGCTGCTGGACGACGCCAGCGTCGGCACCATCGCCGCCAACGGCCTGAAGAAGACCCTGCTGGTCTTCGATGCCTTCCACGACGTGCAGGAAAAGGCCAAGGCCGGCAACGCCAACGCCCAGGCCGTGCTGCAGAGCTGGGCCGATGCCGAGTGGTTCACCAGCAACCCGGAAGTGCCGCAGAGCCTGACCATCACCGTGTTCAAGGTGCCGGGCGAGACCAACACCGACGACCTGTCGCCGGCCCCGGATGCGACCACCCGCCCGGACATTCCGATGCACGCCCTGGCGATGCTGAAGAACAAGCGTGACGACGCCCCGTTCACCCCGGAAGAAGACGGCAAGCGCGGCCCGATCCAGCAGATCCTCGACCTGAAGGACAAGGGCCATCTGGTGGCCTACGTGGGCGATGTGGTCGGTACCGGTTCCTCGCGCAAGTCGGCGACCAACAGCGTGCTGTGGTGGACCGGCGATGACATCCCGTTCATCCCGAACAAGCGCGCCGGTGGCGTCTGCCTGGGTTCGAAGATCGCCCCGATCTTCTACAACACCATGGAAGATGCCGGTGCGCTGCCGATCGAGCTGGACGTGTCGAAGATGGAGCACGGCGATGTGGTCGAGCTGCGTCCGTACGACGGCAAGGCGCTGAAGAACGGTGAAGTGATCGCCGAGTTCCAGGTCAAGTCCGACGTGCTGTTCGACGAAGTGCGCGCCGGTGGCCGCATTCCGCTGATCATCGGCCGTGGCCTGACCGGCAAGGCGCGTGAAGCGCTGGGCCTGGCCCCGACCGACCTGTTCCGCCTGCCGGTGCAGCCGGTCGACACCGGCAAGGGTTTCTCGCTCGCCCAGAAGATGGTCGGCCGCGCCTGTGGCCTGCCGGAAGGCCAGGGCATGCGCCCGGGCACCTACTGCGAACCGAAGATGACCTCGGTGGGCTCGCAGGACACCACCGGCCCGATGACCCGCGACGAGCTGAAGGACTTGGCCTGCCTGGGCTTCTCGGCCGACCTGGTGATGCAGTCGTTCTGCCACACCGCCGCCTACCCGAAGCCGGTGGACGTCAAGACCCACCACACCCTGCCGGAGTTCATCTCCACCCGCGGCGGCATTTCGCTGCGCCCGGGCGACGGCGTGATCCACAGCTGGCTCAACCGCATGCTGCTGCCGGACACCGTCGGTACCGGTGGTGACTCGCACACCCGTTTCCCGGTGGGCATTTCGTTCCCGGCCGGCTCGGGCCTGGTCGCCTTCGCCGCCGCCACCGGCGTGATGCCGCTGGACATGCCGGAATCGGTGCTGGTGCGCTTCAAGGGCCAGATGCAGCCGGGCGTGACCCTGCGTGACCTGGTCAACGCGATTCCGCTGTACGCGATCAAGTCGGGCCTGCTGACCGTGGCCAAGGCTGGCAAGAAGAACATCTTCTCCGGCCGCATCCTGGAAATCGAAGGCCTGCCGGAACTGAAGGTCGAGCAGGCGTTCGAACTGTCCGACGCCTCGGCCGAGCGTTCGGCGGCCGGTTGCTCGGTGCGCCTGAACAAGGAGCCGATCATCGAGTACCTCAACAGCAACATCACGCTGCTGAAGTGGATGATCGCCGAGGGGTACCAGGATCCGCGCTCGCTGCAGCGCCGTATCGAGAAGATGGAAGCCTGGCTGGCCAACCCGGAGCTGCTGGAGCCGGATGCCGACGCCGAGTACGCCGCCGTCATCGAGATCGACCTGGCCGACATCCACGAGCCGATCGTGGCCTGCCCGAACGACCCGGACGACGTGAAGACCCTGTCCGAAGTCGCTGGCGCCAAGATCGACGAAGTGTTCATCGGTTCGTGCATGACCAACATCGGTCACTTCCGTGCGGCCGCCAAGCTGCTGGAAGGCAAGCGTGACCTGCCGACCCGCCTGTGGGTGGCCCCGCCGACCAAGATGGACGCCTCGGAGCTGACCAAGGAAGGCGTGTACGGCACCTTCGGCGCCACCGGCGCGCGCATGGAAATGCCGGGCTGCTCGCTGTGCATGGGCAACCAGGCGCAGATCCGTGAAGGCTCCACCGCGATGTCGACCTCGACCCGCAACTTCCCGAACCGCCTGGGCCGCAACACCAACGTGTACCTGGGTTCGGCGGAACTGGCGGCGATCTGCTCGCGCCTGGGCCGCATCCCGACCAAGGATGAGTACATGGCGGACATCGGCGTGATCAACGCCAATGGTGCGCAGATCTACCGCTACATGAACTTCGACCAGATCGAGGAATACCAGGACGTGGCCAAGACGGTCGCTGCCTGAACCTGATCGGTTGAGGATGTAACAGAAAACCCCCGGTGAGAGCCGGGGGTTTTTGTTTGCTGCATCCGCTATTGCACGCTCCAGTCTGCATTGCCCTGCAACCGAAGGCCGCCGATCAGCACGTTGCCGCGCTTGCCGGAGACTTCCATCTCGAACCAGGGCAGTCCATCGCGGCCCAGCGGACGCACGTAGGCCTGGCGCTTTGCGCGGTCGAATTCGATGTAGTAGCGGCGATGCGCGTTCGGGTATTGCGGAATCGACGCGCCTTTCCAGTTGACGCTGACCGTGCCGGGGTCTTCGCGCCCCACCAGCATCAGCATGAAGGACACATCACCCTGCTTGGCCTCGAAGGAGAACAGATCACCACTGGCGCTGGCGGGTGCCAGTGGCAGTGACAGCAGTACGGCCGCCACGGCGGCCTTCCATATCCCTGTAATCATGCGCCGCATTCCTTGTTCAATGCTGCTATCAAAACACACATGCGGGCAGCGCGTTGAAACGAAGAACCCCCGGTGGAAGCCGGCGGCTTTGCGTGTTGGTCGGTAGCGCCGGGCCCATGCTTGGCGTGCTGTTCGCGTGATGCGTGATGCGTCGGGCTCGACTCTACAAAGGCATCCACGCATGGCGTGGATCTACTGCTCGCGGGAGCCCTTGCGTCGGGGCGCGCGGCGCGATCAGCCCCGCGCCAGCGCCAGCAACCGCTCGGCAATGCGCTCCAGCGGCACCTGTTCCTCGGCGGCGCCCAGCTTGAAGGCGGCGCCGGGCATGCCCCAGACCACGCTGGTGGCTTCGTCCTGCACCAGCGTCGGCGCGCCGGCCTGGCGCATTTCCAGCAGGCCGCGTGCGCCGTCATCGCCCATGCCGGTCAGGATCGCGCCGATGGCATTGCCGGCGGCGGCCTGGGCGACCGACCGGAACAGCACGTCAACCGCCGGCTTGTGGCGGTTGACCGGCGGGCCGTCGTCAACGCGGCAGCGCCAACGGGCGCCGTCGCGGATGATGCGCAGGTGCTTGCCGCCCGGCGGCAGGTAGGCATGGCCGGGCAGTACCGCTTCGCCGTCGCTGGCTTCGCGCACGGCCATGGCCGAGTGACGGTCCAGGCGTTCGGCGAAGGCGGTGCTGAAGCCGGCCGGCAGGTGCTGGGTCATCACCACCGCCGGGGCGTCGGCCGGCATGCCTTCCAACACTACGCGCAGGGCTTCGGTGCCACCGGCCGAGGAGCCGATGGCGATCAGGCGGTCGGTGGTGCGGAACTGGGTGGCCGGGCGCGGTGCGGCCAGCGGTGCGGCATCCAGGGTGATGCGCGGGGCGGGCACCCGGGTCAGCGTGCGTACGCGCGAGCGTGCGGCCATCTTGACCTTGCCGATGATCTCCTCGGCGTAGCCCTGCAGCCCGCGGGCGACATCGAGCTTGGGCTTGGAAATGAAATCCACCGCGCCCAGGGCCAGCGCCTGCAGGGTGGTGTCGGCGCCGCGCTCGGTCAGCGAGGAGATCATCACCACCGGCAGCGGATGCAGGCGCATCAGGTTTTCCAGGAACGCCAGGCCGTCCATGCGCGGCATTTCCACGTCCAGCGTGATCACGTCCGGGGCCAGCCGCTTGATCTTCTCGCGGGCCAGCAGCGGGTCGGCGGCGGTGCCGACGACCTCGATGCCGGGATCGCTGCCGAGGATTTCGGTCAGCATCTGCCGGACCACCGCTGAATCGTCCACGATCAGCACGCGGCAGGGAGGGGACAGGGTCATTCGAACAGCTCCACGCCACCGGTGACCGGGGCCTTGGACAGGCGGGCACGCACGGCCGATTCGGTGGCCGCCACCTCGGCTTCGTGGGCGTGCGGCAGGCGCTGCACCACCACCCGGCCGGTATCGGCGAAGAACCAGATCTTGCGCGGGTGGATGCCGCACAGGTCCTCGGCGATGATCGGGATGTGCTCGGCCTGCAGGTACTGGCGCACGAACTCGGCGTTGCGCGTGCCCACCGGGTTGCTGGTGAAGCCCTTGAGCACGTTGGCCCCGCCGAATACCTTCGCTTCCAGACGCTTGCGGTGCGCCCCGCGCTTGAGCAGGTCGTTGATGAGCAGCTCCATCGCGTAGCTGCCGTAACGTGCCGGTGCACCATCGCCGACATTGCCTTCGGGCAGCAGGAAATGGTTCATGCCGCCGATCTTGAGGACCGGGTCGCGGATGCAGGCGGCCACGCACGAGCCCAGGGTGGTGGTCAGTGCGGTGGTGTCATCGACCACCAGGTACTGGGTGGGCAGCAGCTTGGCGGCCACCGTCTGGAAGCGCGAATCGTGATAGCGCATCACGTCGTCGGCGCGCATCGTGGCGTTCATGCGCGGGCTCCGGTGGCACGGCGGTACAGGGTGCGGCCACAGGGCTGGATCAGGTCGGCGGCGTGCAGGTAGTTTTCCGAATGGCCGGTGTAGAGCAGGCCATCGTCGGCCAGGTGCTGTACCAGACGGCCGAGGATGGCGCGCTGGGTGGGCTTGTCGAAGTAGATCATCACGTTGCGGCAGAACAGGGCATCGAAGGGCCCGCCAACGTCGTAGCGCGGGGCCAGCAGGTTCAGCGGGCGGAAATCGATCAGCTCGCGCAGGGCGGGCAGCACCCGGCATTGGCCTTCGTTGGGGCCGCTGCCGCGCTGGAAATAGCGGCGGCGCAGATCGGGATCGAGGTTGGCCACGCGGTCGATGGCATACACGCCCCGGCCAGCGGTGGCCAGCACCTGGGTATCCACGTCAGTGGCGACGATGCGTACCGGCGGCTTCAGCGTGCCGAAGGCTTCACAGGCGGTGATGGCCATGGAATAGGGCTCTTCGCCGGTGGAGGCCGCGCACGACCACAGCAGCAGCGGGCCACGGCCCTGGCGGCGCTGCAGTTCCTCGCGCAGCTTGTCGAAGTGGTGCGGTTCGCGGAAGAACGAGGTGAGGTTGGTGGTCAGGGCATTGGTGAATGCCTGCCATTCCTCGCCGTCTTCCTGTTCCAGGTGGTCCAGGTACTGCTGGAAGGTGCGCAGGCCCAGCGCACGCAGGCGGCGCGACAGGCGGCCATAGACCATGTCGCGCTTGGCCGGTGCCAGGGCGATGCCGGCACGCTGGTAGATGAGGTCACAGACACGACGGAAATCGCGGTCGGCGAACTCGAATTCCCGGGAACCGGTGGCGTTGGGGGGAGTGCTCTGCACGGTGCGCATCCATCAAGGGGCGCGACGGTAGGACCGTCGCGCGGGAAGGTCAGAATTCCTGCCAGTCGCCGTCATCGCTGGTGGGCGCGCGTCGCGGACTGGGCCGCGGTGCCGGTACGCGCGGGCGGGGCGCGGCCGGGCGCTGCACCGGGGGTTCGGTCATGCGTGGTGCCAGCTGGGCGACGGCGGCCTGGACCGCCACGGCGACCTGGTTGTCCAGCCGGAAGATCGCCACGGCATCGGCCAACTGCCCGGCCTGTTCTTCCATCGCACGCGCGGCGGCGGTGGCTTCTTCCACCAGCGCGGCGTTCTGCTGGGTGGTCTCGTCCATCTGCACCACGGTCTGGTTGACCTGCTCGATGCCGGCGGACTGTTCCTGCGAGGCGGCGGAGATCTCGGCCATGATGTCGGTCACGCGCTGCACCGAGGCGACGATCTCGCCCATGGTGGCGCCGGCCTTGTGCACCAGGGCCGAGCCATCGCTGACCTTGCCGACCGAATCATCGATCAGGCCCTTGATTTCCTTGGCGGCGGCGGCCGAGCGCTGGGCGAGGGTACGCACTTCGCTGGCGACCACGGCGAAGCCACGGCCCTGTTCACCGGCACGGGCGGCTTCGACGGCGGCGTTCAGCGCCAGGATGTTGGTCTGGAAGGCGATGCCGTCGATGACCGAGATGATCTCGGCGATCTTCTTCGAGGAGGCTTCGATGGCCGACATGGTGCTGACCACCTGGCCGACTACCTCGCCGCCCTGCGAGGCCACGCCCTGCGCGCCGATGGCCAGCTGGTTGGCCTGGCGGGCGTGTTCGGCGTTCTGGCGCACGGTGGAGGTCAGTTCCTCCATCGAGGCGGCGGTTTCTTCCAGGTTGGCGGCCTGCTGTTCGGTACGGCGCGACAGGTCGCTGTTGCCCGAGGCGATCTCGCCGGCGGCCTGGGTGATGCTGCCGGTGGCAGCCTGGATCTGGCCGACAATCTGGGTCAGCTGGCTGACAGTGGCGTTGGCGTCGTCGCGCATGGTGGCGAACACACCCTGGAAGTCGCCCTGCATGCGCGCGGTCAGGTCGCCTTCGGCGATGGCCGACAGCAGCTGCGAGAGCTTGCCCAGGTTGGCATCGCTGACCGCCATCATCGCATTGAGGTTGTCCAGCATCACGCGGAAATCGTGATCGAACTGCTGTGCGTCGCCGCGCTGGCTGAAGTCGCCAGCAGCGGCCGCGCCGGCCAGGTGCTTGATCTGGGCATTGATGCGGCCCAGGTTGGCCTTGACCGTATCCACGGTGGTGGTCAGTGCGGCCTTTTCGCCGGGGTAGCGCGGCACATCCCGGCTGAGATCGCCCACCGCGTACTGCTGCACCACGGCCAGCACGTCGTGCAGGGTCTGTACGTGGCTGCCGACCAGATCGTTGGTTTCGCGCACCATCAGCCCGTATTCGCCGGGGAAGGGGCTGGCATCGATGCGGTAGCCCAGTTCGCCGGCATCATGGCGGCGGGCCATGTCGCGCTGGGCGCTGATGACCTTGTGCAGCTGGTCCTGCATGGTGGCCATGGCATCGAGCAGGCGGCCGGTCTCATCATGCGGCTGCGGGCCGATGGCGCTGTCCAGGCGGCCACGGGCGATGCCTTCGGCCACGGCGGTGGCCTGTTTGAGCGGGCGGGCGATGCGGTTGCCGATCAGCCAGCTCAAGGCCAGCACGATCAGCACCAGCACGCCGCCGGCGGCGGTCATGATGCCGGTGAAGGCCAGGGCCTGGGCCTGGATGTCGTCCAGGTAGACGCCGCTGGTGACCACCCAGTTCCAGGGCTTGAACAGGCCCGAATAGCTGACCTTGGCCACGGGTTTCTCGCTGCCGGGCTTGGGCCAGGTGTAGTTGACGTAGCCACCGCCGGCCTTGGCCGCATCGACCTGCAGCAGGTACACCGGCACGCCGTCGGCGCCCTTGAAATCCTTGACGTTGGTGTTCTCCAGATCCTTGCGGAACGGGTGCATCAACAGTTCGTAACCGGTGTCGAACACGTTGTAGTAGAACGTATCGCCCTCGGCGCGCATCGACTCCAGCGCCTGCAGCGCGGCGGCCTTGGCCTGCGGTTCGCTGAGTTCGCCGGTCGTGGCCAGGCGCTGGTAATGCTCCAGGATGCCATTGCTGAGTTCGACCTGGACCTTCAACGCGGTTTCGCGGGTCTGCACCAGGTCCAGGTACTGCATGCGCGCTGCGATCACCGACAGCGCGATCACGCCCAGCGCGATCAGCACGGTGAGCAGGTTCAGCTTGCGCCGGACGGAGAGATTGCCGAAGTAGTGTTGCCAGCGTTGCAGGAGGGTCATCACGCAGAACCAGGACGGGCGGCAGGCGGTGCCGGTACCGGTCACGGCACACATGCGGTGACAGAACGGTTATCGGCCGGTAGTGGCCGAGGTTGAGCGTTGTGCGGACCGCGTATTCATGTCGCGGGGGAGGGGCGGGGGCGCAGGGGCGCGCCATGCCGTTGGTTGCCGTGCGGCCCATAAAAAACGCCCCGGCGCTGGGCCGGGGCGTCTGCAGGGTGTCAGCGGCGTGGCGGCCTTCAGAACTCCTGCCAGTCTCCATCGGCCAGTTCGGCAGCAACCGAGCGGCCGCCGCTGGCGCGGCGCGGGGCCAGGGCGGCAGCGGCCACCGGCTTGGCGGCACGCGCGACCGGCGCCGGACGCACCGGGGCGGCGACCACCACCTCGTCGGCTTCTTCCAGGGTGAACACCGACACCGCATCGCTGAGGTGGCCGGCCTGTTCTTCCATCGCACGCGCGGCGGCGGTGGCTTCTTCCACCAGCGCGGCGTTCTGCTGGGTGGTCTCGTCCATCTGCACCACGGTCTGGTTGACCTGCTCGATGCCGGCGGACTGTTCCTGCGAGGCGGCGGAGATCTCGGCCATGATGTCGGTCACGCGCTGCACCGAGGCGACGATCTCGCCCATGGTGGCGCCGGCCTTGTGCACCAGGGCCGAGCCATCGCTGACCTTGCCGACCGAATCATCGATCAGGCCCTTGATTTCCTTGGCGGCGGCGGCCGAGCGCTGGGCGAGGGTACGCACTTCGCTGGCGACCACGGCGAAGCCACGGCCCTGTTCACCGGCACGGGCGGCTTCGACGGCGGCGTTCAGCGCCAGGATGTTGGTCTGGAAGGCGATGCCGTCGATGACCGAGATGATCTCGGCGATCTTCTTCGAGGAGGCTTCGATGGCCGACATGGTGGTGACCACCTGGCCGACCACCTCGCCGCCCTGCGAGGCCACGCCCTGCGCGCCGATGGCCAGCTGGTTGGCCTGGCGGGCGTGTTCGGCGTTCTGGCGCACGGTGGAGGTCAGTTCCTCCATCGAGGCGGCGGTTTCTTCCAGGTTGGCGGCCTGCTGTTCGGTACGGCGCGACAGGTCGCTGTTGCCCGAGGCGATTTCGCCGGCGGCCGAGTTGATCGCGCGGCTGGACTGCTTGATGCGGGTGACGATCTCGCTCAGCTGCGCGGCGGTGGCGTTGGCATCGTCACGCATGCGGGCGAACACGCCCTGGAAGTCGCCATGCATGCGCACGGTCAGGTCGCCCTGCGACAGGGCGGCCAGCAGGCCGGAGACCTGCTCGATGCTGCTGGAGTTGGCGTCCAGCAGGCCATTGATCTGCTGGGCCAGCTGCAGGAAGAAGCCATCCTTGCCGTCAGCCACGATGCGGCCGGACAGGTCGCCGGCAGCGGCCTGGGCGATGACGCGGGCCACTTCGGCTTCGACCAGGGCTTCGGGCGTACGGTCGCGCCATTCCACCACGTAGCCGACGGTTTCGCCTTCTTCGTTGCGGATGGTCGATACCACCTGGGCGAACTGGGCATCGCCATAGCGCATCGGGCGGCGGGCGACGCCGTTCTGCTTCAGGTTGGACAGCAGGGAGGCGTCCAGTTCGCCGCCGTGCTCCAGCACGGTGACCGGGCGGCCGACCAGCGAGGCCTGCGGATCGAAGTCCGGAAGGTCCTGGCGCACCTCGTCCTGGTACTGCACCAGCGACTGCTGCAGGGCGCGGTTGGCGTAGACGATGGTGTTGCTGGCGTCGCTGAGGAACACGCCGGTGGAGCTGTAATCCAGGGCGGTGCGGATGCGCAGGTTCTCGCGGGCGACGGCGGCATCGGTCTCGATGCGCTCGCGCAGGTCGCGCTGCATGCGCTGCATGGCCTGCATCAGCTCGCCCACTTCGTCCTTGCGGCTGACATCGATGTGGCCATCGAGCTTGCCGCCGGCCACATCGTTGGCCACGGACACCGCGCCGCGCACGCTGCCGACCAGGGCGCGGGCGAACAGCCACACCAGCACCAGGCCCAGCACGGCGCCGCCGAGCAGGGCGATGGCCATCAGCAGGGCCGAGGCGGAATAGGTGGAGGATGCCTGCTCGCGCGAAGCGCGGGCCAGGCGGTTGTCTTCGGCAATCAGCGCTTCCAGCGCTGCGGTCGCCTTGTTGTGCTTGGTGCGGGTTTCGCCGACGAAGGTATCGATGGCGTCGTCCGGCAGGTCCAGTTCGAGCATTTCGGTGACGCTGTCATAGGAGGTCAGGGCTCCTTTCCAGTCGGCGGCGAAGGCATCGAACAGCTTCTTCTGCTGGGCGTTGTCGATCATCTTCGGGTAGTCGACGATCGACTTGTCCATGCGCGTGCGGACGTCCTTGGCGCGGTTGCGCGCTTCGGCCTTCACGTCGTCGCTGGCGCGGATCAACTGCTGGTAGGCGGCATTGCGGTATTCACCGACCATGCCACGCATCTCGCCGGCCATGCGGATGCTCTCCATGCGGGAGCTGGCCAGTTCGGTGGTGACGTTGTTCAGCGAGTGCAGGCCACGGTAGGCGACGATGCCCTGCAGCAGCATCACCAGCAGGATGACGCCGAAGGTCAGCAGCAGCTTGGGCATCAGTTTGAGGTTGTTGATCCACGGCATGGGCGGTCCAATCTCCAATGGCAGGCGCCCATGGGCCACGGGCCCGGGCGCGTCAGCCACGCCGGCACCGGGCCGGCATGGCAGGTCGGTAACGGCGTATTACTTGATGTTGGCCAGCTTCAGGCCGGCCGGCGAGCTGACTTCGATTTCGGCGCGCGAGGCATCGCGCTGGATCTTGCCGATCACGCAGACGGTCTTGCCTTCCAGGGTTTCCAGCGGGAAGTTGAACTTGCCGCGGTTCTCGCCGGCGATGCGCGCGGAGAAGGTGTGGCGCGGGAAGGCGCCGCCCATGTACAGGAAGGTCGGCTGGCCTTCGGAGCCTTCGGCGTAGCGGGCCTTTTCGACCTTGCCACAGACCATGCCGTCCTTGCCGACCGAGCGCGGCGCCAGTTCCGGCGGGATCATCTCGGCCGACTGGGCGAAGGCGGTCGAGGCGGTGGCAGCCAGCGCGGCGGCCGAAACGAAAGCAAGCAGGGACTTCATCGGGTGGTTCTCCGGGGATGGTGGCAGGGCGGGCCGGGGCTCGCGCGCTCCTGCGCGTGCCGGCTCCTTCACCCCCTATCGGCGGGAGTGAAGGGAACTGAAGGGTGGGGTGAACAAAATGTGCAGGCCGGCACGCAGGGTCAGGCGGCCGCGTCCTCGGTAAGGGCGGCCTGGCCCATGTCGGCGCTGTCCAGCAGGGTTTCGATGTCCAGCAGGATCAGCATGCGGTCGTCCTGGGTACCGATGCCGGAAATGAAGCGCGTGTCCACCGCGGCGCCGAACTCGGGCGTGGGGCGGATCTGCTCGGCCGACAGCGGGATGACATCGGACACGCTGTCCACCACGATGCCGACCACGCGGTTGTCCACGTTCAGCACGATCATCACGGTGAAGGCATCGTAGCGGGCATTGTCCAGGCGCAGCTTCAGGCGCAGGTCGATCACCGGCACGATGGTGCCGCGCAGGTTGATCACGCCCTTGATGTAGTCCGGTGCGTCCGGTACGCGGGTGACGGCATCGTAGCCGCGGATTTCCTGGACCTTGAGGATGTCCACGCCGTAGTGCTCGGCGCCAAGGGTGAAGCTGAGGTACTCGCCGCCAGAGCTGTCGGTGGCGTGGGTCTTGTCGTTCATCGAGGGGTCCTGGTTCGGCCGGTGGGCCCGGTGTCAGGACCGGTATCGGCCTGGGGCCGGATGACTTTAGGTGGGGTGGGGGTGGCGCGCGGGCGCCGGTGGCGGCCGGGTCGTGGCGGGACGGGCCCGGCAGCATCGGCTGTCAGTCCACTGGCGCGCCCAGCGCGCGGCTTTCGCAGCCTGGGCGAAAGGCGGCCGGCTGGCAGTCGGCGCTATCGGCGATCCGCCTACAGTTCGCCGTTCTTGCGGGCGCTGCGCTGACGGTCGATGCGGAAGATGTAGCGCTGGATGGCGCTGTCCCCGCCCCGGGGCAGGTCATCGAAGCGCATGCCGACGCGCTTGACCTCGGTACTGTTGGGCAGGCGCTGCGGCAGCAGGTTGCAGACCACCAGGGTGACGGCCAGGTCCGGGCCTTCGGGAATCGAGAGCTGGGCGCTGTAGCGCTTCTGCAGGGTGAACACCTGGCAGTCGGCCGGGACCGTGACCGCCAGGCCGCCGCCACTGATATCCACCACGCGCATGGCCAGCGCATTGCCGCGGTCGTCAGCGGCGGGCAGGATCAACTGCGGTGAATCGGTGATCGGGGTTTCCAGCCGGTACAGTTCGCGCCGCTGCAGATGGACCAGTTCGTCCGGCAGCGGGGCCTGGAAGGCGACGCGGCCCTCGTTGTCCACGCGCTGCAGGTCCTGCAGGTGGAAGCGCACCATCACCCGGTCCAGCTGGGCAAAACAAAGCAGGAAGCCGGCCTGTTCGGCGGCACGGTTGGAGGCTTCGTGCGGGCTGCCATCCAGCAGCAGCTGGTCCTCGTCCTCGTCCACGTCCAGCAGGGCGGTGGGGAAGGAGCGATCACGGCCATCGATGTGGGCGTTGATCAGCGAGCGCTGGTCGATCAGGGCCCGCAACAGCTGGCGCACCTGGCGCGGGTTGCGGACCAGGAAGCGTTCGTCCGCGGCATCGTCTGCGGCGGTGGAGGAAAGGGCAGTGTCGTGGCCGTCGGACATGAAGTGAGCGATCTGGGGCGGTAGCCGCGGTGCCGGAGCACGCGCTTGTGAGGAATATCGGCCCGGTGGGCAGATAATGAAGCGTGAATTCCATCACTTTATACGCAGCGTTCGCCTGATCCGCCACCCTGCAGTGCATCACGTCCGGCAGGGTGGCAGCGCTGCGCGCACCGGCGCCACCGGGGGATGCCCGGTGGCGTGGCGCTGGCCTCAGAACTCCTGCCAGTCGCTCTCGCTTGCCAGTGCCGGCTGAGCAGCGCGGGCGGCACGCACGGGCATGGCCGGGCGCGCCGCCGGGGCGGGCCGGCGCGCGAGGGTCGCCGGTGCCGGCACGGCGGCCAGGGGCGCGGCAACGACGGTGGCCACCGGCTGGCCCGCCAGGCGGAAGATCGCCACGGCCTCGGTCAGCTGCACGGCCTGTTCTTCCATCGCACGCGCGGCGGCGGTGGCTTCTTCCACCAGCGCGGCGTTCTGCTGGGTGGTCTCGTCCATCTGCACCACGGTCTGGTTGACCTGCTCGATGCCGGCGGACTGCTCCTGCGAGGCGGCGGAGATCTCGGCCATGATGTCGGTCACGCGCTGTACCGAGGCGACGATCTCGCCCATGGTTTCGCCGGCCTTGTGCACCAGGGCGGAACCGTCGCCGACCTTGGCCACCGAATCATCGATCAGGCCCTTGATCTCCTTGGCGGCGGCGGCCGAGCGCTGGGCGAGGGTACGCACTTCGCTGGCGACCACGGCGAAGCCGCGGCCCTGTTCACCGGCACGGGCGGCTTCGACGGCGGCGTTCAGCGCCAGGATGTTGGTCTGGAAGGCGATGCCGTCGATGACCGAGATGATCTCGGCAATCTTCTTCGAGGAGGCTTCGATGGCCGACATGGTGGTGACCACCTGGCCGACTACCTCGCCGCCCTGCGAGGCCACGCCCTGCGCGCCGATGGCCAGCTGGTTGGCCTGGCGGGCGTGTTCGGCGTTCTGGCGCACGGTGGAGGTCAGTTCCTCCATCGAGGCGGCGGTTTCTTCCAGGTTGGCGGCCTGCTGTTCGGTACGGCGCGAGAGGTCGTTGTTGCCGGCAGCGATCTCGCCAGCAGCGCCGTTGATGCTGCGTGCCGCGGCCTGGATGCCGCCGACGATGCGGGTCAGCTGGGTGACCGTGGTGTTGGCATCGTCGCGCATGGTGGCGAACACGCCGTGGAACTGGCCGTCCATACGTGCGGTCAGGTCGCCTTCGGCAATGGCCTGCAGCAGGTGCGACAGCTGGCCCAGGTTGCCATCGGCCACCTGCATCATGGTGTTGAGCTGCTCGATCATCAGCTTGAAATCGTGGGCGAAACGATCGGCATCGCCGCGCTGGCTGAAATCGCCCGCGGCCGCGGCGGCGGCCAGCTGCTGGATCTGGGTGTTGATGGCCAGCAGGCTGGCCTTGGCGGCATCCATCGATTCGTGCAGTACCGCACGGCTGCCCGGCAGGCGGCGGGCATCCGGGGTGAGGTTGCCGATGGCGTACTGGTTGAGCACATCGATGGCATCGGCGATGGCATCCAGGTGTTCGAAGATGACGGTGTTGATGCCAGCGGCCAGCTGCCCGTAAACGCCGGGGAAGTCTTCCGGGATGCGGTGGCTGATGTCCGGGCCGGCGTGCATCTGCGCCATCCGCTGGGTTTCCTGCGAGAACCGGCGCAGCATCGCGGTCATCTCGCCGGTGGCGGCAAGCATGCGCCCGGCCTCATCGCGGCTGGTGGCCACGGTGGTGACGCTCAGGTCGCCGCGCGAGACCGCCTGGATGGCCTGCACGGCCTTGCCCAGCGGTCCGGTGACCGCACGCGAGATCACCACGGCCAGCACGACGGCCAGCACCAGCAGCAGGACGATGCAGGTGATGATGGCGATGACATTGGTGCGGTGGGTGGCGTTGGCGGCGTCCAGCTTGGCGGCCATCTGCTCGTCGAGGAAGCTGCCCAGTGCCTTGAGGTCGTCGAACAGCTTGCGGCGCAGCGGGCGCGACTTCTCATCCGAGACCTGCTGGGCCAATGCGCCATCGCCGGCGGCCACGGCAGCACGCATTTCCGCGTTGGCGCCGAAGTAGGCCGCCGTGGCATTGGCCACCACCTGGTACAGCGCACGTTCCCTGTCGCTGGCCGGCAGCGCGGCATAGCTGGCCAGCTCCTTGCGCACGACATCGGCAGTGGCATCCATGCGCTTGTTGTAGTCGGCCACCTTGTCGGCCTGGTCCAGCATGCTCAGCTGGGCCAGTTCAAAGGTGCGGAACTCACCCAGCTGCGAGCGCGCTTCGCCCAGGTGCTGTACCGAGGGGATGTCATTGCCGGCCATGTCGGCCAGCTGGGCATTGGACTCGTTCAGGCGCAGCAGGGCGAAGATGCCCAGGACGAGGGTCATCAGGGTGGTGAGGGTGAAGCCAAGCGCCAGCTTGCGGGCGATGGGCAGGTCGTGGAACCACTTCATGCAGATGCTCCAGGGCAGGGCAATGCGCCTGCGGCAGGGCCGCGGGCACGGGTGGGGTTGCGGAAGGGACCGACGGAGGGGGTACAGCGAAGGACTACTGCGCGCCGTCACAGCGGATAACGGCGCGGTGGCGATGCACTTTAGCGACGGATGTCACATTCGGCGGCGGATGGAACGGGGGCGCAATCCCTTTCGTGCGTAACGATTGGAGGGGATTGCGCCGATTCCGGCAGGATCAGGCCGGCGACGGAGGTCGCAGTTCGTGGTGACATGGCGCGTAGGGGGTGTAGCGCCACGCCATGCCATGCATGGCGGTGGGGACGTCGGTGATTCATCCACGCATGGCGTGGATCTACCGGGACGGTCGGCGCTTCAACCACGCGTGGCGGCGGGGCGTGGATCGGCCAGGGCAACGCCGCCCGGTGCATTCACGGGCGGCGTGCAGGCCTCGCGGCAGGCTCAGGCGGCCTGCGGTACCCGCAGCGAGCGGACCAGGCCGCCGATGTCCACGATCAGTGCCACCCGGCCATCGCCGAGGATGGTGGCGCCGGACACGCCGCCGATGCGGCGGTAGTTGTTCTCGATGTTCTTGACCACGACCTGCTGCTGGCCGACCAGTTCGTCCACTTCCAGCGCGATCTTCTGGCCGTCGCCTTCGACCACGACCACCAGCGATTCGCTGCCGGGGGCGCGCTCGCCGTAGCCGTAGTACTCGCTGAGCGAGAGGATCGGCAGGTACTCGCCACGCACGCGCAGTACGCGGCCGTCGCCGGCCATGGTGCGGATGTCCTCGGCCTGCGGCTGCAGGGCTTCCAGCACGTAGGCCAGCGGCAGGATCAGGGTTTCACCGGCCACGGCCACGGTCATGCCATCAAGGATGGCCAGCGTCAGCGGCAGCCGGATCAGCACGCGGGTGCCGTTGCCGGACTGGCTTTCCAGCTGCACTTCGCCACCCAGCGCCTGGATGTTGCGGCGGACCACGTCCATGCCCACGCCGCGCCCGGACAGATCCGTGACGGCATCGGCGGTGGAGAAGCCGGGCTGGAAGATCAGGTCCCATACCTGGGCATCGGTGGGGTTGTCCGGCACGCTCAGGCCGCGCTCGAGCGCCTTGGCCAGGATCTTGTCGCGGTTCAGGCCGCGGCCATCGTCGCTGACTTCAATCACGATGTGGCCACCCTGGTGCGATGCGGCCAGGGTGATGGTGCCGGTCTCGTCCTTGCCGGCGTCGCGGCGCACGTCCGGCATTTCCAGGCCGTGGTCGATCGAGTTGCGCACCAGGTGCACCAGCGGGTCGGCGATCTTTTCGATCAGGCCCTTGTCCAGCTCGGTGCCTTCGCCGACGGTGCGCAGGCGTACCTGCTTGCCCAGCCGGGTGGACAGGTCGCGGACCAGGCGCGGGAAGCGGCGGAACACCGCATCCACCGGCAGCATGCGCACGCCGATGACGGCTTCCTGCAGGTCGCGGGTATTGCGTTCGAGCAGGTCCAGGCCGGCGAACAGGCGCTCGGCATGGACCGGGTCGATGGCATTGGAGACCTGCTTGAGCATGGCCTGGGTGATGACCAGTTCGCCCACCAGGTTGATCAGGGCGTCGACCTTGTCGACGCTGACGCGGATGGAGGTTTCCGCCTCATGGTTGCCGGCTGCGGCGGCCGGCGCGGCAGGTGCCGCAGCAGCGGGGCCGGCGGCAGGTGCCGGTGCAGTGACCGGCGGTGCCTGGGTCGCCAGGCTCGGCGGCGCGGCCGGACGGATGTCCAGTTCGCAGTCATCCACCACCCAGGCGAAGGTATCTTCGATCTTGCTGCGCGGCACCTTGCCGACCAGCCCCAGATCCCACGCCAGGTGGGCTTCGAGCGGATCAAGCTGGCTGAAGCCGGGCAGGCGTTCCATGCGCGCAGCCACCTGCAGCGCACCGAGGTGTTCCAGTTCGCGGATGATGCGCAGCGGATCATTGCCGCTCATGAACAGCGACGGCGCCGGCACGAAGCCGATCTGCCAGGCTTCGGGCGTGTCATCGACCTTGGCGGCCGCAGCGGCCGGCGCGCCGGGGGCAGCCTGGCCGGACAGCACGGCTTCCAGGCGTGCCTTCACCGCAGCAACGGCAGCCGGGTCGGCCGGCTGGCCGTGCTCGGCCTCGCGCAGCAAGGCACGCAGCACGTCCACCGAGGCCAGCATGGCATCCACCGCCGCCGGTTCCAGGGCACGCTTGCCGGCACGCAGCTCATCCAGCAGCGTTTCCAGCACATGGGTCAGGCTGGCGATCGCATCGAAGCCGAAGGTGCCGGCGCCGCCCTTGATGGAGTGGGCCGCGCGGAACACCGAGTTGATGATCTCCGCATCCTGCTGCCCCGATTCCAGGGCCAGCAGGCCGGCCTCCATTGCATCGAGCCCTTCGCGGCTCTCTTCAAAGAAGGTGGCGTGGAAGCGTTGCAGGTCCATGCTCATGGCGGTGGCGGTCCGGAAGCGGGGAAGGAGGGCGGGGCGGTGGGGCGATCAGCCCAGCACTTTCTGCACGGTGGCGACCAGCTGTTCGGGGTTGAACGGCTTGACCAGCCAGCCGGTGGCGCCGGCGGCCTTGCCTTCGGATTTCTTGTCTGCCGCCGATTCGGTGGTCAGCATCAGCAGCGGGGTGAACTTGTAGTCGGCCAGCTGGCGCAGTTCACGGATCAGGGCGATGCCATCCATGTTGGGCATGTTGACGTCGGTCACCACCGCGTTGAAGCGCTGGCCCTTGGCGCGAGTGAGCGCGACCGCGCCGTCTTCGGCTTCTTCGACGGCAAAACCGGCCGAGGTGAGGGCGAAAGAGACCATCTGGCGCATCGACGCCGAATCGTCCACCACCAAGATACGTGCGCTCATGCAGCGTTCTCCACAGATTTCAGGTTGTCATGGGGTACGTCCAGGCCCAGGGCCTGGGTGACGCCCAGCAGTCGCGCGGCGTCACGGAAGGTTGCGGTGCAACCCTGGAAGGCGGTGTCCAGCCCCGCGTTGCGGCGGGCCTGCACGAAGGCGCACAGCACCTGCACGGCGGCAGTGTGGATGCGACCGACCTGGCTTGCGTCCAGGGTCAGTGCGCCGGCCTGTTCCAGCAGGGGGGCCAGGCGGTTCTTGAGCTCGGTGCTGGCCTCGATGCCAAGGTCTTCACCCAGTTCGACAGTGCTCATCGTTGCTCCGGACAAACGGTTCCGGGATCTATAACGGCACCCCGTGGGGGTTCTTTAGGGGGATTCCGTGGAAGGCATCCACGCATGGCGTGGATCTACAGGAGGCGGGCATCCACGCGGGGCGTGGGTGTGCGCGTGGCCGGGTAGATCCACGCCATGCGTGGATGGGGTCAATTCAACAGCCGGGTGGCGTCGAGCAGGATCATCGGCCGCTGGGTGACGCGGGCCACGCCGCGGAAGATATCGTTGGAGATCTGGCAGATGCGCGCGGTATCGGGCGGTTCGATCTGCGAATCGGTGAGGTTGGCGACATCTTCCACCGCCGAGACACGCAGCCCCAGGGTCTCGCCATCCTCTTCCAGTACCACGATGCGGGTCTGCGCATCTTCGGCGGCCGGGGAGGTGCCCAGGTGCAGGCCGAGGTCGATCACTGGCACCACCTGGCCACGCAGGTTCATGATGCCCAGCATGGCCGGGGCGGTGCCGCGCAGGGGCAGCAGCGGCACGGGCAGGACCACTTCCTGCACCTTCAGCAGCTCCAGTGCGTAGGCCTGGCTGCCGCAGCGCAGGCGCAGCCAGCGCGAGGTGCGCTCACCGGCGCGGCGGCCCTGCGGGTGCGGGCTGCTGGCCGGACGGGTGTTCTGGGCCTGCAGTTCCTGCCAGCTGGACGGGCGGCCCGGGGCCTCCTGCGCGGGGACGGCCGGTGCGGGACGCGCCGGCTGTGCGCGGGCGGCAGGAGCGACAGGGCGCAGCGGCGCGGCCGGGGCCGCTGCAGGCGCGGCTGCCACGGGTGCGGCGACGCCGGCGGCGACGTCGAACGCGGCCTGCAGGCCCGGGCTGTCGGCATGGGTCAGCGTGCTGCTGTCGCCCGGCGCGGTCTCGAAGATCACTTCGTCGGGCAGATCGTCCCAGGTTGGCTCGCGTGCCGGTGCTGCCGCTGCCGCGACGACGGGCGCGGTTTCGTGCAGCACCTCATCGGGCAGGTCGTCCCAGGTGGGTTCGCGTTCGACGGCCGGTGCGGCGGCCTGCTGCGCGGCGGCGAAGGCTTCTTCGAAGGCGGCCTCCAGTTCGGGCGTGTCGCCGGGCACGCTGCGCGCAGGTTCACTCATGGCCACGGCGGCAGGTGCCTGCATCGCAGCGAGAGCTTCCTCGAACGCGGCTTCCAGTTCGGGCGTGTCGCCGGGCACGCTGCGCGCGGGTTCACTCATGGCCACGGCGGCAGGTGCCTGCATCGCAGCCAGAGCGTCCTCGAATGCGGCTTCCAGTTCGGGCGTATCCCCCGGCACGCTGCTGGCCTGCGCGGGTGCGCGGTCCGGTGCAGCGGGTGTGGCAGGGGCGGCCGCTGCCGCGTCGCCGAGCAGGGCTTCCAGGTAATCGTCCAGCGCGCCGACGGTACTCATGCCGCCTCCTGTTCCGGTACCCGCGCGTCTTCGGCCAGTACCCAGTTCAGCGCACGGCGGTAGGCGGCCAGGCCGCGGCCCGGGTAATCATCGCCCAGCACCGGCTGGGTCAGGCCGGCCGCGTTGCTGATGCGGGTATCCACCGGAATGGCGTCTTCCCAGACCCGGCTGCCGTGGCGGTCCTGCATCGCGCGCACCGATTCGTTGCCGGTACGGGTGCGGCGGTCGAACAGCGTGGGCAGGATCGAGATCGGCAGCGGGCGGCGGCGCGAGCGTTCGACCATTTCACCGGTACGCACCATGCCGTCCAGGCCGTGCAGGGCCAGCGGCTCGGCCTGGGTCGGGATGATCAGGCGGTCGGCGGCGGCCAGGGCGTTGATCATCAGCAGGCCCAGCGTCGGTGCGCAGTCCAGCAGGATGTAGTCGTGCTGGCCCTGATGGCGGGCCAGCGCGTTCTGCAGCGCCAGGCCCAGCCCCGGCTGGTTGGCGCTGCGGCGTTCCAGGGTGGCCAGCGCCGGCTGCGCGCACACATGGTCCAGGCCCGGGATCGCGCTGGGCTGGCGCAGCGTGGCCAGCTCCGCCGGCGGCGTGGCGAACAGGTCCAGTACACCCGGCGGGGGCGGTTCGGCGGCGACGCCGAATGCCCGCGTCAGCGATGCATGCGGATCCAGATCGATCAACAGCACGCGGTGGCCAGCGGCGGCCAGGCCGCGGCCGAGGGCCAGGGTGGTCGTGGTCTTGCCAACGCCGCCCTTCTGGTTGGCGACTGCCCAGATGCGCATCGCACTCACTCCTTCATTGCAGGGGGAACGGCGGCGCCTACGCGGCTGCCGGCCGGCACCGGTGGCAACCGCACCGGTGCAGTGGGGGAAACAACAGGGGATGCCGGGGCGGTGGGCGCGGCATCGGTCGCGCCGGCGTTGCCGGTGGCGGCATTCAGGCGGGCGCCGAGCGGGTCCACGGCATGGCTGGTGTCGGCCAGGATGATGACCATCACCCGCCGGTTGCGGTTGCGCCCTTCGGCGCTGCTGTTTTCTTCGCGCGGACGGAACTGGCCGTAGCCGACCATCGCCAGCCGCGAGGGCTGCACGCCCTGGTCGGCGAACAGGTGCACCACGCTGGCCGCACGGCCGGCCGACAGTTCCCAGTTGGAGGGGAACTGCGCGGTGGCGATCGGCACGTTGTCGGTGTGGCCTTCCACGCGGACGCTGTTGGGCACATCGCGCAGCACGCCGGCCAGGCTGGCCAGGGTGTCGCGGGCATGCACGTCCAGTGCGGCCGAGCCGGTCGGGAACAGGATGTCGCTGTTGATTTCCACCTCGATCCACAGCTCGGTGCGGCGCACGCTGATCATGCCGCGGTCGATCAGCGGTGACAGTGCGGCGGTGAGGCGGTCGGCGATGCTGTTGAGCTGGCGCTCGGCACGGGCCAGCTGTTCCTGGTTGTGCACCGAGACCGGCACCCGCATCTGCGAGGCCATCGATGGCAGCAGGGTGGGGTCGTGCGACGGGGCGGGTGCGGACGGCCCGATCCGGGTGCCGGACTTGATGACCGAGGGGCTGTCCCAGCCCCCGCCCTGGACCTGCTTGTTGCCGACCTGCACCGGGTTGATGGTGCGCGGCGCGCCGCCGAAGGCATCGGTCAGCGCGTCGGCCATGATGCGGTACTTGCCCTCGTTGATCGAGGAAATGGCGTACATCACCACGAAGAATGCCAGCAGCAACGTCATCAGGTCGGCATAGGGGATGGCCCATGCCTCGTGGTTGGCGTGTTCTTCGTGGCGCTTGCGGCGGGCCATGTCAGTGCAGGAAGCCGGACAGGTTGGTTTCGATGTTGCGCGGGTTCTCGCCCTGCGCGATCGAGATCAGGCCTTCGATGACCATTTCCCGGTCGCGGCTGTTGTGGGCGATGACCGCCTTGAGCTTGGCGGCGACCGGCAGGAACAGCAGGTTGGCCGAGGCGATGCCGTAGATGGTGGCGGTGAAGGCGGCGGCGATGCCGTGGCCGAGCTTGCTGGGGTCGGCCAGGTTCTTCATCACCGCGATCAGGCCGAGCACGGCGCCGATGATGCCCAGGGTCGGGGCGTAGATGCCCATGCCCTCGAACACCTTGGCCGCGGCCTGGTCCTGGTGCTCCTGGCTGCTCAGTTCGATTTCCAGCATGTGCCGGATCGATTCGGGTTCCACGCCATCGACCAGCAGCTGCAGGCCCTTGCGCAGGAACGGGTCCTGCTGCGCATCGACCTGGGCTTCCAGGCCCAGCAGGCCCTGGCGGCGGGCGATGTTGCTCCATTCCACGATCTGCTGGATCAGTTCGCGGCGATCGCTGTGCGGCGGGCGGATCACCCAGCGCATGATCCTGAAGGCGTGCTTGAACACGGCCGGGGTGGTGTGCAGCAGGATGGCCGCCACGGTCCCCACGATGACGATCACGAAGGCAGCAGGCGACCACAACGACGCCAGGCCGGCGCCCTTGAGGATGCTGCCGCCGACCAGCGAGGCCAACGCCAGGAAAAGTCCGATGAGGCTGAGTCTATCCATGGTTCCGGTATCGGCGTGTGTGAATGGGACTTGAGACACCGGGAGATTGCGTACAGACGGTAGTCACAGTTTTGGGTTCGCCGGGCCGGGCCCGGCGGGCGTCAGCGCAGGCCGTCCACATCCAGGATCAACGCCATGCGGCCATCGCCGATCAGGGTGGCGCCGGCGTAGCCACGCAGGCCACGCAGTGCCTTGGGCAGCGGCTTGATGACCACTTCCTCGCGGCCACGGACCTGGTCCACCACCAGCCCGAAGCGGGCTTCGCCGGCCTGCAGCACCACGATGGTCAGCAGCGTGGCCGGCATCGGTTCCACGTCCAGCCAGTGGCGCAGGTCCACCAGGGGCAGGGTGTGCGAGCGGCGGTCGAGCACGGCGCGGCCATCGAACCAGCCCAGCGAGGTGGCCGGTGCATGCAGCACTTCCATCACGCGGGCCAGGGGCAGGGCATAGACATCCTCGCCGGCCTGCACCAGCAGGGTTGGCAGGATGGCCAGGGTGAGCGGCACGCGGATCATGAAGCGGCTGCCCCGGCCCAGTTCGGACTGGATCTGGATCTGCCCGCTCAGTTCGCGGATGCGCGACTGCACCACGTCCATGCCGACGCCACGGCCGGAGATGTCCGTGACTTCCTGCTTGGTGGAAAAGCCGGGCAGGAACACCAGGTGCAGGCATTCTTCCCCGCTCAGGCGCGCGGCCACTTCCGGGTCGATCAGGCCCTTTTCGCGCGCCTTCTGGCGCAGGCGTTCCGGATCGATGCCGGCGCCGTCGTCCTGCACCTCGATGCTGACATAGTCGCCTTCCTGTTGGGCCGACAGGCGCACGTGGCCATTGCGCGGCTTGCCCTGCGCTTCGCGCAGGTCGGGCATCTCGATGCCGTGGTCGATGGCGTTGCGCACCAGGTGCACCAGCGGATCGGCCAGTGCCTCGACCAGGTTGCGGTCCAGTTCGGTTTCGGCGCCGACCAGTTCCAGTTCCACTTCCTTCTTCAGGTTGCGGGCAACGTCGCGCGCCACCTTGGGGAAGCGCGAGAACACCTTGCCCACCGGCTGCATGCGGGTACGCATGACGGCCGACTGCAGGCGCGCGGTGGCGATGTCCAGCGTGGACACCGCGCGGTCCAGTTCCTCGTCGCGCAGGCGGATGCGCAGGGTCTTCAGGCGGTTGCGCGACAGCACCAGTTCGCCGATGAGGTTGACGATGGCATCCAGGCGCTTGGTGTCCACGCGCACGGTGTGCTCGGCCTCGGCCAGTGGCTTGGCCGCTGGCTTGCTGGCCGGTGCCGGCACGGCGGCCGGGCGCGGCATCGGCACGGGGGCAACGGCAGCGGCCGGCGCCACCGGCCGCGCACCGGGTGCGGCGCCCCCATGCAGCTGGTCCAGTAGTGCTTCGAATTCGTCTTCGTTGATCAGCCCGTCGTCGGCCCTGGCCGGTGCGGCGACCGCCGTCGGTGCCTTGCCGCCATGCAGTTGGTCGAGCAGGGCTTCGAATTCGTCTTCGGTGATGAGGTCGCTGGCGGGCGCGGCCGGGGCCGGGGTGCTGGCGGGCGAGGGGGTGACGGTCGGCGCGGTGCCGGCCACATCGAACTGTGCGATCAGCTCCGGCGGGGCATAGCCCGGCTCGGTGCCGGCCGAGACCGAATCGAGCATCGACTGCAGGTAGTCCAGCGACTGCTGGGCGGCGTCGAAGTGATGCGGCTGCAGCACGGCCTGGCCGGAGCGGGCCATGCCGAGGGTTTCTTCGGCGGCATGGCACAGCTCCACCATGGCGGTGATGCCCAGGAAGCCGGCACCGCCCTTGAGGGTGTGGTAACCGCGGAAGACCGCATTGAGCTGGTTGCTGTCCTGCGGCGCCTGTTCCAGCGTCACCAGCTGTTCGCCGAGGCGGTCCAGGATTTCCTGGGCCTCGATGATGAAATCGGCGGCGATGTCGTCGGACAGGGCGGCCATGGTTACAGCCCCAGGTCCGACAGCAGATCGTCGGCGTCGTTCTGCGAGACGGCGTGGTGGTCCACGCCCTTGACTGCGGGGCCAGCCAGTGCCGGTTCTTCGCGGCGGTGCTGTTCCGGCGGCAGGCCGAGCGCACCGAAGCCTTCATGCACGCGGCGCACGATGCCGACCACGCGGCGGATGATCTGCCCGGTCAGGTCCTGGTAGCTCTGGGTCAGGGCGATTTCGGTGAGGTTGTGGCGGATGCGCTCCAGCTGCACGTCCTGGTCCGGCTGCAGGCCATCGGCGCGCAGCTGCTCGGTCAGGGTGCGGCATTCCTCGGCCAGGTCCAGGGTGCGGTGGGTGGCCTGTTCGGTCATCGCCACCACGTGGTCCAGGCGCGCGCAGGCGTCGTCCAGCTCACCGGCATCGCTGGGTACGGTCGGCAGTTCGCCCAGGGCCTGGCCCAGTTCGCGGGCCAGGCGGCTCAGGCCGGCCATCATCGGCTGGGTGCGCAGCGCCACCAGGCCGTCGATCTGCTGGCGCCAGGCGCTTTCATCACCCGCTTCCAGCGCGTCCAGGGCTTCCTGCAGGCGCAGGGCCAGTGCGTTCCTGTCGACCGTGCTGTCCATCAGGCGCTGGCCGCCAGGCGTTCGAAGATCTTGCCGAGCTTCTCTTCCAGCGTCTGCGCGGTGAACGGCTTGATGATGTAGCCGTTCACGCCGCTCTGGGCGGCTTCGATGATCTGCTCGCGCTTGGCTTCGGCGGTCACCATCAGTACCGGCAGGGTCTTGAGCTTGGCGTCGGCGCGGATGGCCTTGAGCAGCTCGATGCCGGTCATCACCGGCATGTTCCAGTCGGTGACCACGAAATCGAACGGCTGGCTCTGCAGCAGTGCCAGCGCCGCATGCCCGTCCTCGGCTTCGGCCGTGTTGGTGAAGCCCAGGTCGCCGAGCAGGTTCTTGACGATTCGACGCATGGTCGAGAAGTCGTCGACGATCAGGATGCGCATGTTCTTGTTCAAAACGGATTTCCTTTGTTGTTCATTCTTCAGGGCCGGCGTGGGCCGCCCTGAACAGATTCATTGTTCCAGCCCGGCGTCGGCGGCTTCAAACACCTTCAGGCGGCCGCGCAGGCGCAGGACCGCCTGGCCATGGATCTGGCAGACCCGCGACTCGCTCACGCCGAGCACTGCGCCGATCTCCTTCAGGTTCAGTTCCTGCTCGTAATAGAGCGAGAGCACCAGCTGTTCGCGCTCGGGCAGGTGGCCGATGGCCTTGCCCAGCTCGCGGCCGAACTCGCCGCGCTCCAGCACCTGCTGCGGGGTCGGGCCGCCTTGGGCGATGGTGTCCAGCTCGCCCTGGTCCTCGATGCGCGATTCCAGGCTCAGCACCTGGCCGCGTGCAGCATCTTCCATCAGCCGCAGGTAGTCGGGCAGCGGCATCTCCATGGCGGCGGCCACTTCGGTGGCACTGGCGGCACGGCCGCTGGCCTGTTCCAGCCGGCGGATGGTGGCAGCCGCATCGCGTGCGCGGCGGTGCACCGAGCGCGGCACCCAGTCGCCCCGGCGGATCTCGTCGATCATCGAGCCGCGGATGCGGATCGAGGCATAGGTCTCGAACGAGGCGCCCTGGTCGGCATCGTAGCTGCGCGAGGCTTCGATCAGGCCCATCATGCCGGCCTGGATCAGGTCGTCGATCTCCACGCTCGCCGGCAGGCGTGCGGCCAGGTGGTGGGCGATGCGCCGCACCAGGTCCGAATGCTGGGTGATGCAGTCGGTCGCAGCGGCCCGCTGGACCTCCTTGTACTGGGCGGCGGCTTTCATGCGGCCACCCCGCGCTGCTTGAGGATGCGTTCGAGGAAGAACTCGACGCCGCCGCGCGGCTCGGTCGGGGCCTGCCAGCGGGCGGTGCGGCGGGCGATCTCGGTGATCGCCTGCGCGGCCGGGCTGGACGGGTAGGCCTTGACCACCGGCTGCTGGCGCTGCACCGACAGGCGCAGCCAGTCATCCTGCGGCACGCAGCCCAGGTAGTTCAGGGACACGTCGGCGAGGAACTTCTCGCACACGCGCACCAGCTTTTCGTACAGCACCCGGCCCTCGTTGGGGTCGCGCACCATGTTGGCCACCACCTGGATGCGGTCCACGCCGCGCTCGCGCGAGAGCACCTTGATCAGCGCGTAGGCGTCGGTGATCGAGGCCGGCTCGTCACAGACCACCACCACGGTGTCCTGCGCGGCCTGGCAGAAGGTCAGCACGCCGTCGGTGATGCCGGCGGCGGTGTCCACCACCATGATGTCCAGCTCGCGTTCCAGTTCGGAGAACACGTTGACCAGGCCCACGTGCTCGGCCGGCTGCAGCTCGGCCATGTGGCGGCGGCCCGAGGCGGCCGGGACCACCAGCACGCCGTTGGGGCCTTCCACGATCACGTCTTCCAGCGAGCAGCGCCCGGCGACCAGGTCGGCCAGGGTGAACGTGGGGTTCAGGCCCAGGATGACGTCGATGTTGGCCAGGCCCAGGTCGGCATCCAGCAGCAGGGTGCGTTTGCCCATGCCGGCCAGCGCCACGGCCAGGTTGGCCGAAACGTTCGTTTTGCCCACGCCGCCCTTGCCGCCGGTGACGGCGATGGTGCGGACCGGGCCCAGCGGCTGGCTGCGGGTGGCCGACAAAGGGAAGTTCTTGGTCAGCTTGGCGTATTCACGCGACGGCATGGTTCAACTCCGGGTTGCAGGGCATATCGGCCGCTCGGCGCAAATCTTCAAGGCGAAGTACGAGATTGGCTGCACTGGCCCGGTGCAGGTCCTCCGGGACGTCCTGCCCGTCGGTTACCCAGGTGATCGGCAGCTGGTGGTCCACGGCCACCGACAGGGCGCTGCCGAAGCGGCCGGTCTCGTCCAGCTTGCTCAGGACCAGGCCCTGCAGGTTGGCCGCGCCGAAGCGGCGGACGACTTCGTCCATGTCGCCGAAGCTGGTGTTGGCCGGCAGCACCAGCAGGGTGCGGACCTGGTGGGCGGCACGCAGCCATTGCAGCTGTGCGGCCAGGGCGCGGTCGCGCGGCCCCAGGCCGGCGGTGTCGATCAGGACCAGCTTGTAGTCCTTCAGGCGTTCCAGCAGCTGGCCCAGGTCGCTGCCGCTGCCGGCTTCGTGCACCGCAATGCCGAGCTGGCGGCCATAGCCGTACAGCTGTTCGCGGGCGCCGATGCGCAGGGTATCGGTGGTGACCAGGGCGACGTCGCGGGCGGCGTGCTTTTCGGCAAAGCGCGAGGCCAGCTTGGCGATGGTGGTGGTCTTGCCGGCGCCGGTCGGGCCGACCAGGGCGATCACCCCGCCTTCCTCCAGCGGATCGGCCGGGGCGATCGGCAGCTTGCGCGAGAGCAGGCCCAGCATCAGCCCGCGGCTGCGGTGGGCTTCGGTCTCCAGCGGGATCTGCATGGCCACGTCGCGGGCGATGCCGGCGTCGAACCCGTATTCGTCCATCAGGTCCAGTGCGGCCGCACGGACCGGGCTGCCACGCAGGCGTTCGTCGGTGAAGCGGTTCATCTCACGCTCGATGACATGGCGCATGCCGGCCACCTCCTGGCGCAGCTGGCGGATTTCTTCTTCGTCGCGGGCCACCAGGGTCAGCGTCGGCGGGGCGACGACCGTGGGGGCGGTGACCGCCGCTTCGGTGCCGGCCGCCACGGCGGGCGCGATGTCCTGTCCGGGCGCAGGCGCGGCGGCCACGGCGAAAGAGGGCAGCGGCAGCGGCGGCGGCAGGGACGCGGCCGTGGCGACGGCAGCGGTCGCGGCCTCATCCAGCGGCGGGTCGATGATGAAGCGGGCGCGGTTGGGGGCCGGCACCGGTTCACTGGCTGCCGCCGGTTCGGCGGCCTGCCCGGCCGCGCTGTCGGCGGCAGCGAACGGGGTGAAGATCTGTTCCGGCAGTGCCGGTTCATTGACGCTGGCCCGTGCCAAGGTTTCGGCGAAGCCGCTGCTGCCGCGGGTCGGCACGATTTCGTCGGCACTGTCCAGAGTGCGGCCGGTGGCACCTACGGCGGCGCGGGCCAGGGCGGCCACGGCCGAGGTGGTGGCGGCCACCGGGTCCGGGGCCAGGGCAGCGGTCTTGCGGCGGGTGACGGCCGCGATCATCGCATCGGCGGCGCTGCGCGGCTTGGCCGGCCTGGGCGGGGCCACATCGCGGCGCGAGGCTTCCAGCGCTCGCTGCACGGCGCTCTCGTCATAGTTGGCTGCAGCGACGATTTCGATGCCTTCCTCGATCCGGCGGTTGGACAGGATCACCGCATCGGGTCCATGTTCCTTGCGCACCAGGTTCATGGCCGAGCGCATGTCGGCGGCAACGAATCGTTTGATTTTCATGCTGTGGTCACGGGACGAAGTCGGCGGAGTGGGAGCGGGAGAACGCGGGTGGTCGGTGGTCTGCACGGTTCGGGTTCCCCTCGGTGTCGGTGTGCTGCGGTGTAGTGAAAATGGTGTCTGTTTTCTGGCGCGTCGGAGGGGCGGCTCAGCTGATCGTGCCGACCAGCTTCAGGCGCTTGTCCTCCGGCACCTCGCTGTAGGCCAGCACCGACAGCGACGGAACGCTGTGGCGGACCAGCCGTGCCAGCGCGGCACGCACCGGGCCTGGTACCAGCACGACCGCCGGCTCGTTGCGGGCTTCCTGCTTGCTGACACAGTCGGCAAGGCTCTGGTGCAGCCGTTCGGCGAGACCGGGTTCCAGCGCGGCGCCGTTGCCCTGGGTGGACTCCTGCAAGACGCGTTCCAGTTGCGGGTTGAGGGTGAACACCGGCAGCTCCGGCGACATGCCGGCGATTTCCTGCACGATGAAGCGGCCCAGCGAATTGCGCACGGCGGCGGTGAGGGTGGCCGCGTCCTGCGCATGCGGGGCGTGCTCGACCAGCGATTCGGCGATGCGGCGCAGCTGGCGGATCGGAATGCGCTCGATCAGCAGGTTCTGCAGCACGCGCACCACGGTGGACAGCGGCAATGCCTTCGGCGTCAGGTCTTCGACCAGCTTCGGCGCGCTCTTGGCCAGGGTGGCCAGCAGCTGCTGGGCTTCTTCGTGGCCGAGCAGCTCCGGGGCATGCTCGCGGATCAGGTGCGAGAGGTGGGTGGCGACCACGGTGGCCGGATCGACCACGGTGTAGCCCATCGATTCGGCCTGTGCCCGCTGGTGGGGCTGGATCCAGGTGGCATCCAGGCCGAAGGCGGGATCCTTGCCGGCAATGCCGTCCAGCGGGCCCAGCGCGCTGCCCGGGTCCAGCGCCAGTTCGCGGTCGGGATGGATGTCGGCGGTGGCCACCGGCACGCCATGGATCAGTACCCGGTAGCCGGTGGCCGGCAGTTCCAGGTTGTCGCGGATGTGCACGGAAGGAATCAGGAAGCCGATGTCCTGGGTCAGCTTGCGGCGCACGCCCTTGATCCGGGCCATCAGTTCGCCGCCCTGCTTGGCATCCACCAGCGGGATCAGCCGGTAGCCCACTTCCAGGCCGAGCGGATCGACCGGGCGCAGTTCGTCCCAGCTCAGTTCGGCCGTCGGTGCCGGCGAGGCCGGGCGGCCCATAGCGTCCAGCGCGATGCCGTCCGGGCCGATCGGCTCCGGCTTGGCCGGGGCCTGTTCCTTCTTCCACAGCTTCCAGGCGATGAAGCCCAGGATCGATGCCAGCGTCAGGAAAGCGACGTTGGGCATGCCCGGCACCAGGCCGACCAGCCCGATGATGCCGGCGGCGATGGCCAGGGCGCGGTACTGGCCGAACACCTGGCCGATCATGGCCTGGCTCATGTCCTGGGCCCGCGAGGCGCGGGTGACCAGCATGGCCACCGCGCTGGACACCAGCAGGGCCGGCAGCTGCGCGACCAGGCCGTCACCGATGGACAGCAGCGTGTAGGTGGCCGCGGCATCGCCGAAGGGCATGCCGTGCTGGGCCATGCCCACGGCCAGGCCACCGATCATGTTGATGAACAGGATGAGGATGCCGGCGATGGCATCGCCACGGATGAACTTGCTGGCACCGTCCATCGCACCGTAGAAGTCGGCTTCCTCGCGGACTTCCTCGCGGCGCAGCTTGGCTTCCTCGCGCGTCAGCAAACCGGCGTTGAGGTCGGCGTCGATGGCCATCTGCTTGCCGGGCATGGCGTCGAGGATGAAGCGCGCGGTCACTTCGGACACGCGGCCGGCGCCTTTGGTGATGACCACGAAATTGATGATGGTCAGGATCGCGAAGACCACGATGCCGACCGCGTAGTTGCCACCGATGACGAATTCACCGAAGGCGGCGATCACCTTGCCCGCCGCCTCGTGGCCGTTCTGGCCGTTGAGCAGGATCACGCGGGTGGAGGCCACGTTCAGCGCCAGCCGCAGCATGGTGGTGATCAGCAGCACGATCGGGAAGATGGTGAAGTCCAGCGGGCGCTTCACGTAGACCACCGCCAGCAGCACCATCAGCGAGATGGCGATGTTGAAGGTGAACAGCGCATCGAGCACCGGCGGGGCCAGCGGCACCACCACCATGGCCAGCAGGGCCAGCACGATCAGGGGCGCACCCACGCCGCTGCGGATCATGTCCAGGATGCGGCGGGCATTGAAGCCCTGGATCTGCGCGCTCACGGCTGGCCTCCATTGGCGAATTCATCCACGTCCACGCGCGGCGGCGCCGGCATCGGGCCGGTGCGCCAGGCGCGCAGCTGGTAGACGTAGGACAGGACCTGGGCGACGGCTGAATACAGTCTCACGGGGATTTCCTTGCCGAGTTGCCCTTCCCGATACAAGGCGCGTGCCAAAGGCGGGGCCGAGACGATGGCCACCTTGTTGCCGTCGGCCACTTCACGGATGCGCAGGGCCAGTTCGTCCACGCCCAGGGCGACCACGGTGGGGGCGCCCATGCGGCCGCCTTCGTATTTCAGGGCCACGGCGTAGTGGGTCGGATTGGCGATCACCACATCGGCGGTGGGCACCGCTTCCATCATCCGGCGGTTGGCCAGCTGCTGCTGCATCTGCCGGATGCGGCCTTTCACTTCCGGGCTGCCTTCGCTTTCCTTCAGTTCCCGGCGCAGCTGCTCGCGGGTCATCTTCAGCTTGCGCATCCAGTTCCAGCGCTGGTAGGGGGCATCGATGGCGGCCAGCACCAGCATGGCCACGGCCGTGGCCAGCAGCAGTTTCAGGGTGAACCCCAGGCCGTGGCCGATGGCGCTTTCCAACGGCTGGTGCAGCAGCCCGCGCAGGGTATCCATGCTGGTCCATACGGCCAGGCCGGCGGCCGTGCCGACGAAGGCCACGCGCAGCAGCGACTTGATGAACTCGGCGATGGCTTCCGGGCCATACAGGCGCTTGAGCCCGGACAGCGGGTTGAGACGCTTGAAATCGGGGGTCATCGCCTTGGCCGACCAGCGCAGGCCGCCCATCACCAGCGGCGAAAGGAAGCTGGCCAGCAGGCAGACGATCACCAGCGGGGCCATGGCCAGCAGCAGGCGCAGCAGCAGGTCGCCGAAATGGCCGACCATTTCCTGGGGGTGCTGGCGCAGGGCCAGGTCCGGGCGCAGGGCCTGCTTCATCCAGGCCACCGCGCCGGCGGCGATCGGGCCGCTGACCGCCATCACCGCCAGCACGCCGGCCCCGAACACCGCCGCGGTGGCCAGTTCGCGCGAACGCGGCAGGTTGCCCTGCTCGCGGGCTTCGCGGAGTCGTTTTTCTGTCGGTTGTTCGGTTTTTTCGCCGGCGTCTTCGTTCTCGGACATCACAGGCACTGCGGCTGGGGTTGCCGGGGTGCGTGCAAGAACCGTTCCGCCCGGCCTGCCGGGCCTGGCCCGGTGCTACGGGGACGGGGCGGTCCGCAGGGGAACCGTCACCACGCTGTCGCTGTGCCACTCCACCTGCAGGGGAGCCCCCGCATCGGCCACGGTCTCGTCACTGACATCGCGCCCGGTGCCGTGGTTCACCTGGTGCATGGCGTCCTTCAGCACATCCACCTTGACCAGCAGGCGGCTGCCGGCGGCCAGGCGGCGGGCCACCATGCGCGTCCGGTCGAAGGGCAGGTGGGTCCATTGCGCAGGCTGCAGCAGCTGGCGCTTGGCCGGGTCGCGCACGTGGCTGGCCCGGCCCATGAAATAGGACAGCTGCATGCGGCGGCCGTCGGCCATCAGCTCGTACAGGGTGACGGTGAAGTCCAGGTCACGCTTGTTGATGCGGACCTTCAGATCGCCGGAGAAGCTGCCCACCAGGTCCATCGGTGTGCTGAACGGTTCGGAGGCGAAGGACAGCGCGGTGTCCGCCGTGTCCTTCGCGGCGACGATGGGGAACGGGTAGTAGCCATGCCGCATTTCGTTGCGGTCGGCCAGGTCCACGGTCTGCCGCAGCTGGCCTGGCGGGGGCGCCTGTTCCTGCAGGTGGTGGTAGCCATCGGCCGATGCCCGTGCCGCCGAGAGATGGAAGCGGCGGTAGCTGCCCGCCGCAGCCTGCAACGACGGTGCGTGGCCCCAGCGGTCGGCACCCATCAACTGGTAATTGACCCGGTCGGGCACCAGCGCCGGGCGTGGCGCACCACGCAGCACATGGTCCAGCCACTGGAACGTCAGTGCCGGGGTGTCGAACTGCGCCACCGGGTCCAGTGCATAGCCGCGCAGCTGCATGGGCTTGAGTGCCGACTGCGCGCCGCTGTGGTCGTAGGGCCCGATCAGCAGGGTGTGGTCGGCATCGGGCCGGTGCCGCAGGTGCTCCCTGACGTACTGCAGGGCCGAGATCTGGCCATCATCGTAGTAGCCGGTGATGGTCAGCACGGGAATGCGGATGTCGGCGAACTGCTCGCCATACGGGACCATCGCCTGCCAATAGGCATCGTAGGACGGGTGGGCAAGCCAGCGCTGCAGCCAGGGATTGGGCGTGCCATCGATCTGGTCGATCTGCCGGTAGGAACGGCCGGAGGTGTACCAGCGCCGGCCCAGCTGCGACCAGCGCGCGCGCTGGGCATAGGTCGCCGTGTCCAGCATCGGGCCGTTGGTCACGTAGAACGCCCAGCCGTAGTTGGCGCTGAGAAACACGTTGTTCTCCATCGGCACGCCCTGGCCGGGGATGGCGGCGACATAGGGCACGATGGTCTTCAAGGCTGGGTGGTGGTGGCGTGCCGCCGCCCATGCGGTGAAACCCTCGTAGCTGCCGCCGTACATGGCCACCCGGCCATCGTTCCAGGCCTGGCGGCTGACCCAGTCGATGGCCGCGTTTGCATCCTCGCCGTCGTGCTCGTACGGGGCGATCGTGCCGGTGCCCTGGCCCTTGCCGCGTGCATCGACGACGATGCCGGCATAGCCATGGGCGGCGGCCAGCAGCATCTTCAGCCGGTTCTTTGGCGGGTCGGTGTAGATGGTGAACAGCATGGCCGCCGGCAGGGGGGCGGTGGCGGCGCGTGGCCGCGCCAGTTGTGCCGACAGCACCACGCCTTCGGCCGCAGGAATGCGCAGCGTGTCATCGATCACGAAGCGGCGCTGTTCTTCGGCGGCCAGCAGGGCCGGGGCCAGTGCCGCCGCCCGCGACTGCGCCCGCAGCACCGCCTGCAACTGGACCAGCTCCAGGGCTGCGGCGTCCGGCAGGGTTGCAGCATCGGCCTGCGCAGCCAGTGCCTGCGCCAGTTGCGCACGTACTGTCGCCGGGTCCACGCTCAATGCGGCATCGGCCTGCACCGCTGCCACGTCATCCAGCCCGTTGAAGGCTGCATGGAAGGCGCGGGTGTAGGCGGTGGCATCCGCATCGCCGGCCGTGGCCAGCAGCAGCATCGGTACCCAGCGCTGCGCGGCCGCCGTATCGTTGGCGGCGAGCAGCGCCGTGCGTACCCCCTGGATGGTGGCCTGCGCCTGGGCATAGCGACCTGTCGCCAACAGCGCGTGGCTGCGCTGCGCATCGGTCAGCGCGGGCGATTGCAGCAGTTCGCTGCCGAGGCGTTGCAGCGCGCCATCGACCTGCGCCGGGGACGCATCGGCCGGCAAGGACCAGGACAGATCACCTGCGGCAGCGGGGCCACAGGCCAGGGCCAGCAGCAGGCCGGCAAAGGTGATGCGTAGAGCCACAGGATCTTCCTTGGGTAACGGGCGCGCGGCCCATCATACGGCGCCCTGCGCCGGGCGCGGCCCGGCACTACCCGGGCGGCGGCGGCTCGGTGCGCTTGCCCACGGCCAGTTCCACCCGGGGCCGCGGCAGGTCGTGCAGCTGCATGAACCGGGTGGCATCCACCGGGCGGCCCAGCAGATAGCCCTGCAGGTAGTCACAGCCCAGCCGTTCCAGGTAGGCGCGCTGGGCGGCGGTTTCCACGCCCTCGGCGACGATGTCCATGTCCAGTGCATGGCCCAGGGCCACGATGGCCGACACGATCACCACGTCCTCGGCGCTGTGTTCCAGGTCGCGCACGAAGGCGTGGTCGATCTTGATTTCCGTGGCGGGCAGGCGCTTGAGGTACAGCAGGCTGGAATAACCGGTACCGAAATCGTCGATGGAAATGCCCACCCCCAGTCCCGACAGGGACTGCAGCAGGCGCAGGCTGGCATCGGTATCACGCATGACCGTGCTTTCGGTGATTTCCAGCACCAGCTGCCGGGGCGGCAACCGGTACCGTTCCAGCACCTCGCGCACATCGCGCAGCAGATGGGGCGAGCCGAACTGGATCGGTGACAGGTTCACCGACACGCTCCAGCTGTCATGCCCGGCGTCGTGCCACTGGCGCAGCTGCCGGCAGGCCTGGTCCAGCGCCCAGCGGCCGATTTCGTTGATGGCGCCGCTGCGCTCGGCCAGGCGGATGAAGCGGTCCGGCGGAATCAGGCCATGGTCGGGGTGGCGCCAGCGGATCAGCGCTTCGGCACCGGCCACCGCATGGCTGGCAACCCTGATCTTGGGCTGGTAATGCAGGAACAGCTGGTCGGTGCCGATGGCCCTGCGCAGGTCGGCCAGCAACCGGAACTGCTGTTCGGCGCTGTCGTTCATCCAGTCGGCGAACAGCACGAAGGCATTGCGGCCGGCTTCCTTGGCCTGGTACATGGCCGCATCGGCAAAGGCCATCAGCTGGCGTTCGCTGGCGGCATGGTCCGGACAGATGGCGATGCCGATGCTGGCGGTCACCTGCAGCTCGCTGTCGGCCAGCAGGGGGCCGCTGCCGATCGCCTGCAGGATGCGGCGGGCCAGGGTGGGCAGATCCTCGTCGTGCTGGATGCGTACCACCAGCACGAATTCGTCGCCGCCCAGCCGTGCCAGCAGATCGTGCGGGCGCAGCAGCTGCCGCGTGCGCTCGGCCACGGCCACCAGCAGGGCGTCGCCGGCCTGGTGGCCATAGGCATCGTTGACCTGCTTGAAGCCATCCAGGTCCATGAACATCACCGCGAAGCGGCTGCCGCCCTGTTCGGCCTCGGCCAGCGACTGCACGATGCGCCGCTGCAGCAGCAGGCGGTTGGGCAGCCGGGTGAGCGGGTCGTGCAGGGCCGCCTGGGTCAGTTCCTGCTGCGCATCGGTCAGTGAACTGCTCAACGTGGCGTTGCGCAGCCGCAGCAGCTGCGCCTCCACGCGCTGGTCCAGCCAGGACACCACCAGCACCACGGCCAGGATGGCCACGGTCAGCAGCATCACCAGGGCGGCCAGCCATTCACTGTGCAGCCCGCTTTCCCCGGCGGCGCCGCAGATGCTGCCTTCCGGGAACCGTGCCGCGGCCATGCCGGTGTAGTGCATGCCGACGATGGCCATGCCCAGCAGGCCGGCGGCGGCCAGCCGGTCGCTGATGCGCGTGCGCTGCGCGCGCAGGCGGAAGGCCACGTACAGGGCGGTCCAGGAGGCGGCCACGGCGATCAGCAGCGACAGCGCCAGCCACCCGGGCTGGTAGTCGATGCCCGGCTGCATGCGCAGCGCGCCCATGCCCACGTAGTGCATGCCGGCAATGCCGGCGCCCATCAGCAGCGCGCCGCCGCCCAGCCGCGGGTGCGGCAGCGTCGGCTGGGATACCAGCCACAGCGCGAACACCGAAGAGGCGATGGCAGCGGCCAGCGACAGCAGGGTGATCGGCAGGTCGTAGCCCAGCGGTATGGGCAGGGAGAAGGCCAGCATGCCGATGAAATGCATCGACCAGATGCCCAGGCCCATCGCGCAGCCACCGCCGATGCGCCAGAGCCAGGTCGCCCCGCGCCCCGGCGCGGTGGCCGTGCGCCCGGCCATCGCCAGGGCCGTGTAGGAGGCCAGGACGGCCACCAGAAGGGATGTCGCCACCAACCACGGGTTGTACGTGCCTTGCAGCATTCGCCAGCCTCCAGACCTGCCTGTCTGTTACGCGGAAAACCACGTCGGGGCATGCGTTGACCAGCAGCCGTCCCCAGCTGCCGCAGCACGGCGCCCCCCCAAGGACGCCATGGACCTGAATCTACCGCGCCCCCCTGGGGGGACGGCAAGCGGCAAGATGTGATGATCGCGTCAGCGGGTCACCGCGCCGGCCGCATCGAAGGCCGCATCGAACAGCCGCTGTACCGGCGGCCCCATTTCCCCGGCCAGCAGGGCCAGCAGGAACAGCCCCAGCAGCAGCGAGACCGGCAGGCCGAGCTGGATCGGGTTCAGTGCAGGCGCAGCACGGGCCAGCACGCCGAAGGCCAGGTTCACCGCCAGCATCGCCACGGTCAGCGGAATGGCCAGGCTGAGCGCACCGCGCAGCACGGTCAGCAGGAAGGTCGGGGCGATGCTGAAGAAGGCATGCGGGTCGGGCAGGGCGGTACCGATGGGTAGGGCGCGGTAGCTGTCCACCAGCAGCGAGATCAGGGCCAGGTGCCCGTTGGCGGTGAAGAACAGCAGGCCGAACATCAGGTAGAACCATTGCCCGATGACGACCGAGGTCCCACCGCGCATCGGGTCGCTCATCTGCGCGAAGGCCAGGCCGGTACCCTGGCCGATCAGTTCGCCGGCCAGCGCGCCGGCTTCGAACACCAGCCGCAGCAGGAAACCGATCGCCACGCCGATGGCCAGCTCGCGGGCGATGGTCAGCACCGTGGCGGCATCGAAGCCGGTCCAGGCCGGCACCGGTGGCAGCAGCGGCGCCAGGGCGATCGCCAGCGTACCGGCCAGGATCACCCGCACCCGTGCCGGCACCGAGCGGGTGCCGACCATCGGCATGGCCATGACCATCGCGCCCAGGCGCAGCATGGTCCACAGTACGGTGGCGATCATCCCGAAGGCATTCAGGCCATCGGTGGCCATCTGCGTGGCGGCATCCATCAGCGTGCGCGGTCCACTAGCCGATCAGGTGCGGAATGCGCTGGAACAGCAGCGTGGTGAATTCGACCAGGTGGCCGACCAGCAGGCTGCCCAGTGCGAACAGCACGGCCGTCAGTGCCGCCGCCTTGGCGACGAAGGCGATGGTCGGTTCGTTGAGCTGGGTCGCGGCCTGCACCACGCCCACCACCACGCCGACCACCAGCACGGTCAGCAGCAGCGGGCCGGCCACCCACAACACGGTGATCAGGCCGCCACGCAGTTCGGTCAGGGCAAGTTCGGGAGACATCGTGATTCCATCGGTAGCGCCGGACCACGCCCGGCGGTGATTGATGCGCTGGCGGGCGATGCCCGGCCACGCCTGTGTAGCGCCGGGCCATGCCCGGCGGCCTGTGCCATCACGCCGGATTGAAACTGGCCGCCAGCGTGCCCACGGTCAGCACCCAGCCATCGACCAGCACGAACAGCAGGATCTTGAACGGTGCCGACACCAGCATCGGCGACAGCATCATCATGCCCATCGACATCAGCACGCTGGCCACGACCAGATCGATGATCACGAACGGGATGAAGATCAGGAAGCCGATCTCGAAGGCGGTCTTCAGTTCGCTGGTGACGAACGATGCCACCAGCACCGGGAACGGGATCGCATCGGGGCTGGCGTAGGTGCCGTGCCCGGCGATACCGGCGAAGGTCATCAGGTCCGTTTCGCGGATCTGGGCCAGCATGAAGGCGCGCAGCGGCTGGGTGGTCATGGTCCAGGCGGTCTGGAAATCGATGTCGCCGTTGAGGTACGGCGCCATGCCCTGGCTCCAGGCCTTGTCCCAGGTCGGCAGCATGATCATCGCGGTCAGGAACAGGGCCAGGCCCAGCAGCACCTGGTTGGAGGGCGTCTGCCCAGTGCCCAGCGCCTGGCGCAGCAGGCCGAGCACGATGATGATGCGGGTGAAGGCGGTCAGCACCAGCAGCATCGACGGGATCAGGGTGATCGCCGTCATCAGTAGCAGGGTCTGCAGCGGCAGGCTGACCGGCGCGCCGCCGACCTTGCCCACCGTCACATCGGGCAGGGCCGACATGGCCGGGGCGGCAAAGGCCAGTGCCGGCAGCAGGCACAGGGCCAGCACCAGCAGCCAGGGCATCAGGGGCATGGAACGGAAACGGGCGGGGCGCATCTCAGGGGTCCTTGCGCAGCCGCTGCTGCAGCAGCTGGGCGAAATTGGGCAGGTTCTTCAGGTCCGGCACGCGCATCGGCGTGGGCGGCGGCAACGGTTCGGGCAGGGTGTGCAGGTGGCTGATGCCACCGGTGGTGACGCCCAGCAGCAGCTGCTGGCCGTTCACGTCCACCACCACCACGCGCTCCTTGGCGCCTACGTTGAGGCTGGCCACCAGCTTCATGCCTTCCGGTGGCCGGAAGCCACTGCCCGGCATGCGCTTGAGCAGCCAGGCCAGGCCCAGCACCAGCGCCAGCACGGCCAGCAGCGCGAGCACCGCGCCGAACAGGCTCGGTGCGGACGCGGCGTGCTGGCCGACCTTGGGCGCGGCCGGGGCGGCGGCGATCAGGGTGGCCAGTACGTTCAACGCAGTCTCCGGATCCGTTCGCTGGGGCTGACCACGTCGGTCAGGCGCACGCCGAAGCGGTCGTTGATGACCACCACTTCGCCGTGGGCGATCAGCGTGCCGTTGACGAACACGTCCAGCGATTCACCGGCACCGCGCTCCAGTTCCACCACCGAGCCCTGGTTGAGCTGCAGCAGGTTGCGGATCGGCAGGCGGGCGCGGCCCACTTCCAGCGACAGGGTCACCGGCACGTCCAGGATCACGTCCAGGTTCAGGTCGGCGCCCGGGGCTTCGTCGGCCTGCAGGGTGCTGAACTGCGCCGGGGTCGGTTCGGTGGATTCGATGTCGTTCATTGCGGGTCTTCCTGGATGACGGGTGCGCGCGGGCGGGTACCCGGCGGATGGGTAGCAGTGATCTTCACGGCGTTCATGCCGTTGGCGATGCCGAACTCGCCGGTGAACACCGGGATGTTCTCCACGCACAGGGGAACCTGCGGGGCCAGCTCGATCGGCAGGATGTCGCCGACTTTCAGTTGGGTCAGGTCGCGCAGCGTCATGCGCTTGCTGGCCAGCACGCTGGACAGGGTCACTTCGGCGATGTTGAGCTGTTCGCGCAGGGTGCGGCCCCAGCTTTCATCGCGGTCGTTGCGGTCGCTCTGGATGCCGGCATCGAGCAGTTCGCGGATGGGTTCGAGCATCGAGTACGGCAGGGTGACGTGGATGTCGCCGCCACCGCCGTCCAGTTCGACATGCAGGCGGCACACCACCACATACTCGCGCGGCGTGACGATGTTGGCGAAGTGCGGGTTGATTTCCGAGTTGATGTATTCGAAATCCACCTCCATCACCGGTGCCCAGGCCTCGCGCAGGTCGGCGAAGGTCTGCTTGAGCAGCAGGTGGATCACGCGCATTTCCGTGGCGGTGAATTCACGGCCCTCGATGCGTGTCGGGTAGCGGCCATCGCCCCCGAAGAAGTTGTCGACGATGGCGAACACCAGCGTCGGCTCGAACACGATCAGCCCGGTGCCGCGCAGCGGCTTGAAGCGGATCAGGTTCAGGTTGGTCGGTACATACAACGAGTGCATGTAGTCGTTGAACTTGATCAGCTCGATGCCGCGCACGGACAGTTCGGCCGAGCGGCGGATCAGGTTGAACAGGCCGATGCGCCACAGGCGCGCAAAGCGCTCGTGGACCATTTCCAGGGTCGGCATGCGACCGCGGATGATGCGGTCCTGGCTGGCGAAATCATACGATCGCGCTTCACCGGACGGCGGCTCAGGCTCGGTTTCGACCGCGCCACTGTCCACACCGTGGAGCAGCGCGTCGATCTCGTCCTGGGACAGCAGGTCATTCATGGGGAGCCCTTACTGGGTCACGAAGCTGGTGAACAGCAGGTCGTCGGCGCCGTTGCTGCCGGTCTCGGCCTTGAGCACCTTCTGCACTTCGGCCAATGCGGTGGCCTGCAGCTTCTGCTTGCCGGCCACATCGGCGATCTGGTCGGGGCTGACCTGCGACAGCAGCATCAGCAGGCGTGCACGGATGGCCGGCGCGTGGGTCTTGATGGCTTCCAGTGCGGCCGGGTCGCGGGTCATCAGCTGCACTTCCACCTGCAGGTAGCGCGGGCCGTCGACCGGGCCGCTCAGGTTCACCACGAATGCCGGCTCCAGCGCGAAATACTGGGCGGGGGCGGGCAGGGCGGCTTTCTTGGCCGGCGCATCGGCCTTGACAGGCTTCGCGTCGGCGGGCTGGCGGGTGAAGTACCACACGCCACCGCCGGCGGCACCGGCGGCCAGCACCGCCACCAGGGCGATGATCAGGATCGGACGGCCGGATTTGGCCGGGGCGTCCTTGTCGGTCTTCTTGCTCTTGTCTGCGGCTGCGGCCACGGGGGGAAGCTCCTTCGGGTTGCTTCCCCAGCCGATGCAAGTGGCGTGCCTGAACGCGCGGTACCGCCGGTGGCGGAATTCTGGCGGTGCCGGAGAAGCATCCACGCATGGCGTGGATCTACAACGCCATGCCCCGCGTCACCAATTGCCCCGCGCCACGCACGGGCGAACCGCGCGGTGCCGGTAGATCCACGCCATGCGTGGATGAACCCGCCCGCGATGCGGGCCAACCCACGCCATGCGTGGCCCCCGCAACGCCCCTCCGCCCGCGCCACGCACGGCCGAACGGTGCGGTACCGGTAGATCCACGCCATGCTTGGATGAACCCCCGATGCTGGTAGATCCACGCCATGCGTGGATGTACGTGCCGCCTACGCGGTCAGGCGTAGGCGTCCAGCAGACCGCGCTGGCGGATCAGCTGCGCAGCCGGCAGCACGGCCTCCCCACGCGACGGTTCTCCGTCACCGCCTTCGGCGCGGCCCTGGCCGCTGCCGGGCTGGGCGTCACCGCTGCCGCCGTTGGGCGAATGGCCGACATCGGCATGGGCCAGCTGGAAGCCCTGTTCGCCCAGCAGGTCGCGCAGGCGCGGCAGGCTGCTTTCCAGCGCCTGGCGCACGTCCACATGCGGGCTGCTGAAGCTGGCATGCACCTTGTCGCCGTTGAGCTGCAGGCGCACGTCCACCGGCCCCACATCATCCGGGCTCAGGCGGATATGGGCGTGCCCGATCTTCTGGTCGGCCAGCCAGCCCACGCGGGCGCCGATGGCCTGGTCGAAGCCTTCATCCCCCAGCACCGGCGTCGGCGTGGGTTCACCGGTGAACGCGGCGGCATTCGCCAGTACGGTACGCAGGTCATGGCTGGGGGCAATGCCCTGCAATGGCGCCGGTGCCGGTGTCGACAGGTCCATGCCATCGTCGCCATCGGCATTGATGGCGCCATGCGCAGGCAACAGTGCGGCCCCGGCCAGCGCCGCGGGCGGGGCGTCCTCGGCGGCCGGTGTCGCCGCTGCTGCTGTACCCGGTGCAGTCGGCAAGGCCGGGCCGGGGGCGGCGTTCAACAGCGGCGCGGCCGGCAACGGTGCGCTGGTCGCATCGGGGTCGAGGGGCAGGGGGCCGGGCAACGGCGCCGGTTCGGCCGGCGGTGCGGTGGCCAGCACCAGGCCGGCCAGTCCAAACGGGGGCCACGGTGCCGCAGCGTCCTCGGCGGGCGCTTCCTTGTCACTGCCCGGGCGGGCAGCCCCCTTGCCGGCGGTGGTGACCCCGCTGCCGTCGGCCGGGGCGGTGCTGGCGGTGCTGCTGGCCGGCCTGTCGGTGGACGGCTTGCCCGGGTCGCTGGCGCCGGGCACGGGGGTGGGGCGGTTGCCGCCGGTGCTGGCCGTGTCCTTGCCGGTGCTGGCACCTCCCTTCGGCGTGCCACCCAGCAGCTTGCCGAAATCACCGTTGCCGTCGTTGCGCGAGGACGTGCTGTTGCCGGCACCGCTGGCGCCGGCGGCGCTGCCGGTGCCCGTGGGCACCGGGCTGGTCATGACCGGTGGCATCACGGCTGGCCTCCCTGTTCTTCATCACGGTCGGCGATCTGCGCCTGGCGCGCACGGCGTGCGCCCAGGTCATCCATTTCGCGCTGGTCGCGGCGGTCGGCCACGGTCTTTTCCTGGGCCCGGTAGCTGGCCGCCAACTGCTCCAGTACCTGCTTGTCACGGCTGGCCAACAGCAGGCGTGCGCGTTCGGCCTCGACCTTTTCCCGGTTGCCATCCACGGTGCGCTGCTGCTGTTCCACCGCGCTGTCGAGGCGGTCCAGGAAGGCGCGCCGGTTCAGCAGCTGCGCCGGGCTGGTCGCGGCCATCTGGGCGTTTGCATACTCTTCGGCATAGCGCCGCAGCTCGTCCAGCCGCGACAGGTGCGTTTCCAGCGTGCGCTGGCGTTCGGCCAGGTCGCGGGCCACTTCGTCTTCGTGGTCCTGGGCCCGCTTGAGCAGGGGGTCGATGCGCTTGGACTGGATCATGGCAGCCTCGGGTTCTCTTGTTCCACCAGGCGCTGCAGCGCGGCCTGGCTGTGCGGAAGGTCAGCGGCCTTGCCGACGTCCTGGCCCAGGAAATCGACGATTTCCGGCCAGCGGTCCAATGCTTCGTCCGTCGCCGCGTCGTTGCCGCGCTGGTAGGCGCCGATGGCGATCAGGTCGCGGTTGGACGAATACGCCGACACCAGCCGCTTGAGCTTGCGGATGCGCAGGCGCCAGGGTTCATCGGCGATTTCCGTGACCACGCGGCTGACCGACGATTCCACGTCGATGGCCGGGTACAGCCCGCTGTCGGCCACCCGGCGCGAGAGCAGGATGTGGCCATCGAGGATGGCGCGGGCCGCGTCTGCGATGGGGTCCTGCGGGTCGTCGCCTTCGGTCAGCACGGTATAGAACGCGGTGATCGAACCACGCCCCTTGGCACCGTTGCCGGCGCGCTCGACCAGCGCCGGCAGCTTGGCGAACACCGAGGGCGGGTAGCCGCGGGTGGTCGGTGGTTCGCCGACGGACAGGCCGATTTCGCGCTGGGCCTGGGCGAAGCGGGTCAGCGAGTCCATCAGCAGCAGCACGTTCAGGCCCTGGTCGCGGAACCACTCGGCGATGGCCGTGGCCCGGTAGGCACCGTGCAGGCGGGCCAGCGGCGGCCGGTCGGCGGGGCTGGCCACCACCACGGCGCGGCGCAGGCCTTCCTCGCCCAGCGTGGTTTCGACGAAATCGCGCACTTCGCGGCCACGTTCGCCGATCAGGCCGACCACGATCACGTCGGCGGCGGTGTAGCGGGTCATCATGCCCAGCAGCGTCGACTTGCCGACGCCGGAACCGGCGAACAGGCCCACGCGCTGGCCACGGCCGATCGGCAGCAGCGCATTGATCGCGCGCACGCCCACGTCCAGTGGCTGGGTAATGGGTTCACGCGCCAGTGGATTGATCGAGACGCCGGCCATGCCGACGTGGCCCTCGGCACGGATCGGGCCCTTGCCGTCCAGCGGTACGCCGTCGCTGTCGATCACGCGGCCGAGCAGGCCTTCGCCCACTTCCACGCCGCCACGCCGTGCCGAAGGCACCACGCGGGCATTGGGCAGCAGGCCGTGCAGTTCGGCGCTGGGCATCAGGTAGGTGCGTTCACCGGCAAAGCCGACCACTTCGGCATCGACCCAGCCGCCATCGACCACTTCGACCTTGCAGCTGGCGCCGAGCGGCGCCTCGCAGCCGACGGCTTCCAGGGTCAGGCCCACCGCACGGCGCAGCACGCCTTCGCGGATCAGGCCACGGCCATGGGCCGTATCGACCTTCAGTGCATCCAGCCGGTTGGCCAGGCGCAGGTTGCGGGCCACGGCCCAGTCGGCCGGTTGCGCGGCAGCACTCATGTCGTGGCTCCGGTCTGGCGGATCACCGCATCCAGCGCACCGCGCAGACGCGCGTCCAGGGTGCCGTCGATGCGTACCGCCTCGGCATGCACGCGCAGGTCGCCGCGGCTCAGCGACAGGTCCGCAGCCAGGCGCTGCTGCGCGGACAGCTGCAGCAGCGGGGCGAGCGCGGCGATGTCATCCGGGTGCAGGCGCACTTCGACATCGCGGCTGCTGCCGCCCACCGCGTCGATCGCTTCGCCCACCAGCTGTGCCAGCAGGGCCGGATCGGCCTGGTAGGCACGGCCGACCAGGCTGCCGGCCACGCGGACGGCCAGTTCCCCCAGTGCGGCGACCACTTCGTTCTCCAGCCGTACCAGCGGCCGGCTGAAGTTGTCCAGGATGCCCTCGATCTGCGCGACCAGGCGGCGCACTTCCGCCTGGCCCTGGGCAAAGCCCTCCTGGTGGCCACGCTCGAAACCTTCCTTCTCGGCGCTGTCCTGGATGGCCTGGATGTCCTCCAGGGTGGGCAGCTGCAGCGGCGGTTCGGGCTCGTGTTCCGGGTCCGGTTCGGTCAGCTCGAACGCCTCCTGCGGGGCCAGCGCCGGGTCCGGCGCGGCCAGCAGGTCGGGGGCGAGCCAGCGCACGACGTTGCTCACAGCATGGCCTCCGCGCTGCCGCCGATGGTGACGGTGCCTTCATCGGCCATGCGCTTGACGATGGCCAGGATCTCGCGCTGGGCGGTCTCCACATCGGACAGGCGCACCGGGCCACGGGCTTCCATGTCTTCCAGCAGGATCTCGGCCGCACGCTGGGACATGTTGCGGGTGATCTTGTCGCGCACCTTGATGTCGGCACCGCGCAGGGCCAGGCCCAGGCGTTCGCCGCTGACTTCGCGCAGCACCAGCTGCATTTCGCGGTCGTCCAGGTCCACCAGGTCGTCGAACACGAACATCAGGTCCTGGATGCGGCCACTGAGCGGCGCATCGATGCGCGCGATCTCGCCCAGGATGGCCTGGTCCTGGCCACTGTCCATGAAGTTGAGGATGTTGGCCGCGCACTGCACGCCGCCGATGTTGGACGACTTCAGGTTCTGGTTGCCGGAGAACTGGCGCTCCATGATCTCGTTGAGTTCATTGAGGGCGTTGGGCGGAATGCCATCCAGCGTGGCGATGCGCAGCAGCACGTCCACGCGGGTGCGCTCGGGCAGCAGCTTCAGGGCATCGGCGGCCTGGTCGGTTTCCAGATGGGCCATCACGATGGCGATGATCTGCGGGTGCTCGTTGCGCACCAGGTCGGCCACCGCACGCGGGTCCATCCACTTCAGCGCGTCCAGGCCGGTGGTGTTGCGGCCCAGCAGGATGCGGTCGATCAGGTTGCTGGCCTTCTCGGTGCCCAGCGCCTGCACCAGCATGTTGCGGATGTAGTCATCCGAGCCCACGCCCAGCGAGGTCTTCGAGCCCAGTTCCTGGCTGAACTGGTCCATCACCCGTTCCACCTGCTCGCGGGTGACGTCGGACATGGTGGCCATGGCGATGCCGATCTTCTGCACCTCCTTGGGTTCCATGTGGCGCAGCACTTCGGCCGCGTCCAGTTCGCCCAGCGACAGCAGCAGGATGGCGGCACGCTGCACGCCGGTGATCTCTGCCTCAGTCATTGGCCACCCAGCCCTTGACCACCTGGGCCACGCGCTTGGAATCGGTCTTCACGGCTTCACGGGCCATCCGCAGTCTTTCCTCATAGGAGTCCACCGGCAGCGCCAGCGCGTCCTGTCGTGACAGGTGCGCGCGGTCGGCCGCCAGGGCCGGCAGCGGGCTGCCTTCGTCGTCCACCAGCTGCACGTCCGCCGAATGCGGCTCCAGTGCGAGTTCGTCGTTCTTCTTGCTGCTGCCGGTGATGGCACGCAGCGCCGGGCGCAGCACGCCGAACAGCAGCGCCAGCACCACCACCGCGCCGAGCAGCAGGCGCAGGCCGTCCTGGACCTGTGGCAGCTCCCACCACTTCGGGCCTTCCACCGGGGTGGTGTCACGCACGAACGGGGCATTCATCACCGACACGGTGTCGCCGCGCTCGGCATCGAACCCCACCGCCTGCTTGACCAAGCCCTCGATGCGGGTCAGCTCGGCAGCCGACAGCGGCTGTTCGGCCAGCTTGCCGTTGGCGCCGGGGCGCGGCACGTTGTCCAGCAGCACCGCCACCGACACGCGCTTGATGCGGCCGGCCGGCTGGCGGGTGTGCTGCAGGGTGCGGTCCAGCTCGTAGTTGCGGGTGGCGTTCTTGCTCGATTCGGTCGGCGTCTGCGCGGTCTGCGGTGCCGGTGCGGCGGCCGGGCCCGGCGGGGTGTTGCTGGTCGCACCGGGCACGCCCTGCGGGCCGGGGGTGCTGCTGTTGTTTTCGCTCACCTGCTCGCTGCGCAGCTTGGCCGGTTCGCCGTTGTACAGCTCGCGGGCTTCCTCGGTGGTGGAAAAGTCCATGTCCACGCTGACTTCGGGGTTCACGCGGCCGGGGCCGGTCATCGGTTCCAGCAGTTCGCGGATGCGCTGGTTGAAGGAGGTTTCCTGGCGGCGGCGCTGCTCGAACTGCGCAGCGTTGATGGCCGCCTCGCTGTTGGGGTCGGACACGCTGAGCATGCGCCCGTTCTGGTCCACCACCGTCACCCGTTCCGGCGACAGGTCCGGAATGCTGGCGGCCACCATGTGCACGATGGCGTCCACCTGGCTGCGCTCCAGCTGCTGGCCGCCGCGCAGTTCCAGGGTGACCGAGGCACTGGCCACGTCGCGCTGGCGGGTGAAGGCGCTGGGTTTGGGAATGGCCAGGTGCACCCGCGAGTCGCGTACCGGGCGCAGCGTGTTGATGGTGCGCGACAGCTCGGTTTCCAGCGCGTGCTGGTAGCGGGCGCTTTCCACGAACTGGCTGACGCCGAAGCCGGGGTCGCGCTCCATCAGCTCGAAGCCCAGCTTGCCGCTGTCGGTCAGGCCCGAACCGGCCAGCTTCAGGCGGGCATCGTGCAGGTTCTTTTCCGGCACGGTGATGGCGCCGGTGGCCGGGTTCAGTTCGAACGGAATCTGCGCGGCGCGCAGCAGGTCGGTGGCCTCGGCGGTGGCCTTCTGGTCCAGGCCGGTGTACAGCGGCACCATGCCTGGTTTCTGTGACCAGAAGAACACGGCCAGGCCGGCCGCCACGGCCACTGCGATCATCGCCATCAGGCCCAGCCTGCGGGTGATCTGCAGGCTCTGCAGGCGGTCGAACCACTGGCCGGCCTTTTCGGCGTTGAGGGTTTCCTTGGAGAGCGTCAGTGCCATGGCGCAGGGTTCCTTACAGCGGCATGTTCATCACGTCCTGGTAAGCCTGGACGAGACGGTTGCGGACTTCCACGGTGGCGCGGAAGGCGATCTGCGACTGCTGGGAGGCGACCATGACCTTGGCCAGGTCGGCGCCGGGCACGCCCAGTTCAAAATCACGGGCCAGCTGGCCAGAGGTCTGCTGGGCCTGGTTCACGCTGGACAGTGCCCCGCGCAGGGTTTCGGTGAAGCTGGCCGGCGCGGCCTGCGTCGCACCCAGGGCGGTGGGGGCGATGGCGTTGTCGCGCGGCGCTTCGTTCCCGGTCGGCAGCACGGTGGTCGGCTGCGTGATCTGGGACTGGTAGGAGCGGATCTGCGAAAGGATCGACGTGACGGAGTGCGACATCTGCAACGGTTCCATGAAACAGGGGTGGGTTTCTGCCCGGGGACGTTGCAAGTGGCGTGCCGAAACGGCTGAGTGGTTCAGCGTTGTGACAGGTTTGGCGATAAGTGACGGGGTCCCGGCGCCGCACCCCAGCCACCTGTAGATCCACGCCCTGCGTGGATGAAGCCTTCCCCGTACCCCAGGCACCTGTAGATCCACGCCATGCGTGGATGGGCGGCACGGCGCCGGGCGACGCCGTCCCGGCGTCAGCAAACCGACGTCATTTTTCTGGCCTAGGGCTGCAGCGTCCAACGCCCGCCGTTCTGCCGCTGGCGTGGCGCCACCGGCCCGTCATGCTGGGTGAACACGAACTGCCCCTGCTGGTCGGTCAGGCAGGTCAGCAGCAGCGTGTAGCGGCTGGTACCGCCGGGGTAGGCCTCGGTCATGCGCACTTCGCCCACATGCGGCGCCAGCCGCTGGTAGCGGTAGGTGCCTGCCACGGTAAGTGGTGTGCCCAGCACCTGCAGCACGTAGCGGTCGCCACTGAAGTTCACCTGCACCATGCGGCCGGCGTTGGGGTTGGTGGGGTGGTACTGCGGATCACTGAGGTTGGTGAACTGACGGCCATCGAGCAGGGCCGGCAGCATGCAGGGGGTGGCCGCTGCACCGGCCGGTGCGATCAGCAGGGCGGACAGGGGCAGGGCGAGCAGCAGGGCAGGCAGGCGCATGGGGTGATCTCGCAACGGGTGTACCTGCCATCCTCCGCATCGGCCGCGGCCATGCCATGGGAATCATTGGAAAGTGGCGGGACACAAACACCAACGCCCGGGCAAGCCCGGGCGTTGGTGTCCCCTTCATGCGGGTGCGGCGGTTCAGCCGGCCAGTTCGGCCTGCTCGCGCTCGATGCCGTACTTGCGCAGCTTTTCCACCAGCGTGGTGCGGCGCAGGCCCAGCAGCTGGGCCGCGTGGGCGACCACGCCCTGGGTGCGCTCCAGGGCCTCGTTGATCAGGCCCAGTTCGATGCTGGCCATATGGTTGCGCAGGTCCAGGCCATCGTCGGGCAGGGTCATCGCGGCCGCACCCCGTTCCACCTCGATGCCATGCTGCAGCGGAGGCTGGGTGCCGGCGCCGGGGGTATGGAAGGAGAAGCTGCGCAGGTCCAGGCGTTCATCGCTGCCGGCCACGGCGGTGGCCACCGGGGCGGCGGTGGCCGGCAGCACGGCATCGCCACGGTAGCGCGCGGGCAGGTCCTGCACGCGCACGGCGCTGCCCGGGTGCAGCACGGCCAGGCGCTCGACCAGGTTGGTCAGCTCGCGCACGTTGCCCGGCCATTCGTAGCCGGCCAGCGCCTGCAGCGCCTCGGCGGTGAAGCGCACATCACCACGGCCGGTGCGGCCCAGCTGCGCGGCGATGGTGTCCACCAGCACCGGCAGGTCCTCGCGGCGCTCGCGCAGGGCCGGCACGTCGATGGGGAACACGTTGAGGCGGTAGAACAGGTCCTCGCGGAACTTGCCTTCGGCGATGCGGGTTTCCAGGTCACGGTGGGTCGCGGCGATCACCCGCACGTTGCAGCGGATGGTCTGGTTGCCGCCCACGCGTTCGAAACTGCGCTCCTGCAGCACCCGCAGCAGCTTGACCTGCATCGGCAGGCTCATGTCGCCGATTTCATCCAGCAGCAGGGTGCCGCCCTCGGCCATTTCGAAGCGGCCCTTGCGCGCGGTCAGCGCACCGGTGAAGGCGCCCTTTTCGTGGCCGAACAGCTCGCTTTCCAGCAGGTCGGCCGGAATGGCGCCGCAGTTGATCGCCACGAACGGGCCATCACGGCGCGGCGAACGCTGGTGGATGCTGCGCGAGACCACTTCCTTGCCGGTGCCTGATTCGCCCAGCACCAGCACGGTGGTGTCGAAGGCGGCCACCTGCTCGATCATCTGCCGCAGGGCAGTGATGGCCGGGCCGTTGCCACTGGGGCCCTGGTCCTGGACGGCGCCGGCCTGGTGTTCGGCATCCAGGCGCTTGAGGCTGGCCCGGCGCAGCAGGCCTTCCATCTGCGCATGACGCAGCGGGGTTTCCAGCGGCCAGACGTTGGCTTCGTGCAGGCCGTGGCGCTGGGCGAAGCCGTGGGCATCGCCATCGGCCAGCAGGACCGGCGGCGGCAGGCTGCTCTGGCCCAGCCAGGCATACAGCGCCTGGCTGGCCGCACTGGCCTCCAGGCTGCCGACGATGACGGCCATCCAGTCGTTCTGGCGCTGGCGGGCCAGGTCCAGATCGGCGGCGTCAGCCACCCAGCGCGGGTTGAAATCCATGAATTCCAGCAGGGCGACGGTGCGTTCGGCACGCACGGCGTCGTTGTCCAGCACCAGGATGCGCGACTCGCTCATGAGCTTTCCCCTTTCAGGCCTTCCAGGATCGGCATGACTTCCTGGATGTAGGACAGCTTGCTGACGAAGTTGTCGGCGCCCGCGCGCAGCGCATGTTCGCGGTGCTCGGTGTCGTCGAAGTGGCTGGCGATGACGATGTACGGGGCATCGTCCTGCGATTTGATCAGGCGGGTGGCCTGCAGGCCGCCCATTTCCGGCATGGCCAGGTCCATCAGCACGACCTGCGGGCGCAGCGCTTCGGAGCGCTCGATCGCTTCCAGGCCATTGCCGGCGCTGCCGACCACTTCCAGCCAGTCGACCTTGCGGAAGTGGCGCATCGCCGCGTTGATGAAGCCCTCATGGTCGTCGACCAGCAGGACAGTGAGCTTGTTCATGTGCAAATTCCCTTTCAGCCCACCCGGGCCAGCTGAGGTTGCCTGGCGCCCAGCCGGCGACGCTCGCGGGCGGGGGCGATATCCAGTTGTTCCCGGTATTTTGCGACGGTTCGGCGCGCAATGTTCACCCCCTGGCGCGACAGCAGGCCGGCAATGGCCTCGTCAGCCAGCGGGCGACCGGCCGGTTCGGCGTCGATCAGGCGGCGCACCATGGCCTTGACCGCCTGCCCGGACACGCTGGCACCGTCCAGGCGCACGGCGAAGAAATGCTTCAGCTCGAAGGTGCCGCGCGGGGTCTGCAGGTACTTGCCGGTGGTGATGCGCGAGACGGTGGACTCGTGCATGCCGATTTCCTCGGCCACTTCCTTCAGGGTCAAGGGCGCCATGGCCTCCTCCCCGCGGACCAGGAAGGCCGCCTGGCGCTCGATGATGACCCGGGCGGTGCGCAGCAGGGTGTCGTAGCGCATCGACAGGCCACGGCTGAACCAGCGCGCTTCCTGCAGCATCTCGCGCAGTGGCTGGGCGGCATCGCCGCTGTCGGCCAGCACCTGCTCGTAGACCGGGTTGAGGTTGACCCGGCGGCTGGTGGCCGGGTTCAGCGCCACGCGCCACTGCCCATCGGCCAGCCAGGCGACCACGTCGGGCACCACCACCGGGCTGCGCTCGGGCAACAGGCTGTCGCCCGGGCGCGGCTGCAGTGACAGCACCAGGCGCACGGCCTCGCGGATGTCGGCGATCTCGGCATCGTGCAGGCGGGCCAGGGCAGGGTAGTCATGGCTGGCCAGGGCATCGAGGTCGCCGGCCAGCAGGCGCTGTGCCAGGTGGCGGGCCGGCACGGTGCCATCCAGGCTGCGCAGCTGTGCCTGCAGGCACTCGCGCAGGTCCTGCGCCGCCATGCCGGCCGGTTCACCCTGCAGCAGGTGCTGGCGGATGGCTTCAACGCCGGCGGCGTCGATGTCGAACTGGGCGCAGGCACGCAGCTGCAGCTGTGCCAGCGGTGCCTGCAGGTAGCCGGCCTCATCGCAGTGGTCCAGCCAGAAGGCGGCCACGGCCAGTTCGCGGTCGTCCAGGTCCAGCGCCAGGCGCTGCAGTACGCGCAGCTGCGGGTCGCTGGATTCGCCGGCGGCCACGCGGGCCATGCGGTCATCGTCACCGTCCTGCCAGCTGGCCCCGGCCACGTCCCACATCGAAGACTCGGGCAGTTCGTCGAAGGCGGCGGTATCGACCGTGGCTTCCGTGCTGTCAGCGCCCGCTTCAGGAGCGTCAGCCACCGCGTCCTCGATTTCCAGCAGCGGGTTGGTATCCAGCAGGCGCTGGATTTCCTGTTCCAGTTGCAGGCCATCGAGCTGCAGCAGCCGGATCGACTGCAGCAGCTGCGGGGTCAGGTGGAGTTGCTGGCCCATCTGGGCCGAAAGTGCTGCCTTCATTGTCGCGTCCCCGGCGCCGCTCCCCGACGCCTTGTGGAACGCATCTTGCTTGCCTGCAGGCAGGTGCGTAATCGGGGGGTTCCTGAGGGGATTGGTGGCGGCCCCTACATCGCGTAGGGAAATTCCTCACATCGTCACGGAAACTTGACGGTGTGCGAGGCCAAGTCGTTGATTGCGGGTGCGTGCCGGCGGTGCGTGATGGGTGTGGCGGTACGGGTTCCCGTCGGGGAGTGCGTGGATGACGGGTTTCCGGCGCCGGTCGGGCAGGTCCAAGGGTGATCGCCCGCCGATCCTCCGCTGCTGCCGTGCTTCACTCCAGCTCGTGCTGGTGGCGGGCAGCGAGCAGCAGCAGGTCGTTGGCGCGGCGGCAGCCCAGCGATTCCATCATGCGGGCGCGATGGGTCTCCACGGTCTTGACGCTGATGCCAAGGTCGGCGGCGATTTCCTTGTTGCTTTCGCCCTTGCCGATGCGGCGCAGGATCTCGCGCTGGCGCGGTGACAGGGCAGCGATGCCGGTCGGCTTCTCGCGCCCGAGCATGGGGGCCAGCATCTTGGCCGAGATCTGCGGGCTGAGGAACACCTGGCCGGCATGGGCGGCGCGCAGGGCCAGTTCCAGTTCCTGTGGCGCGGCATCCTTCACCACGAAGCCCGATGCCCCGCGGTCCAGTGCATCGCGCACATGGGCGGCATCGTCATGCATGGTCATCATCACTACCCGCGTGCCCGGGGCGCGCAGGCGGATGTCGCTCAGGGCTTCCAGGCCGGTGCGGCCGGGCAGGGAGAGGTCCATCAGCACCACGTCAGGTGCCAGCTGCAGCGCCAGCTGCAGGGCCTGTTCGGCATTGCTGGCCTCGCCTACCAGCTGCACGTCGGCAAACCCCTGCAGCAGCCGGCCGAGGCCGGCGCGGACCAGGGTGTGATCGTCGACGATGAGAACTCGCACAGGCAGATGGGATCGTGGAGGGCGGGCGTTCACATTAGCTGAGCTGAACGGGGACGCCAAGGGCCATTGGGCATGGAAGGGCGAACGCAGCGTTCAGCGCTGGCGACGGACTTCGGCCACCTGGCGGCGATGCAGCCGGAACAGGTGGCGTTCCATGGCCATTTCCAGGCCATCGCCCAGTGCGGTGAAACGCAGCCACAGGTAATGGCTGCCGTTGCCGTCGGCGGCTTCGGCCAGCACTTCCACCGGCAGGTCGATATGGTCGGGCAGCCAGTCGCTGGGCTGCACGCGCACCACGCCCTGCTGGCCCGGGCTGGCGCCGCTGCGCGGACCCAGCTGCAGGCGGATGCCGCGACGGGACCAGCGCACCGGGCGCAGCGGCAGCTCGTTGCCCTGCTGGCGCACCAGCCGCCCCAGCAGCACCATCGCCAGGTCCAGCTTGGCTTCCAGGCGCTGCATCTGCAGGCTGTTGCCTTCCCGGTCGTCGTGGTCCTCGCCCCGGCTGTCTTCCACCAGGGCCACGCTGCGCAGCAGGCCTTCGGCCGCACCGGTGCGGCCGGGCTGGTTGCCGGCCAGGAATTCGGCGGGCAACGGCAGTTCGCAGCTCAACGTTTCATCGAACAGCGCGCTTTCAGCGGGGTGGTGCAGCGTGGTGGCGGGCAGGGCACTCATGCCAGCGATTCTGCCTGCAGGTACGCATGCGCCGCGCGAAGGCTGCGCTGGTCGTTGCGGGCCAGGGCGGCGGCGGCGTCGCGCTGCTGGGCCATGCTGGCCAGCAGGTGCTGCTGCCGCTCGAACAGCGCGGTCAGCGGTGCATGGTGCTGTGCAGCCAACGGCTGGGCCAGCAGTGCATGCAGGTCCTGGTCGTGGTGGTCAAGGATGTCACCGGCACGTTCGAATTCCTGGGCGTGCACGGCCTGCACGACCGCATCGAGCTGGGCGTTGAGCGAATCGAGCATGTCCAGGCTCATGGGGCCACCGTTGCCGGCCGGCGCTGTTCGTGCGGGATGGCGTTCCAGGCATCATCGATTTCGCCCAGCAGCTGCAGGGACTCGTCCAGGGCGCCGCGGTCGTTGTGCAGGTTGGCCTCGGTCAGGCGCTGCAGCACGTAGTCGTACAGGGCCGACAGGTTGCCGGCGATCTCGCCGCCCGCTTCATGGTCCAGCGAGCCGTTGAGGTGGCCGACGATCGCGCAGGCTTCACCGATGGCCTTGCCCTTGCGGGCCTGGTCGCCGCGCTCCAGGCTGGCCTGGGCCAGGCGCACGCGTTCCAGTGCCCCCGCCAGCAGCAGTGCGACCAGTTTGTGGGGGTCGGCGTCGGTGACGGCGCTGGTCACACCCACCTGGCGGTACTGTTCGGCGTATTGACGGCTGGAACCGTACATTCGTGGATTCTCCTTGCGCGGGCATCGCAGGCTGGCGCCAGAGCGGCCCAGTGCGGTACGGCGGTGATTGCGGTTGAGACCAATATCGGTACGTACGGCCATAAACTTGAGTACGTGTATCGGTGTCACGTGCACCGGCGCCAGGGCGGCGACGCCGGTGCGATGGAGCGTGCTCAACCCGGCAGGTGCGACAGCATGGCCTGCAGCTGGCTGCTGCTCTGGCTCAGCTTGCCCATCAGGGTGTCCAGTGCCAGGAACTGCTTCTTGTAGCGTTCGGCCACGCCATCCATGCGTGTGTCCAGGTCCTTGCGGCGCTTGTCGATGTCCGTCAGCGTCTTGTTGAGGCTGTTGGTACGCGACACGAAGGCGCCTTCCTTGCCCTTGGAGGTGCTGACGTAGCCATCGACCATCGCGAACAGCTTGCCGGCACCACCGTCATCGCCGGTGAACGCCTTGCGCACGGCCTCGGGCTGGTTGCCCACGGCGGCAGCGAACTTGGCAGCGTCCAGCACCAGGCTGCCGTCGGCGTCGGGGTAGCCGCGCGTATCCAGGCCCAGGGTCTTGGCGTTGAGGCCACCGGCACCCAGTTCCTTGAGGATGCCGCTCATCATGTTGCGCAGCTGGCTGGTGGCGCCACGCATCTGCGCGTCGCCGGTCAGTGCCGAGGCTTCCTTCTTTTCGCTGTCGTACTTGGTGGCGTCATTCAACGCCGCCAGCGCGGCGTTGTAGGTCTTCACGAAGTCCTGCATGACCTTGCTGGCAGCCGCGGTATCGGTGCTGATGACGACGTCGCTGTCGCCGGTCTTCTTCAGGTTCAGGGTCAGGCCGGGTACCGCATCGACCACCGTATTGGTGTCGCTGACGATGCTCACGCCATCAATGGTCAGCTTGGCATCGGCGGCCTTGGAGGTCTCGTTCATGCCGCTGATGATGCCGGCCAGCTTGGTGTCGCCGCCGTTGTAGGTCAGCTTCACTGCGTTGGCAGTGCCGGTCTTCTCCTGGCCGACCGACAGGTACTGCTGGTCACCGGAGGCCAGCAGGCTGGTCTGCACGCCTTCCTTGCGGCCGGCGGCATCGAGCTTGTTGCGGATGGTGGTCATGGTGTCACCATCGTCGACCTGGACGTTGATCGTCTTGGCCTTGTCACCGGTACCGACGGTCAGCGTCAACGTTCCGGCACTGAACGTGTCGGTCTTGTTGACCGAGGTCTGCGCGATCCACTTGTTGGCCGAGGCCAGCGCCTCCACGTGGATCTTGTGCGTGCCGTTGGCCGCCGCGGCCTTGCCGGCCACCGTGCCGGTGTCATACAGGCCGACCGTGGCGGTGAGCACGTCGTCGGCCGTACTGTTGGGCTTGACCACGTTCACCATGCGGGTGTCGAAGGCGGTGGTTGCCTTGAGCGACTCCAGCGATTTCTTCAGGGCATCGAAGGCGGATTTGACCGTGCCCACCGCCGAAAGCTGCAGTTTCGCCTTGGACTGCTGCAGGTTCAGCGCATTGTCGGCCGGCTTGCGGTCGGCTGCGACAAGCTTGGCGACCATGCCGGAGATGTCCAGCCCCGAGCCGATGCCACCGTATCCAAAGTCTGCCACGTTCTTTCTCCTGGGTACCTGGCGCCGCCGGTACCGGGCGTGCCGTGTCGTCAACGAAAATAGCGGCCTGCGCCGCCGGGTCTTGAGGTCTTCGTTGATGCACGTGCCGTGCCAGAAGCACGTGGCCGGCGTTCTGGCACGCCGGTTGCAGGGAACGGGGGGCAGGGTGTGCGCTCCGTCGCCGCCGCTGCCAGGGGTCTGGCAAAAAACCCTCCCCCAATGCAGGGGAGGGATCAGGCTACTGACAATCGGGGGGAGACGAAGCCGCCCGGTGCGTACAGTCAAAAGTACAGCGCTGAAAGAGTCGAGGCCGCAGGGGCGGGCGATGCCAGGCCGGCTCGGGACGATGTCCCGGGCCGGGCATGGCCCGCACCTTCTTGCCGCGCGGGGTTCCGGTTGGACGCTGCCATCGGCTGGGCCGGTGGCAGCGTCCGCTTCTACGTCTGCTTGAAGCGTTCCGGGCAGGCTGCGATCAGCGCAGCAGGCTCAGCACGCCCTGCGGCACCTGGTTGGCCTGGGCCAGCATGGCCGTACCGGCCTGCTGCAGGATCTGGGTGCGGGTCAGCTCAGCGGTTTCCTTGGCGAAATCCGTGTCCTTGATGCGGCTGCGCGAGGCGGACAGGTTTTCGGTCGAGGTCTGCAGGTTGGCCACCACCGAGGTGAAGCGGTTCTGGATGGCGCCCAGATCGGCACGGGTGCTGTTGATGGCGCCCAGCGCGTTGTCGACCACTTCCAGGGCGCGCGAGGCTTCCTTGAAGCTGGACACCGACAGGCTCGACACGAACGACGTGCTCGCCGTGGCCGCCGTGGCCGCGTTGTCGACGTCGGCCGCGATGCCGATGCTGGCATTGGTGGCGATCTTCAGGCTCTGGCCGGCCTTCACCGAGCTGACGGTGATGTTGTAGGTCGGCGGGGTGGCTGCGTCATCGAGCACGGCGGCTTCGGCCGTCGCACCGGTTTCGCCGACCTTCGCATTGATGGTGGCGGCGACCTTGCTGGCCAGGTCCTTGGCGGTGGTGCCGGCTTCATAGGTGAAGCCCTTCACGGTCACGCCGTTGATCGACATGTCCGCAATCGTGCCACCGGCAACATTGGCGACGATGGCACCGCTGGCCGCATCGGCGGCGAACTGCGACTTGCCCAGCGCATCGGTCTTGGCGTTGATCACCTTGTCGATGGCGATGGCCTGGCCGGCGTTGGCGCCGACCTGGAACAGCTGGCTGGTGAACGAGCCGTCCAGCAGCTTGGTGCCGTTGAACTCGGACTGCTTGGCCACGCGGTCGATTTCGCTGGCCAGCTGGGTCACTTCGGCCTGCAGGGCCTTGCGGTCGCTGGCGGAGTTGGTGGCGTTGGACGACTGCACGGCCAGTTCGCGGATACGCTGCAGGTTGTTGCCGATTTCCGTCAGCGAACCTTCAGCGACCTGGGCCAGCGAGATGCCGTCATTGGCATTGCGGATGGCTACGTCGGTACCGCGGATCTGGGTACCGAAGCGCTCGGAGATGGCCAGGCCGGCCGCGTCGTCCTTGGCGCTGTTGATGCGCGAGCCCGAGGACAGGCGCTGGATGGTGGTGGCCAGCGAAGCGCCGCTGGTGCTCAGGTTGCGCTGAGCGTTCAACGACATCGTGTTGGTGTTGATGACTTGTGCCATGAATCATTCCTTTGGCTTGGAGTTGCGGGTGAAGCGTGAAACCACGGGCTGCGCCGGTTTCCCGGCGCAGCCGTGTTGCGGCAGGATCAGCGCAGCAGGCTCAGCACGCCCTGCGGCACCTGGTTGGCCTGGGCCAGCATGGCCGTACCGGCCTGCTGCAGGATCTGGGTGCGGGTCAGTTCGGCGGTTTCCTTGGCGAAATCCGTGTCCTTGATGCGGCTGCGCGAGGCGGACAGGTTTTCGGTCGAGGTCTGCAGGTTGGCCACCACCGAGGTGAAGCGGTTCTGGATGGCGCCCAGGTCGGCACGGGTGCTGTTGATCGAGCCCAGCGCCTTGTCGACGATTTCCAGGGCCTGTTGTGCGCCCTTGACCGAGGTGACGTCCAGGCTCTGCACGACGCTGCTGGTGGCCGTGGCGGCGGCGGTGGTGGTGCCCGCGGTCAGGCCGCTGCCCGCCACGGTGCCACCGATGACCAGGTCCTTCTCGGCCTTCACCGAGCTGAGCACCACCTGATCCTTGGCGGCGCCACCGATCGAGGCGTACACGCCGGTTTCGCCGATCTTGGCGTTGATCGCGGTGGTCAGCGACTTGGCGATTTCCGCGCCGGTGGCACCGTTCTTGTACTCGACCTTGTCGATGGCCACGCCATTGAGGGTCAGGCCGGCGACCGAGCCGTCGGCGGTTGCGGCGGCAATGGCCGTACCGGTGACGTCGGCGGCGAACTTGGTCGTGCCCAGCGAGGCCGACTTCGCATCAACGGTCTTGTCGATGGCGATGGCCTGGCCGGCATTGGCACCGACCTGGAACAGCTGGCTGGAGAACGAGCCGTCCAGCAGCTTGGTACCGTTGAACTCGGACTGCTTGGCCACGCGGTCGATTTCGCTGACCAGCTGGGTCACTTCGGCCTGCAGTGCCTTGCGGTCGCTGTCCGAGTTGGTGGCGTTGGACGCCTGCACCGACAGCTCGCGGACGCGCTGCAGGTTGTTGCCGATTTCCGTCAGCGAACCTTCGGCGACCTGGGCCAGCGAGATGCCGTCATTGGCGTTGCGGATGGCCACGTCGGTACCACGGATCTGGGTACCGAAGCGCTCGGAGATGGCCAGACCGGCCGCGTCGTCCTTGGCGCTGTTGATGCGCGAGCCCGAGGACAGGCGCTGGATGGTGGTGGCCAGCGAGGCGCCGCTGGTGCTCAGGTTACGCTGAGCATTCAACGACATCGTGTTGGTGTTGATGACTTGTGCCATGAGGAGGTGTCCTTGAGCAGTCGCACGTGAATGGGGTCAGACGCTCCCGACGTGCTGCGGGAGCGACTCATGTCAGCGCTGCAACAGGCTGAGCACGTTCTGCGGCACCTGGTTGGCCTGGGCCAGCATGGCCGTGCCGGCCTGCTGCAGGATCTGGGTGCGGGTGAGTTCGGCCGTTTCCTTGGCGAAGTCGGTGTCGCGGATGCGGCTGCGCGATGCCGACAGGTTCTCCGAAGAGGTCTGCAGGTTGGCAACAACGGAGGTGAAGCGGTTCTGGATGGCACCCAGGTCGGCGCGTACGCCGTTGACCGATTCCAGTGCCTTGTCCACCACTTCCAGTGCCTTCTGGGCACCGACGTAGCTGGACACGTCCAGGTCCTTGACGAAAGTCGAGGTGGCGGTGGCGGCCACGGCGGTCGGGGCGGCGGCCGTGGAGTTGGCCAGGCCCAGTGCGGCACCGCCGTTCAGGACCAGGTCGCGGTCGGCCTTGACCGAGTTCAGCTTCAGGGCGTAGGTGTCCGGGGTGCCGGCGGTGGTGATGACTTCGGCATAGACACCGGCTTCGCCGATCTTGCTGTTGATCTGCGCAGCGGCCGACGCGGCCAGCTCGGCGGTGGTCTTGCCGCTGATGGTGCCGATGGCTGCGCCGTTGACGGTCAGGCCGGTGATGTCGGTCGGGCCGGTGATGGCCACCACGTTGCCGCCGGTGCTTGCCGGGGCGAACTTGGCATTGCCCAGCGCATCGGCCTTGGCATCGACCACGTTGGAGATGGCGATCGACTGGCCGGCATTGGCGCCGACCTGGAACAGCTGGCTGGTGAACGAGCCGTCCAGCAGCTTGGTGCCGTTGAAGTCGCTCTGCTTGGCCACGCGGTCGATTTCGCTGACCAGCTGGGTCACTTCGGCCTGCAGGGCCTTGCGGTCGCTGCTGGAGTTGGTGGCGTTGGACGCCTGCACGGCCAGTTCACGGATGCGCTGCAGGTTGTTGCCGACTTCGCTCAGCGAACCTTCGGCGACCTGGGCCAGCGAGATACCGTCGTTGGCGTTGCGGATGGCCACGTCCAGGCCACGGATCTGGGTGGTGAAACGTTCGCTGATCGCCAGGCCGGCGGCGTCGTCCTTCGCGCTGTTGATGCGCAGGCCGGACGACAGGCGCTGGATGGTGGTGGCCAGCGAAGCGCCGCTGGTGCTCAGGTTGCGCTGAGCGTTGAGCGACATCGTATTGGTGTTGATTACCTGTGCCATGGGGTCGTCTCCTCTTATGTGGGTCCCGTTGGTGAAAGCTGCAAAGCCCGCCGGTTTTTTTGTGTTTGGCTGTGTGCTTCGCTGCTGCCAAATGAATAACGGCGCTTTGTCAACAACCTTTAGGCGCGATTTCCCGCAGGCGCTGGAATCGTTGTGGAGTGCTGTTTTAAAGGGGTTTTTGCACGGGGGAGGGCGGCATGGATGCGCCCGGCGGCACCTATCGGCCGCGCATGGCAGGACTTTATGGCCGGGACTGAATCCTGCGTGGAGGCGGGCCAGGCCGTCGCCCCCGTGGGATCCACGCCGCGCGTGGGGGCGCCGGGTAGATCCACGCCATGCGTGGATGAGGCGTTGCCGGCAGCCCACCCCGGCCACGCACGGCGTGGCCCTACAGCAGCGTCCAGACCGGTAGATCCACGCCATGCGTGGATGAGGCGTTGCTGGCAGCCCACCCAGCCACGCACGGCGTGGCGCTACAGCCGCGTCCAGACCGGTGGATCCACGCCATGCGTGGATGAGGCGTTACCGGCAGCCCACCCAGCCGCGCACGGCGTGGCCCTACAGCAGCGTCCAGACCGGTAGATCCACGCCATGCGTGGATGAGGCGTTACCGGCAGCCCACCCAGCCACGCACGGCGTGGCGCTACAGCAGCGTCCAGACCGGTAGATCCACGCCATGCGTGGATGAGGCGTTACCGGCAGCCCACCCAGTCACGCAGGGCGTGGCGTTACCCAACGCCGGGCACGAAAAAGGCCGCGATGCGTGGCATCGCGGCCTTCAAGGGAACCCGACCCGGGCCTTGCCCGGTAATCAGCGGATGACGTTGAACAGCGACATCGACTGCATCTTCGAGAACAGCTGCTGGGCGGCCTGCAGCGCCGTGCTTTCCAGCTGGTACTGGCTCAACGCGTCGGCGTAGTCCAGGTCGCGCATGGTCGACAGCGTGGTCTTCAGGGTGACGGTGTTCGCTTCACGCATGTCGGCGGCATTGTCCAGCGCCTTGAGCTGGGCACCGCCGGCCGCGCGGGAGTCGATCATCCGCTCTGCCGCGCGGGCGACATCGCGCAGTGCCCCCTGCAGCTGGTTCTGCTGTGCGGCCAGCTGGGCCGGGGTGCCGGTGTCGGTCCCCAGGGCGCCGATCAGGTTGTCCAGGGTGGCAAAGACATCGCGGCTGCCGGCAGCGTGCACATTGAAGCTGTCGCCGGCAGCGGGTTCCCCGGCCACCTGCAGCCGCACGCCATTGATCACCAGGTCATCGCCCGCCTTCATGGTGCCGGTGCCGGTGACATTGCCGGCGCCATCGACCACTTCGTACTGGGTGGCCGAGGTGAAGCGGACGCTGAACGGCTGGCCGTTCCAGTTGCCGCTGCCATCACGGGTGATGTTGGTCAGCACGGCCTTGCCGGTATTGCCGGCCGCAGCGGTCCCGTCCACCGTGCCGTCGCCGGTGGGAATGCGCAGGAAGATCTCGCTGCCGGGCAGGGCGTCCTTGACGTAGGTATCCGGGCCCACCTCCACCTGGCGGTGGGTCTGGTCGCCGGTGTAGACGATCTTGCCGTTCACCTGCGAGAACGGCGGGTCGCCATCGTGGGTGCCCCCGAACAGGTAGCGGCCGGTGCCATCGGTGGTATTGGCCAGCGACAGCAGGCCGTCACGGATCTGGGTCAGCTCGGTCACCAGCGCCTTCTTGTCGGCGGCGTTGAGTGCCGGGTTGCTGGCCTGCAGGGTCAGGTCGTTGACCCGGGCCATCAGGTCGTTGACCCGGGCCAGGGTGTTTTCCTGCAGGCCCAGGCGGTTCTGCACGTTGTTGGCGTTGAGCTTCATCTGGTCCAGCGCGGCCAGGGTACGGTCAAGACCGACCGCGGCACCGGCGTTGACCGGGTCGTCCTTGGCCGAGGTGATCTTGCTGCCGGTGGCGATCTGCTGCTCGAGGTGGTTCAGCTTGGCCTGCTTGGACATCATCAGCGAGACCGACTGGCTGAACATCATGCCGGTGGAGATTCGGTTGCTCATCGGCGCACGGCTCCCATGATGGTCTGGAACATGTTGTCGGCCGTGGAGATCAGCTGCGATGCGGCCTGGTAGGCCTGTTGCAGGCGCAGCATGTCGGCCGCTTCCTCGTCAAGGTTGACGCCGGACACTTCATCGCGCGCGGCCTGGGCCTTGTCGGTGATCACCTGCTGGGCGTCCAGCGAATACTGTGCCGAGCGGGCAGCCGCACCGACCTGGGTGGTCAGGCCACCCAGTGCGCCGCCAAGGGTGACCGTGCCGCCGTTGAAGGTCTTGGCTTCTTCCACCTTGGACAGCTTCAGTGCATTGCTGTTGTCCGACGAACCGGCCGGGGTGGCGGCCATGTTGAAGGTATCGCCGGTCTTGGGCGCACCGTCGAGCACGAAGCTCCAGCCGTTGGCGCTGATGGTCTGGCCCGGCGTATAGGTCTGCGGCGGGCCGCCGTCGATGGTGTAGGTGGTGGGCGAGGTGAACACGATCGCTGCCGGGTTGCGCAGCGCCGGGTTGCCGGCGTTGGTGACCTGCAGGTTGCTGATCTTGCCGGTACCGGTGTTGGCCGTGGCCGCGCTGGCCTTGACCGGTGCTGCAGCGGCGATGCGTGACGGATCGGTGATCGCCAGTTCGAGGCTGCCGGCCACGCCCGCGGTGGGCTGCAGCAGGAAGCGGTCGTTGGCCGCCGGCGTGCCGTTGACCACCAGCTTCACGCCATTGACCACGAACGGATCGGTAGCGGTGCCGGTACCGGTCATCGGCACCGTGGCGCCGGTATCCGAACGGCTGGCCTGCCACTGGGTGCCGTCGAACTTGAGCACGATGTTCTGCGCATCCAGCTTGGACAGGTCGCCGTAGCTGGCGGTGATGGTGGCGTTGCCGGTGTTGGACGTGTTGGCGTTGATCCGGGGGCTGCCCAGGTTGAAGAAATCGCCGCCCATGTTGCCGTACAGGTCCACGCCCTGGTGGTGGATCTGGTTGAACTGGTCGGCCAGGCCGACGGCCAGCTTGCCGAGCTCGGCCTGGGCCTGGGTCAGCACCGTATCGCGGAATTCCAGCAGGCCACCGACCTGGCCGCCCAGTGCCTTGCTGTCCAGGCGGATGGTAGTGCCCTGGGTCTGCAGCGCCAGCTGCAGGCGCTCGGGCTGGTACGGATCGGCCGTGGTGGTGAGCTTGGAGGCTGTCGTGCCCACCACCAGCGGTTGCCCGCCGGCGGTGTAGACGTTCATCTGGCCACCGTCCTGGATCACCGCGGTGCCGCCGGTGTAACCGATCAGGTTGGCGATCAGCTGGTCACGGCGGTCCAGCAGGTCCGGCGCGGCGTTGGCCGCGTTGCTGCCGATGGTGCCGTTGAGCTGGGCGATTTCCGAGGCCAGCCGGTTGATTTCGGTGGCCGCGCCGGTCAGGCCGTTGTTGACCTCGCCGTTGAGGCTGTTGAGGTGGCTGTTGAGCTGGCTGAAACGGCTGGCCAGGGCCTTGCCGGCGTCGAGCATGCTCTGCCGGCCGGCGGTCGCCGACGCATTGGAGGACAGGCCGCTGACCGAATCGAAGAAGCCCGACCAGACACCGGCGATGTTGGTGGCCTTGTCGGAGAACAGGTCGTTGACCCGGTCGGCCATGGTCGAGAGCTGCTTCAGCCGGGCCAGTTCACCGCTGCTGTCGAGCAGGCGCGAGATGGCCAGCTGGTCGGCGGTGCGGCGGATGTCCACGATACGGGTGCCGTTGCCCACGTCGCCCCAGCCGTAGTTCTGCGGATCGGCGGTCGCGAAATCAACCTTCTGCCGGCTGTAGCCGGGCGTATTGATGTTGGCGACGTTATGGCTGGTGGTCGCCAGGGCGCGCTGGAAGGCGAGCAGGGCGTTGGTGCCCGTGGAAAGGACGCTGGACATGGGACTCCTTAACGACGTTGGTTGGCCAGGACCGCGCTGGCGGTGCTGGCGAAGGTCTGGCCAAGGCGGGCACCGGCATCGCCGATCGCGGCCACGGCACGGTCGATCACCGGGCCCTGTGCGATCGAGGCGATCTTGCCGGCGTAGCCGGGGTCGGTGGCGTAGCCGGCGCGCTGCAGGCCACGGGCGAAGCCGTGCACATCGGTGCCGGCCTGCAGGGCCTGCTGGTAGCGCGGGCTGGTCTTCAGCAGGCGCACGTAATCGGCGAAGCTCTCGGCGGGCGAGCCGTACGCGCGGAACCGTGCGGTCTCGTTCTGGCGCACCCCGCCGACATATTCATGGGTACCGGCCATGGCACTGTCGCCGTTCCAGCCGATGGCCTTGATGCCGAACAGGTTGTGGGCGCTGCGGCCGTCGCCATGCTTGATCTGGCGCTTGCCCCAGCCGGTTTCCAGCGCAGCCTGGGCCACCAGGGCACGCGCATCGACACCCAGTTCCTGTGCAGCAGCCTTGGCGTGCTGCCAGATGCTGGCCACGAAGCCTTCCGGCGTATGCGCGCCCAGCTCGGCCACGGCCGCGTTGCTGGCCAGCGCGTCGCGCGCGGACACGGCGGTGCCACGGTTGCTGGCGGTGGCCATCCACTGGTCGCTGCCGGTACTCCAGTCCTCGGCGGCCGCCGGCAGTGCGGCGTAGGGATCGGTTGCACCCAGCGAGCGGTGCAGGGCACTGGTTTCGCGGCCGGCGATCAGGTCCAGCGCCTGCTCGGCCGGCGCCGCAGCACCGGCGTGCGGGCCAGCGGCCATCTGCTGCAGCATCCGCACCGGGTCATCGGCAGCGTCCAGCGGCAGCGGCGGGCGTTCGGCCGGCGCATTGAGCTGATAGGCACGGCTGGCCTTGGCCGGGGCGATCTGCGGGTCCAGTGCCGGGCCGTCGCCCTGCTGCCCGGCCAGCTGGCGGGCGATCACCGCCGACAGGCCCAGGCCCTTGCCCTGGGTCATCGCCGCGGCGATCTTCTGGTCGTACATCTCCCGGAACATCTGGTTCTCACCCGGGAACAGCGAATCACCGAAGCTGGCCTCGCGCATGCTCTTGATCAGCATCTGCGCGAACTGGCCTTCAAGCTGGCGCGCGACCTTGTCGATCTTGGCCGGGTCGTTGCGTTGTGCCGGATTGAGTTCCAGCGCCGGTTGGATGCGCATGTCAGATCACCTCGAGTTCGGCGCTCAGCGCGCCGGCCTGCTTGAGGGCCTCCAGGATGGCGATCAGGTCACCGGGGGCTGCGCCGACGGCATTGACCGCATGCACGATCTCGTCGAGCGTGGTGCCGCCGTTGAACTTGAACATGCGGCTGCCATCGTTGGTGGCGGTGATGGTCGATTGCGGGGTGGCCACGGTCTGCCCGCCGGCGAAGGCATTGGGCTGGCTGACGTTGGTGTTTTCCTGGATGGTCACGGTCAGTGAGCCATGCGAGATCGCCGCCGGGCCGACGCGCACCTGCTGGCCGATGACCACGGTGCCGGTACGCGAATTGACCACCACCTTGGCCGGGCCACTGCCGGGGGTCAGTTCCAGGTTCTCGATGCGGGCCAGCAGGCCGATGCGCGCACCCGGATCGGTCGGGGCGGTCACCGCCACGGTCACGCCATCGACGGCGCGGGCGGCGCCTTCACCGAAGGCATTGTTGAGCGCGGCGACCATGCGCGCGACGGTGGTGAAATCGTTGTTGTGCAGGTTCAGGGTGATATCGCCGCCATTGGCCAGCGGATCGGGCAGGGCGCGCTCGACGGTGGCGCCGTTGGGGATGCGGCCGACGCTGGGCACGTTGACCGACACCCGCGAGCCGTCCTTGCCCTGGGCACCGAAGCCACCGACGATCAGGTTGCCCTGGGCGATCGCATAGACCTCGCCATCGGCGCCGCGCAGCGGGGCCATCAGCAGCGAGCCGCCACGCAGCGAGACCGCGTTGCCGATCGAGGACACCGTGATGTCGATCGGCTGGCCGGGCTTGGCGAACGGCGGCAGCTCGGCATGGATGGCCACGGCGGCCACGTTCTTCAGCTGCGGATTGACGTTGGCCGGCACGTTCACGCCCAGCTCGCCGAGCAGGTTCTTCAGGCTCTGCACGGTGAAGGGCGCCTGGCTGGTGCGGTCGCCGCTGCCGTCCAGGCCGACCACCAGGCCATAGCCCACCAGCGCATTGCCACGCACGCCACCGACCTGGGCGATGTCCTTGATGCGTTCGGCGCTGGCCGGGGCGATCACCGCCAGCAGCGCCAGCACGCACGCCACCCGGTAGAGCGACGCCATGGGTCCCCGCACGGCGCCCATCAGGTAGAGCGACGCCATGCGTCGCTGCAGGAAAGGGAAGAAGGAAACGCTCATGTCAGCACTCAGTACGGCGCCAGCGCCGAGTTGAAGAAGCGGCTCAGCCAGCCCATGGCGTTGGACTGCGCCACCGGGCCACGGCCGCCATAGACGATGCGGGCCTCGGCCACGCGGCTGGACGGCACGGTGTTGTCCAGCGCGATGTCGGCCGGGCGCACGATGCCCTGCACCTGCACCAGTTCATCGCCCTGGTTCAGGCGCAGGTTCTTCTGCCCCTGCACCACAAGGTTGCCGTTGGGCAGGCGCTGGATCACCGTCACCGTGACATTGCCCTGCAGGCGGTTGCTCTGCGCGCTGTTGCCCTTGCCGGTGAAGCCACGCTTGCCGTTGGCCGTGGCGCTGAGCACGTCGCGGCCGCCCACGGTCACCGGCGCACCGAACAGCGACGGGGAGCCGATGTTGAGCGTGGATTCCTTGTTGGTGGCGGTGTTCGCGTTGGTCTGGGCGGTGGTGTTTTCCAGCAGGGTGATGGTCAGCAGGTCGCCGACATCACGCGCGCGCCGGTCGCCGTACAGCTGCAGCCCCGGGCCGGCGGCATAGATCGCCCCGGCGGTGGCCTGGGCCTGCGGCGGGCTGATCGGTTCCAGCGGGGCCATCGCCGGGTACGGGCGCACATCGCCGGCAACCACGCAGCCCCCCAGCACGGCGCTGGCCGCAGCGGCCAGGGAGAGGCGGGCGAGGGAAGGGAGGGAAAGCATGGCGGGCTCCAGTCAGGCGCGGTCAGACGTTCTGGTTGAGGTAACCGAGCATCGCGTCGGTGGTGGAGATCGCCTTGGCGTTCATTTCGTAGGCGCGCTGGGTTTCGATCATCGACACCAGTTCTTCCACCACGTTCACGTTGCTGCCCTCCAGCGAGCCCTGCACCACGGTGCCCAGGCCGTTCAGGCCGGGGTTGCCGTTCTGTGCGGGGCCGGAGGCGGTGGTTTCCACGAACAGGTTTTCACCCCGGGCCTGCAGGCCCGCGGGGTTGATGAAATCGGTCAGGGTCAGTGCGCCGATTTCCACCGAGGCGGCACCATCGGCCATCTTTACGCTGACGGTGCCGTCGGTCCCGATGGTCAGCGACTGCGCGCCTTCGGGAATCTGGATGCCCGGCTGCACCGGGTAGCCGCTGTTGGTCACCAGCTGGCCTTCCGGGCTCTGCTTGAACGAGCCGTCACGGGTGTAGGCCGAGCTGCCATCGGGCATCTGCACTTCGAAGAAGCCGCGGCCATTGACCATCACGTCCATGGCGCGCCCGGTCTGCTGCTGGCTGCCCTGTTCGAAGTTCTTGGCCGTGGCGACCACGCGCACGCCGGTACCGATCTGCAGGCCGGTCGGCAGCTGCGTCTGCGCCGAGGAGGAACCGCCGGGCTGGCGCACCTGCTGGTACAGCAGGTCCTCGAAGCTGGCACGGTCCTGCTTGAAGCCGGTGGTGTTGGTGTTGGCGAGGTTGTTGGAAACCACCGACATGCGCATCTGCTGCGCATCCAGTCCGGTTTTCGCGATCCACAATGCCTGGTTCATCTTCAGGTTCCTTTCTGCGGGTGCCGCACGCGGGGTGCGGCCTTCAATTCAACGGGTGCAAGCGGCGTGCCAGCGGCGCGGGCGGCAGGTGCCGGAATTCCGTCAGCTGCCCAGGCGCAGCAGCGTGTTGGCGCTGCGCGCGTTCTCGTCGCCGTGCTTGATCACCTTCACCTGCATTTCGTATTGCCGCTGCAGCTGGATCATCTGCACCAGCGCACCGGCCGCATCGACATTGCTGCCTTCCAGCTGCCCGCTCTGCACGGAGCGTCCCTGGGTCTGGGCGAACGGCTGCTGCGGGGTGGTGTTGCGGAACAGGCCATCCAGCCCGCGTTCCAGGCGTTCATTGGGCGCATCGACCACGCGGATGCGGCCGATCATCGCCATCGTCTGCGGGCCTTCGCCCAGCGGGATGATCGAGATCGTGCCGTCATTGCCGATCTCCATCGCCTGGTGCGGCGGAATGGCGATCGGGTTGCCGTTGTCATCCAGCACCGGATGGCCGCCGCCGGTGACCAGCTGGCCATTGGGGGTGAGCGAGAGGGCGGCGCCGCGCGTGTAGGCTTCGCCGCCGCCGGGCGGCTGCACCGCCAGCCAGCTGCCTTCCTGCAGCGACAGGTCCAGCGGGTTGCCGGTGATGTTCTGCGCGCCGATGCGGCGGTTGAAGCCGGCATCGACGTGCAGTGCATCCACCCGCGAGGCAAAGCCCTGCCCACGGACCGGGAACGCTTCGGTGTTGGCCAGCGCCTCCTTGAAGCCGGGGGTATCGGTGTTGGCGAGATTGTGCGAGACCGTACCCTGTGCCTGCAGCGAGGCGCGGGCACCGGTCATGGCCACATAGAGGGCTTTGTCCATGGCGGGGATTCCGTGATGCGGTCAGCGGCTCATCAACGGATGTTGATGACGGTCTGGGTGATCTGGTCCTGCGTGGTGATCATCTGCGCGTTGGCCTGGAAGTTGCGCTGGGCCACGATCATGTTCACCAGCTGCTCGGTCAGGTCCACGGTGGAGTGCTCCAGCGCGCCGGCCTGGATCTTGCCCAGGTTGGAACTGTCCGGTGCGCCGGTGCGCGGCGTGCCCGAATCGAAGGTTTCCACCCAGACGTTGTTGCCCTTCTGCTCCAGGCCCTGGGGATTGTTGAAGTTGGTCAGGGCCACCTGGCCCAGCGCCTTGTCATCGCCATTGGAATAGCGGGCGTACACCACGCCGGTTTCCGAGACGGTGATTTCATTGAGCTTGCCCGCGGCATAGCCGTCCTGGTGCGTGTTGCGCAGGGCGAACTTCTCGCCGTACTGCGTCGAACCGGTGATGTCCAGGGTCATGTTGAGCTGGCCGGCGCCGGTGCCCGGTGCGAAGGTGCCCAGCGGGATCTTGCCGTTGGCCGGGTTGGTCAGCGCGCCGCTGCCGTTGAAGGTGAGCGTGGTGGGCGTGCCCACGGCCTGGCCATCCACGTAGTTGTGCACGGTCCATTCGTTGGCGTTGGCCGTCTTGACGAAGTAGGACACCTGGGTGTGGCTCACGCCCAGCGAGTCGAACACGGTGATGCCACCGCTGGACTGGCTGTAGCTGTTGGAATCGGCCGGGTCGAACGGGTTCACGGTCGGCGGCTTGGCGTTGGCCGGCAGGGTGAAGGCCACCTGCACGTTGGTGGTCTGCTTGGGCGGGCTGTCGGTGGTCAGCAGGCGCAGGTCGACCAGGCGGCCCGAATCGAACTTGGTGCCATCGGCGCTGGGTGCGAACACCTGCAGGCGCGCACCCTGCGGATTGGTCACATAGCCTTCCGGGTCGGTGCCGAAGTTGCCGGCACGCGAATACACGCGCTGACCGTTCATGTTCAGGGTGAAGAAACCTTCGCCGGAAATGGCCAGGTCCAGGCCGCGGCCGGTCTGCTCGTTGTTGCCCTGGATGAACTGCTGGGCCACCTGCGAGACGCGCACGCCCGAACCGACCTGGTTCCTGGACAGGCCGTAGCTGGTGGCCGAGAACAGATCGGCGAATTCCGAACGCGACTGCTTGAAGCCGACCGTGTTGACGTTGGCCACGTTGTTGGCGGTCACGCTCAGGTCGGAATTGGCGGCATTGATGCCGGACAGGGAGACGTTGAAGCCCATGGGATGCTCCTGGTGGATGCGGGTGTGAGGCTCAGCTGACGCGGAGCACGTAACTCATCGGGGCCGTGCCCAGGCCCTTGAGGTTCAGGTACAGGCCATCGGAACCGACGGTCACGCTTTCCACCGGCGCCTGCATGTAGGTGGACAGCTTGGTTTCCTTGTTCGCCGCGTCGGTGTGCTTGGCGGTGGCGGTGTAGTCGCCGGCCGGCATGCGGTTGCCGGCCGAATCCTTGCCGTCCCACTTGAACGTGACTTCGCCGGCGGCCTTGGCCTCCACGCTGATCTGGGTGACCTTGTTGCCCTTGTCGTCGGTGATGTCGACGGTGACGAAGCCGGCCGACGGGGCCGCGACCACGCCGCTGACATCGCCTTCCTTGCCCAGCACCATCTTCGGCGAGGGCACCAGCACGTTGTGGCCGACCAGCGCCGCGCCGCGCAGCACCTGGTCGCTGGCCATCGATTCCTGGAAACCCTTGACGGTCTTGTTCAGGTCGGTGATGCCCTGCACGGTGGACATCTGCGCCATCTGCGCGACCATCTGCGTGTTGTCCATCGGCTTCAGCGGGTCCTGGTGCTGCAGCTGCTGGGTCATCAGGCGCAGGAAGTCGGCCTGGTCCAGCGTGTCCTTCTTCTTGTTCTTGTTGTTGCTGTTGGGGCCGTTCAGGCCGAGCGCGGCGTAGACGTCCTGGTTGGTCTGGTTGTTGACGGCGGTGGTCATGGTCGTATCCGGTCAGGCGGCCGCTCAGCGGCCCATGGTCAGGGTGGCCAGAGCCAGTTCCTTGGCGGTGGTGAGCATTTCCACGCCGGCCTGGTAATTGCGCGAGGTGGAGATCAGGTTGACCATCTGCGCTACCGGATCCACGTCCGGCTGGTAGATGTAGCCATTGGCATCGGCCAGCGGGTGGCCCGGCTCGTAGCGCTTGATCGGCGCGGCCTGGCTCTGGTTGATTTCCTTCACCTTCACCGTGGTGATGTTCGGGTCTTCACGGCTGGTGACGGCCTGGAACACCGGTTCCAGCGGCTTGTAGGCCGCCTCGGCCGAACCGGCCACGGTGTCCGCGTTGGACAGGTTGGAGGCGATGGTGCTCATGCGCACCGACTGCGCCTGCATCGCCTTGCCGGCGATGTCGAAGATCGGCAGGTTGGTCATGGCTTACTGCCCCGTGATCGCGGTGAGCATGGAACGCACCTTGCTTTCGACGAAGCTCAGCGAGGCGCGGTATTCCAGGGCGGCGCGGCCATAGGCGGCGCGTTCGGCATCGGGGTCGACGGTGTTGCCATCGATGCTGGGCTGCACGCCCTCGCGCGCGACCTGGAACGGGTTCAGGCCGGTGCTGATGCTGTAGTGCTGCTCATGGGTGGTGGTCATCAGACCGTTGCCATTGAGCCCCTGGGCATTGCGCAGGGCGGCATCGAAATCCAGGTCCTGGGCCTTGTAGCCGGGGGTGTCGGCATTGCCGAGGTTGCTGGCGATCAGCTTCATCCGCTGTTCGCGCAACGGCATGGCCTGGGCATGCACGCCCAGGTAATCGGTGATCAGGTTGCGCACGGTGCACTCCCACGGGAACGTTGCCCGGGGTGGTGCAAGGGATGTGCCAAAGGGACGGGCGCCGTTACGCCGCGCCGGGCGTGGCCCAGGGGGTGGGGCAGGTCATGCCGGTGCCGGGCCGTGCCCGGCGGGATCCCCCGCGGCGGCCATCAGGCCGCCATCGCCACCTTGCGCAGGCGGTCCAGCACGAAGTCGGCCAGTTCGTGCGGCGAGTACTTGGCGACGAAGGCATTGGCGCCCACGCGCTCGACCATGGCGTTGTTGAATACGCCCGACAGGGAGGTGTGCAGCAGCACGTACAGGCCGGCCAGCCCCGGGTGGCGCCGGATTTCCGTCGTCAGCGTGTAGCCGTCCATGGCCGGCATCTCGATGTCCGAGATGACCATGGCATAGCGCTCGGCCGGGTTCTCGCCCGACGCATGGATCTGCAGCAGGTGGTCCAGCGCCTGGCGGCCATCGGACAGCAGGGTTGCCCCCACGCCCAGCTGGTCCAGCACGCTGCGGATCTGCTGGCGTGCCACGCGCGAGTCGTCCACCACCAGCACCTGCAGCTGCGGCGCATCGGCGGGCATCGCCATGGCCGGGTCCAGCACGGCCTCGCCACGCAGCTGGGCGATATCAGCCAGCACGCTCTCCACGTCGATCACCTGGATCAGCTCGCCCTGGAAGCGGGTTACCGCCGTCAGGTAGCTCGATTCGGCGCCCAGCTCCGGTGGCGGATGGATGTCTTCCACGGCGATGTTGACGATGCGTTCCACGCCGCTGACCAGGAAACCCTGGATGGAGCGGTTGAACTCGGTCACCACCAGGTAGCCCGGCGCGGTATCCGCGTCCGGCTCCCGTTCCGGGTGCCCGATCGCCAGGCCCAGGTCCAGCACCGGCACCGAGCGGCCACGCACGTCGGCCACGCCGGCGAACTGGCTGGGCAGCCCGGGCACCTGGAACAGCTCCGGGCGCCGCAGGACTTCCTGCACCTTGAAGACGTTGACGCCAAAAAGCTGACGTCCGCCCAGGCGGAACAGCAGCAGCGCCAGTCGATTGTGGCCGGCCAGTCGCGTGCGCTGGTCGATCCGGTTGAGCAGGTCATGGGACATGGCTGCTGTATCGGCGCCGGGGCAGGGGAACTTGAGGGCTGCAGCAGGCGGGGGTGGGGGAGGAGTGGCATCGGCCCTGTCCCTCTCTGGCACACCCCTTGCACCACTGCCCGTCGATTCCCCTTGCCTGGAGGCCACATGCCTTCCTTTCCCTGCATCGCCATCCGCCTCACCACGTCCGTGCTGCTGGCGCTGGCCGCACCGGTGTTCGCGGCAGGCGGGTGGCAGCCGGTGGACAGCATCCGCGCGGCCGCCCTGTCCACATTGCCCAAGGGCAGTGAGGGCGAGGCCATCGTCGCCGATTCGCTGCGCATGACCGCGTGCGCCAAGCCCCTGCTGGCCCAGCCCACCGCCAATACCACGGTGGAAGTGAGCTGCCCGGACACCGGTGGCTGGCGCCTGTTCGTGCCGGTCAAGGTGCGGCGCAACCAGGATGTACTGGTGTTGACCCGTGGCATCGGGGCTGGAGAAACCCTGGCTGCTGCCGATATCACCACAGCACGGCGTGATGCCGCGCGGATCGCCGGCGCGGTGCTGGCCGATCCGGCGGTGGCCATCGGCCGGGTGGCACGACGGCCGCTGCAGGCCGGCTCGCTGCTGTCGAGCAGTGATCTGGTCGCGCAACGTCTCATCCGTCGCGGAGACAGTGTGGCACTGGTGTCCCGGCGGGGCAGTGTGGAAGTCCGGGTTGCCGGGCGCGCCCTTGGCGATGCCGGACAGAATGAACGCGTCTCGGTGGAGAACCTGTCCACCCGCAAGGTCGTGCAGGGCACGGTCGGTGCTGACGGTGACGTAATCGTGGCGCGTTGAAAGAATTGAAAAAATCCCTAAAGATCACGGCTCTGCAGCCGTTATCCCTTGTGAACGGTAACCCCAGGACACCCCATGAGCCAGAAAATCGACGGCAATCTGCAGGTTCCCCAGGCCCTGCGCAGCCTGGCCCCGGCCGCCAAGCCCGGCACCGCCGGCGAAGGCCCGGCGCGCCCGGTCGAGGCGGCCGACAGCCTGCGCCTGACCGGTGAAGCGACCCAGCTGCAGGCCCTCGAGCGCAACCTGAGCACCGCCCCGGCCATCGACGCCAACCGCGTCCAGGCCGTGCGCGATGCGCTGCAGAACGGCACCTACAAGATCAATCCGGACGCGATCGCATCGCGCATGCTTGAACTGGACCAGCAGCTGCACGGATGACCGCGGCGATGAGCGAGCCGCTGCAGCGCCTGAGCGACGCCCTAGACGTGGAACGCCAGGCGCTGGTCGAGCATGACGTGCACGCCCTGATCCGTGCCACCAGCGCCAAGCTGGAGGCCCTGCGGGTGCTGGAGGGCGCGCCGCCGATGGGCGAGGGCGAACAGCTGCAGATCCTGGCCGAACGCAACCGCGCCAACGGCGTGCTGCTGGCGCGCCGCCGCCGCGAGGTCAACTGGGCCCTGCGCCAGCTGGGCCGCAGCGAGGATGCTGCCGCCTACGATGCCAAGGGCCAGGCCCATAACGTGACGGCGCGCCGCCCGCTCGCGGTGGCCTGACCCGTCCCGCCACGCGATGACAGCCCGCTGTGCGGGCTGCGGTCGTGGCCACCACTGCTTTGCGCGTATATTGGGCACCTGTTTCACCGCCCCGATACGCCGTGTCCGCTGCCAACGCTCTCGTTACCGCCCCCCTGCCACCGCCTGCCGTCCTGCAGGGGCTGCTCGCGCGCCTGCGCGAAGGCCTGCTGCTGTTCACCGAGGATGGAGAGGTCGCACTGGCCAACCCGGCGGCCGAAAGCCTGCTGGCCGGTGATGCGGGCAGCCGCCTGCCCGCACCGCAGCGGCTGCGCGAACTGCTGCCACCGGATGCACTGGAACACGCCCGCCAGCAGGGCCATTGGAACGGCAGCCTGCCGCTGGGTGAAGGGGTGGTCATCGCCCACCTGTACCACCATGGCCCGGCGGGGCAGGGCTACTTCCTGGCGCTGTTCCGCCACATCGAGGGCCAGGAAGACTACGAACGCGAACTGCAGCAGCGCCATGCCGAGCTGCGCCAGGCCTACCTGCGCCTGAACGGTACCCAGGAAAAACTGCTGCAGTCGGAGAAGATGGCCTCCATCGGCCAGCTTGCCGCGGGCGTGGCGCATGAAATCAACAACCCCATCGGCTACGTGCACTCCAACCTGGGCAGCCTGCAGGAATACCTGCGCAGCCTGTTCACCGTCATCGAGGCCTACGAGCGTGCGCTGCGCGCCCCCGACCCGAAGGCGCTGATCCCGGAGATCGACGACATCCGCGACCGCCTGGACATCGACTTCATCAGCCGCGACCTGCCGCAGCTGATGGCCGAATCCCGTGAAGGCATCGAGCGCGTCACCCGCATCGTGCGCGACCTGAAGGACTTCTCGTATTCCGGCCGTGATGAATCCTGGAAGCTGGTCGACCTGCATGCGGGCCTGGAATCGACCATCAACATCATCTGGAACGAGCTCAAGTACAAGGTCACCCTGCACCGCGACTACGGCCAGCTGCCGCTGGTGGAATGCCTGCCGTCCGAGCTCAACCAGGTCTACATGAACCTGCTGCTCAACGCCGGCCATGCCATCGCCGAGCGCGGCACCATCACCGTGCGCACCGGCGTGGATGGCGACACGGTGTGGGTGGAGTTTGAAGACACCGGTGGCGGCATCTCGCCGGAGCTGCGCCAGCGCATCTTCGATCCGTTCTTCACCACCAAGCCGGTCGGCAGTGGCACCGGGCTGGGCCTGTCCATTTCCTACAGCATCATCAACAAGCACCACGGCCGCATCGACCTGGACAGCACCCCCGGCGTCGGCTCGCGCTTCCGCGTGGTGCTGCCGGTGAAGCAGCCGAGGTAACACCGGCAGCGCGATGAGCCCGATGAACCGGCCGGGCCTGATCGGCCGGTTCCACCGCCGCGCCCTTCAGCGCAGCGGCGGGCGGTCCTCGCCACCTTCGCCGGATTCCACCGCCGCCGGCCCGGCGTTGCTGCGCCGCTGTTCCTCGTACGTGCGGAAGGCCTGGTGGATGTGCTTGCGCAGCTCGTCATCGTTCCACGGCTTGGTCAGGAACCGGTAGATCGCACCGCGGTTGATCGCATCGGTCACCGTGTTCAGATCGGTATAGCCGGACAGCACCAGGCGGATCGTGTCCGGGTACAGCATTTTCACCCGGCCCAGGAACTCGGTGCCGCTCATGTCGCTCATGCGCTGGTCGGACAGGATCACCTGCACATCATTGATGGCCAGCAGGTCGAACGCATCGCGCACGTTGCCGGCGGCCAGGATGCGGTAGCCATCGCGGCGGAACAGGCGCACCAGCGAGCGCAGCACGTTTTCCTCGTCGTCCAGCAGCAGCAGGGTACGGTCCGGGCGGGTTTCGGCGAAGGCTTCCGGGCGCAGGTAGCGGCGGCGCAGGGTCATGCCGGCGGCATCGGCCGACATCGGTTCGCCGAACAGGTAGCCCTGGAACACGTCGCAGTCGTTGCGGCGCAGGAAGCCCAGCTGGGCCTGCGATTCCACGCCGTTGGCGATCACCGTCATGCCCAGCTGGTGGCCCATGGCGATGATCGCGCGGGCGATGGCCGCCTCGCGGTTGCCGGCGGGCGCGCTCTTGATGAAGCTGCGGTCGATCTTCAGCTTGTCCACCGGGTAGCGCACCAGCGCGCTCAGGCTGGAATCGCCGGTGCCGAAGTTGTCCAGGCTCAGGCTGATGCCTTCATTGCGCAGGTTGGCCAGGGTCTCATGGACGAAGTTGACGTTGTTGGTCAGCGCGCTTTCGTTGATTTCCAGCGTCAGCATGTGCGCCGGCACGCCGGCGGCCTGCAGCAGCGACATCACTTCGGCGAAGAAGTTCGGCCGCAGCAGCTGCAGCGTCGAGACGTTGACGGCAATGGTGAAATCATCGAAGCCCTGGTCGCGCCACAGACGGGCCTGCTTCAGTGCCCCCTCCAGCACCCAGGTGCCGATCTGCACGATGATGCCCAGCCGTTCGGCGGTACGCATGAAGCGTTCGGGCACCAGCATGCCCAGGGTGGGCGACTGCCAGCGCAGCAGCGCTTCCATGCCCACCACGTGGCCGTCGCGGGCGCTGACCAGCGGCTGGTAGCGCAGCTTCAGTTCGCCGTTGGGAATGGCGTCGATGATCTGGCGGGCGATGATGCTTTCGCTGTGCGCGCTGGGCGGGGTATCCACCGCGTGGATGCGCACCGCGTTGCCCCCCTCGCGCGCGGCCTGGTACAGCGCGTCCTCGGCGTGGTCGAGCAGGCGCGAGGCGCTGCTGGCATGTTCCGGGCACAGGCTCACGCCCAGCTTGCCGGTCATGAACAGCGTGTATGGCAGCACCGACAGCGGCAGCTCCAGCTGCTGGCGGATTTCTTCGGCGAAGTCCTCCGGCAACGGCACATCCTCGGTGCGCGGCACCGCGATCAGGAACTCGTCGCTGCCGTGCCGCCACAGCTTGCCGCGGCCGCGCAGGTGCGACTGCAGGCGCTGGGCCACCAGCACCAGTGCCTGGTCACCCACCTCGGCACTCATGTTCTCGTTGACCGACGCGAAGTGGTCGATGTCCACATGCATCATCATCAACGGCGTGCCCCCCGAGGCGGCTTCGGCCACCATGGCCTGCAGTTCGGGGTTGCCGGCGCCCAGCCGGTCGGGCGCGTCGTCGATGCTGACCAGGGGCAGGTTGGTGTTCCACATGGTTCAGTGTTCCGTCGTATCGGGGGCGGCCACGGGCGTGGCCTGGTAGGGAAGGTGCACGTCGACCAGGGTGCCGGCGCCGTGCGCGGATTCAATGCGGACCTGGCCGCCGACGCTCTGCGCGCGTTCGCGCATCACGATCAGGCCCAGCCCGCGCGGGCCTTCCGGGTCGAAGCCTTCGCCATCATCGCGGATCTGCAGGTGCAGGCCGCGCGCATCCACGTCGCGCAGCTGCAGCTGTACCTGGCTGGCACGGGCATGGCGCAGGGCATTGGTCAAGCTTTCCTGGGCGATGCGGAAGCAGGCCTGCTCGATGCTGCTGTCCGGGCGCGTGGGCAGGTCATCGATGTCGGCCAGCAGTTCGATCGGCGAAGAACGGAACAGCACGCGTGCCTGCCAGCTCAATGCGGCTTCCAGCCCCAGCGCATCCAGCTGGGGCGGGCGCAGCAGCGTGGAAATATCGCGCAGCTTGGCCACGGTGGTATCGGCCAGGGCGATGATCTGGCCGATGTCCTCGCGGCGGCGCACCGCATCGTCATCGTCCAGCGCCGCGTAGGCGGACAGTTTCATCGCGGTGATGGCCTGGCCGATGTCATCGTGCAGGTCGCGCGAAATCGCCCGGCGCTCGTCCTCCTGCAGCGAGAACAGCCGCCCGGCCATGGCCTGCAGTTCGCGGTTGCTGGTTTCCAGCGCGCTGCGCGTGCGCTCGGATTCGCTCAGGTCACGCACGATCAGCAGCTTGCAGTCGCGGCCGCCGTAACGCACCTCGCCGACGGCCAGCCCGGCCTGGAAGCGGCGGCCATCGAGCCGTCGCATCGCCACCACGCTGCTGTGGCCCGGCCCATGCTGGGGCTGCCCGGCCCGCAGCTGGGCGCGTACCCGTGGCAGGTCCTCGGCGGCCACCAGTTCGGCCAGCGGCTCGCCCAGCAGGGTGTGGCTGCCATAGCCGAACAGGCCTGCCGCCCAGGCGTTGGCGTACAGCACGTGTTCCTCGGACAGGATCACCACGCCGTCAGGCAGCACCCGTACCAGTTCACGGAACTGTTCCTCGCGTTCGCGCAGCAGCCGACGCGACTGCTCGCGTTCGGTCACATCCTGCAGGGTTCCCAGGATGCGGGGCCGGCCGGCCTCGTCCACGCCGCTTTCCGCGCGCAGGTGCACCATCAGGGCCCGCCCGTCCATGGCCAGCAGCGGCAGCAGCACGTCCACCTGGACATGGCCGCCACCATACAGTTCGTCCAGCAGGTGCTCGGTCTGCACCGCGGTGCCGGGGTCGGCCGCCACCAGCAGCTCGTCGAACCGGTGCCAGCGCCGGGCCTCCGGCGGGCGACGGCCCAGCAGGCGGTAGACCTGGCTGGAAAAGCGGCCCAGCCCCGTGGCCGGGTCCAGTTCCCAGGCGCCGATGCGGGCCAGCTCATGGGCCTCTTCCACGCGGGCCAGCGCCTGGTCGCGGCGCAGCTGGGCCAGGTCCTCGCTGGTACGGTCGATGGCGATCAGCAGGCGCGCCTGGCGGCCGTCATAGTCGATGGCATTGGAGCGCAGCTCCATCTGCCGCAGGGTGCCGTCCTTGAGCTGCAGCTGGGCGCGCAGCACGCACAGCTGTTCGGGGGCTTCGCGCAGCACGTCCAGCTTGGCCTGCAGGCTGGCGTCCTGGCCGGGCGGCCAGAGGATGTCGATGGTCCGGGCCAGCAGTTCGTCACGGTTCCAGCCGAAGGTGGCGCACGCGGCGGGGTTGGCGTCCAGGATCGACAACGCATGCAGGTCGTACACCAGGATCGGGCCGGGGTTGCCTTCGAACATCTGCCGCAGCCGCGATTCGGACGCCTGCAGCCGCGCATGGGTGCGCAGCACGTGGTCGGCCAGCGGCCGCAGCAGCAGGTACAGCAGGGCCGCGCTGGCCAGGGCGAACACCATGCCCTTGGCGTTGTGCCACATCAGGGCCTGGTGCGGGTCGCCCACCAGCAGCTGCACCGCACTGTCGCTGGCCAGCATCCAGGCCAGGGCCAGGGCCAGGTAACTGAGCACCACCCGCCGCCGGTCGCGGCCCAGCGCCTGCGCCATCCGCGGGTCGGGGGCAGGGGAAGGGGCGATGCCGGTCGGGTCTGCGGGCATGGACGGGGCCGTCGGGGAGGGCGCCGGCCATCTTACCGCGCACCGGGCGTACGGATGTCTCAATTATCCGCCGCGCTCGCCGTTAACGAATGCGTGCCCCGCTGTCGGGTGCGTATTCGGAGTCAACCCGCGTGGACCAAGGGATCATCGCCAGCCTGTTGCAGCATCCGCTCGCCTCGGCCCTGGTCATCGTCGACCGGGACGGGCGACCGCTGGCGGCCAATCCGGCCGCACGCGAACATGGCCTGCCCGCGACGCTGGCCGCCTATGCGCCGATGCTGGAAGACCTGCGCCTGCTGGCCGCCGACGGCGGCATCGTGGCCTGTACGCTGCCCGGTGGGCCGCGCGGGCATTTCGATGGGCATCTGCGTGCCGTGCACGATGGCAATGGCCAGCTGCTGGCCTTCACCCTGAGCGTGCCCGAACCGGTGCCGGACGATGCCGGCGGACGCTGGGCACTGGCCCTGGACAGCGCAGGTCATGGCCTGTGGGACTGGGATATTCCCAGTGACCGCGTGCACCGCACGCCGGTGCTGGTGGACGATGGCGGCACCAGTGCCGATACCGCCGGGGCACTGTTCGCCCGCGTGCATCCGGATGACCTGCCGGCGACCCGGCAGGCGCTGGACGCACACCTGGCCGGCCAGCTGCCGCAATACAGTGCACAGTTCCGTTTCCGCCAGGCCGACGGCCAGTACCGCTGGGTACTCGACCGTGGCCGGGTGGTGGCCCGGACCGCTGACGGCCAGCCGCTGCGCGTGGTCGGCACCCATACCGACATTGAGCAGCAGAAGCAGCTGGAATCACTGCTGCAGGAACAGCAGCTGCACCTGAGCGAAGCACAGCGCATCGCCGCGATGGGCAGCTGGGCGTTCGACCCGGGCAGCCGCCGCTTCTGGTGGTCGCCGGAACTGCGCGCCCTGTTCGCCCTGCATCCGGGCATCGTGCCCGGCGAGCGGCGCTGGCTCAAGCAGCTGCATCCGCGTTCGCGCGGCGCGCTGCGTGCGGCCTGGCGCCGCCTCTGGCGCGATGGTCGTGCCGCGGTGCTGGAACTGGAACTGGGCCGCGAAGGCGAGGCCACCCATCACCTGCGCCTGTGGATGCAGCCCCTGCTGGACACCGATGGGCAGGTGCACCGCCTGCTTGGCCAGGTGCAGAACATCACCGAACAGCACCAGACCGATGCGCTGATCCGCTGGCGCACCGAGCTGCTCAACCGTGTATCGGCACTGGGCCGCATCGGCGGCTGCGAGATCGAGGTGGATACCCGTCACATGCAGTGGACCGAGGAGTGCTACCGCATCCACGGCCTGCGCAAGGAACCGATCACGCTGGACCAGGCGCTGTCGATGTACACGCAGGACTCGCGCGATGCGTTCGAGGCGGCGCTGGCCCGCATCAGTGGCGGCGGCCTGCCCGAACAGCTGGACCTGTGCTTCTACCGCCAGTCCGGTATCCGCGTGTGGGTGCAGGTGCTGGTCGAACTGGACCGCCGCGACGGCCTGCCGCCCCGGTTCGTGGTGCTGTTCCGTGACATCACCCGCGAACGCGAGGCCAACGAACGCATCGAACTGCTGGCTCACTATGACCTGCTGACCGGCCTGCCCAACCGCATGCTGCTGCGCGAGCAGACCGCCGAGGCGATCGAGGAAGCCCGCGACCGCGGCACCTCGCTGGCGATGCTGTTCATCGACCTCGACGGTTTCAAGACCATCAACGACAGCTTCGGCCATGCCACCGGCGATACCCTGCTGAAGGCTGCCGCCGCACGGCTGCACCAGAACCTACGCAACAACGACCTGTTCGGCCGCTTCAGCGGTGATGAGTTCATCGTGGTGCTGCGCGATCTGGCCGAGCCGGAAGATGCAGGTCACGTGGCGCGCAAGCTGATCGCCTCGCTGGCCGAGCCGCTTCGCCGTGGCGACACCACGTTGAAGGTCGGCGCCAGCGTCGGCATCGCGATGCTGGGCGACAACCAGACCGACTTCGAGACCCTGCTGCGCGCGGCCGATGCGGCCATGTATGCGGCCAAGGAAGCCGGGCGCAACACCTACCAGTACTACAGCCAGGATGCGCTGGCGCGCATCCAGCGCCGGCTGGAGATCGAGCACGGGTTGCATGGTGCGGTCGAGCGCGAAGAATTCAGCCTGGTGTACCAGCCGCTGCTGCACGCCGCGCCGGGCCAGCCGCCGGCCATTGAAGCGCTGTTGCGCTGGCACCGGCCGGGTATCGGCTACTGCAGCCCGGCCGAATTCATCCCGATTGCGGAAAAATGCGGTGAAATCGTCCGCATCGGTGATTGGGTGCTGGGCGAGGCCTGCCGCCAGGCGGCCGCCTGGGACCGTGCCGGCCTGTACTTCGACCGTGTTGCGGTCAATGTGTCGGCCGTGCAGTTGCGTGACCGCGGTTTTGCCGAGCGCGTGATCGAGATCTGCCATGCCCATGGCTGGCCGCCGCAGCGCCTGGAACTGGAACTGACCGAGTCGGCGCTGATTCGTGACACCGACGTGCTGCGCCACTGCTTCGACGTACTCGAACGGCACGGCGTGCCGCTGGCGGTGGACGATTTCGGGACTGGTTTCTCCAACCTCAACTACCTCAACCGGTTCCCGGTAGGGCGGCTGAAGATCGATCGCAGCTTCGTGCAGGGCATGCTGCATGATGCCGGCACCGCTGAAGTCACCCAGGCCATCGTGCACCTGGGCCATGCGCTGGGCATGAAGGTCACCGCCGAAGGCGTGGAAACGGCGCAGGAAGAAGACATGCTGCGCCGCCAGGGCTGCGATGAGATCCAGGGGTATCTGTACTCTCGCCCGCTGACCCCGCGCGACCTGGCGCAGTTCCTGCGCCAGCAGCATCCGGCACCGATGCGTACCGACGCCAGCGGCGAAGCGGTGCTGGTGCGCTGATTGGCATTGATGCCGGGTGGGTGCCGGGCAGGTGCCAACCTTGGTTGGCACGCCAAGGTGCCGACCGTTGGTCGGCACGGAGGCCCCCGTGCGCGACCCCATCCACGCATGGCGTGGCTCTACAAAGGCGGGGCCCGCGTCGCCCGGTAGGTGCCAACCTTGGTTGGCACGGCATTCGCGACCCTCCACGCATGGCGTGGACCTACCGCCGTGGGTCCATGAACTGCCAAGGAACATCGTTGCGCACTCGTGCGCGCACTGCCTCCACGACCCTGGCATAGCGTCGGCGCTGGATGGAGTAGCCCATGTAGAACACCAGCAGGACCGCCAGCATCGGCCACGCCATCGGGCGCACCAGGATGATTGGCAGCAGCAACACGGTCAGGACCAGGGCGAACCAGCTGCAGCGGCCGACCACCCGCACTTCACCGCGTCGTCTGTCGACCAGCAGCAGGCCGTGCATCAAGGGGAAGTAACGCCCTCCATACCCCAGCGCAAAGCTCTCACGAAATGCCACGCTGCCATCGGGCAGGGCGCGGAATGACAGGCGCGCCCACGTTTCGGTCGGCAGGTCGTATTCCAGTCCGCCCAGCGAAAGCCGCTTCAGATCGTCGAGGGACGCGGCAATGCGCTGGTTGTACAGCACGATGCCGGTGCGGAAGAAAAGCGGCGCCCAGGCGAACAGCAGCAGCAATTCGATCAGCATCAATGCGATCAGGGCGATGGCCATCGGTCTTCCATGAACGGGACCGGGGCATGATGCCATGGCGGGCGCGTCGCCCTGGCAGATCCACGCCATGCGTGGATGGGTGCACAGGCCCGCAACCCGCATCTGCAGCCGTAGGGCTGCCGGACATCATCCACGCAGGGCGCGGCGCTACTTCAGGGCTTCTCCATCCAGCCCCAGGTCCCAGGCCATGCCGAGCACCTCGGCGGCCGTTGCCGGTGGGGCCGGGCGTGCGCCGGCCAGTTGCTGCAGCTCCTGGATCTCCGCGCGCGCCACCTCCTCCAGCCGTTGCAGCTGCTCGCGCACGCCCGGGTTGCGTGGGCGTTCGTTCGGAGCGATCGGGGGCAGGGCGTGGATCAGGGTCATGGTGCGCGGGCCGGGTGCGTCCACTGGCAGGGTACAGGCAAAGGCCCCGGAATGAGCGGGGCCTTGCAGGCTGCCTGGGCAGGCTGTGGACATCTGGATCAGAACAGTTCCACCGCACCCGCAGCCATGCTCTGCTGGGTCACCGGCTTGTGCGGCGGGCGCTCCCATTCGCTGCGCATTTCGCGCAGGCGGCTGCCGGTGCGCTGCAGGGCGGTAGCGATCTCTTCGTCCATCACCCCGCCGTTGCGGTGCAGCAGTTCCTGCAGGGCCACGGCTTCGCGGTTGATCGCGGTCAGGCGGTCCAGGTGAGTGTGCACGCCGCCCAGCGCCTGGGTGGCGATGTCTTCGAACTGCAGGGCGCGCACAGCCTCGGCCACGCTGCCATCGATCGAGCGGGCGCACTCGGACACTTCGCGCATGCCATCGCCGAGCGAGGCATTGATCTGCGCCACGTTGTCGAGCATCGAGGCGGCTTCGTGGCGGGCTTCGCGGGAGCGGTCCATGTCACGCGAGGCCATGTGCGAGACGGTCTCGCGCACCTTGGCGATGGCGTCCTTGGAGCTGTGGGCCAGCTTGCGGATCTGCTCGTTGAAGGTGGTCGAGCGCTCGGACAGGTTGCGCACCTCGTCGGCGACCACGGCGAAACCGCGGCCGGCTTCACCGGCACGGGCGGCTTCGATGGCGGCGTTGAGGGCCAGCAGGTTGGTCTGGTCGGCAATCGACTTGACGTCTTCCAGCAGCGCGAAGATGCCGTCCAGGTGCTGGGCCATCTGGTCGATGTGCTGCACGGTGGTGCTGCTCTGGCCGCTGACCTGCTCCAGCGCCTCGACCAGCTGTTCCATCTGGTGGCTGGCGTGCTGGGCAAAGCGGGCCACGTCCACACCGGCGGTGCCGTCGTCGCCGGCACGGTCGATGATGCGGGCCAGCGCCTGGTTCTGCTGGCGCGACTTGCGGTTCATCGCATCGAAGCTGCCACCGAGGCTGGACACGGCATGGCGGATCAGGTCGCGGGCACGCTCGACTTCACCGCGCGAGCCGTCGATTTCGTTACCGACGAAGTTGCGCAGTTCGGTCAGCAGCTGGTCCTGTTCGCGCAGCATGCGGGCCTGCTCGGGGGACCGGTGCGCCTGGGCGCGGACCGTCCACCAGGCAAAACCGAGCCAGCTCAGCGTCATCGTGGTCAGGACCGCCCAGCGCAGGGCAGCAGGCCATTCGAAGCCGATGGCGAAGGGAAGCAGCAGGGTCAGGGCCAGGGGGGCGGCCAGACGGATGAAAATGCGTGAGTACATGGACGTTCTCGGGAGGTGCACGGAGGATGTATCGGCCGTGCCGCCCTTGTCTTTAACGTCGATGCACTTTCTGAATGCGCCGGATTTCCGGCGCCTGGACCGGTACCGCGCGGGGCGCGGCCCGGCCCGGCGTCCATCCGTCCGCCGGGTGTGGTGGCGATGCCCCGGCAGGCGTGAAGGTCAGGCCAGCAGGCGGTCCACGGCCTCGACCATCGCCCGGCGGCCGATCAGGAAGTCCCAGTAGCTGCCGCCCAGCTGGCGCCACAGCACCGCCGCACGCACGGCCGCCAGCAGCAGGGCACGGATCTCGGCCACCACGCCGGCCTGGCCCAGGTAGTGCGGGTTGCCCTGCACCATCACCCGCGGCTTGAGGTGGCTGATGGTGTCCGCATACAGGCCGCCCAGGCTGGCCAGCACGTCCGGGTGGGCGCTGTCGCCCAGTTCGCCGGCCTGGCGCTGGGCCCGCTCGATGCCGCTGCTGACCTTGTCGATGGTGGCCGCCTCACGGACGAACCGCCGCTCCAGCTGCAGCACGGCCAGTGCCAGCCGTGGCAGCACCGGGTCCTGGCCCTGGTTGCGGAAATAGTTGTGCAGCAGGCGCAGGCCGGCCTTCAGGGCCTGGGGGTCGCCGAACACTGCCTGCGGCGAGGACGCATCCACGCGGAACACGCTGTCCACGGCGGTGCGGACAGCAGCGGCGTCGGAATGGCCGGTATCGGCGATGCGGCGCACCTGCTGCAGGGCCTGGGCGATGCCGGCCAGGGCAAGAACGCGGTCGTCGACAGTAAAACTCATGCAGCAGTTACCTCGAAAGGAGACGGAGTGGTGCGCAGGCGCTGTTCCAGCGGCGCGTCGGTGGCGGCGATCACGGCGCCGCCCAGGCAGATGTCCTGGTCATACAGCACCAGCGATTGACCGGGGGTGACTGCCCGCTGGGGGCGGGCGAAGCGCACATGGACCGTGCCATCGTCCAGCACCGTCACCGTACAGGGTTCATCGGGCTGGCGGTAACGGGTCTGCGCGGTGCAGTCGAAGCGGCGGGCCGGCGGCGCGCCGGCGATCCAGTGGGCGGTTTCCGAGCGCAGCTGCACCGACAGCAGCCAGGGGCTGTCGCGGTCCTGGTCCACGTACAGCACGTTGCTGCCCACGTCCTTGCCGACCACATACCACGGCGCGGCCGGGCGGCCACGCACGCCGCCGATGTTCAGGCCTTCGCGCTGGCCCAGGGTGAAATAGAACACGCCCGGGTGCTCGGCGATCAGCGCCCCGTCCGGGTCGCGGATCTCGCCGCTGCGGGCGGGCAGGTAGCGGCCGAGGAACTCACGGAAGTCGCGCTCGCCGATGAAGCAGATGCCGGTGGAATCCTTCTTGGCATGGGTAGGCAGGCTGACGTCGCGGGCGATCCGCCGCAGGTCGCTCTTTTCCAGGTCGCCGATCGGGAACAGGGTGGCCGCCAGCTGGGCCTGGCCGAGCTGGTGCAGGAAGTAGCTCTGGTCCTTGGAGCGGTCGGCGCCGCGCAGCAGCAGCCATTGGCTGCCGCGCTTGGCCACGCGGGCATAGTGCCCGGTGGCGATGCGTTCGGCGCCCAGCTCGCGGGCGGCATCCAGGAAATGCTTGAACTTCACCTCGCGGTTGCACAGCACGTCCGGGTTCGGGGTGCGGCCGGCGGCGTACTCGGCCAGGAAGTGCTCGAACACGCCCTGCCAGTACTCGCTGGAGAAATCGCGGAAGTGGAAGGGGATGCCCAGCAGCCCGCACACGGCCACCGCATCGCGGCGGTCGTCTTCAGCGCGGCAGTCGCCGCTACCGTCGTCGGCCCAGTTCTGCATGAACAGGCCGGCCACGGCCTCGCCCTGCTGCACCAGGCGCCAGGCGGCCACGGAGGAGTCCACGCCCCCGGACACGCCCACCATGATCCGGGGGCTGCTCATGCGATCTCCCTTACCAGGTGCAACGGGAAGCGCTGGCCGGCCAGGTAGTCGGCCACGACCTGCCAGACCAGCGGGCTGCGCAGGCGCTCGCCGGCGGCCTGCAGTTCGGCCGGGTCCAGCCACAGGGCGCGGTCGATGCCGGCATCCAGCGGCTGGGTGGCATCGTGCGAAAGCGGGCGGGCGGCATAGCAGAACCGCAGGAACGCCGTGCCATCGGGGGCGGTCCACTGGTAGCAGCCGATGAAGGCGGTCAATTCAACCGTCCAGCCGGTTTCCTCGCAGGTCTCGCGCAGCGCGGCAGCGGCCAGGCTTTCACCCGGCTCCAGATGGCCGGCCGGCTGGTTCAGCACGGCCCGCCCGTCGATGGTTTCCTCCACCAGCAGCACGCGGCCACCGTCGACCACCACGGTGGCAACGGTGGCGTGAGGTGCCCAGCGCGGGTCCGGCACGGCGTTCAACTCAGAAATCGTCCTTCTTGGTCAGTTCCAGTTCCATCGCATCGGCGGTACGGATGGCCGCGTCGATGGCGTCACTCAGCTGCTCGGCACTGGCATTGGCGTCGATCTTCACCACGAACATGGCCACTTTGTCCTGCTTCACCCAGCCCCCCATCTTGGCGTCCTGGGAATCCTCCAGCAGGCGGTTGGCCACCTGCGCGGTGAACTGCCGGGTGCTGGCCTGGTAGGCCGGCGACCAGACCTCGCGGATGGTGTGGCTGCCGAAATCCTCCACCGCCGAACGCACGTAGACCATCTGGCTGCGGTCCCCTTCCATGTCGAACACCAGCCGGTAGTCGCCGTCCTCGTCGATGTCGTAGGTGTAGCCCAGCGTGTCCAGGTGGCGGCCGACGGCCTTGTCGGCCACCGCCTTGTCGGCAGCCGGCGTGGTGGCCGCACCGGCTGTGCCGGCGAGGGCCAGGGCGGTCAGCAGGGCAGGAAGAAGGGTCCTTTTCATGAAGATCCTGTGAAACGTGCGTCGTCGGAAGAGGCAATTGTGACGACCGGCGACCGTGGCGTCCAATCCCGTCCCGGGCACGCATGACGGCCGCAGCCTCTATAATGGGCGGATGCCACGCGAGCCTTCCCAAGACCAACAGCATGACCATGGCGTCCTGCTCGACCCGGCCCGTCCCGAGGTCGCACCGCCGCCGTTCTACCAGGTCATGCTGCTCAACGACGACTACACCCCGATGGATTTCGTGGTGGATGTCCTGCAGCAGTTCTTCAACATGGACCTGGACAAGGCCACCCAGGTGATGCTTCACGTGCACACCCGTGGCCGCGGTGTCTGCGGGGTGTTCACCCGCGAGGTGGCCGAGACCAAGGTCGCCCAGGTCAACGAATATTCGCGCATGAACCAGCATCCGCTGCTGTGCACGATGGAAAAGGCCTGAAACCAGGCCTGACGTGAGGCCCTGGGGTCTGCGGCCGTTGCCCGGCCGGGCGTTTCGTCCGGGCCCGGGCCGGCACCTCTTCACCGGCAATCCGCACTGTTCCAGCCATGTCGGCAACCGCACCCTTGGCTGCGGCCATGCCGCCAGCATCTCCACAGGCAATCCATGGCAGCCGCCGAGCGCCTGCCCGATGCCTGTATGACGGCCCACCATCACGTCATGCCCGCCCTTGGCCCCGGTACGTTTGGGCCATGGGTGATGTAGTGTGCGAAGCAAGGACGTACGCCAGAGGCGATCTGCTAACGCCATCTGAACGTGCCGATCCGCTAGGGTGATGGAAAACGCGTCGTCAGGCCGCATATTCTCCACAACTGCCGCCGGAGTACCCCATGTTCAGCAAAGACCTCGAACACACCATCGGCCAGTGCTACAAGCGCGCCCGTGAGGCCCGGCATGAGTTCATGACGGTCGAACACCTGCTTCTGGCACTGCTTGACAACCCTTCCGCCCAGGCCGTGCTCAAGGCCTGCGGCGCCGATGCCGAACGCCTGCGCCAGGAACTGGAACAGGCCATCGAGGCTTCCGTGTCCCGCCTGGCCGAAGATGACGGCCGCGACACCCAGCCGACGCTGGGCTTCCAGCGCGTGCTGCAGCGGGCCGTCTACCACGTCCAGTCTTCCGGCAAGAAGGAAGTCACCGGCGCCAACGTGCTGGTGGCCATCTTCGGCGAGAAGGATTCCCACGCGGTCTACTACCTCAACCAGCAGGATGTGACCCGGCTGGACGTGGTCAATTATCTGTCCCATGGCATCGCCAAGCAGGGCGAGGAAGGCGAGCAGCCCTCCGCCTCCGAAGGCGAGGGCCGTGCCGAGGGCGGGGAGGGCGAGCCGAAGGGCGACGCCCTGACCGAATTCGCCAGCAACCTCAACGACCAGGCCCGCAGCGGCAAGATCGACCCCCTGGTGGGCCGCGCCGATGAGATCGAGCGCACCATCCAGGTCCTGTGCCGCCGCCGCAAGAACAACCCGCTGTACGTGGGCGAGGCCGGCGTGGGCAAGACCGCCATCGCCGAAGGCCTGGCCCGCCGCATCGTGGAAGGCGACGTGCCGGACGTGCTGGCCGATGCGGTCATCTATTCGCTGGACCTGGGCGCCCTGGTGGCCGGTACCAAGTACCGGGGCGATTTCGAGAAGCGCCTGAAGGGCGTGCTGACCGCGCTGAAGAAGGTGCCCAACGCGGTGCTGTTCATCGACGAGATCCACACCATCATCGGCGCCGGCTCGGCGTCGGGCGGCACCATGGACGCCTCCAACCTGATCAAGCCGGCCCTGGCCTCGGGCGAGCTGCGCTGCATCGGCTCGACCACCTTCCAGGAATACCGCGGCATCTTCGAGAAGGACCGCGCCCTGGCCCGCCGCTTCCAGAAGATCGACATCGTCGAGCCGACGGTGGGTGAGACCTACCAGATCCTGCAGGGGCTGAAGTCCAAGTACGAGGCCCACCACGGCGTGACCTACGCCGACGATGCGCTGCAGGCCGCCGTGGACCTGTCGGTCAAGCACATCGGCGACCGCCTGCTGCCGGACAAGGCCATCGATGTCATCGACGAGGCCGGTGCCCGCCAGCGCCTGCTGCCCGAGGGCCAGCGCAAGGAACTGATCGACGTCGAGGAAGTGGAGGCGATCGTGGCCAAGATGGCGCGCATCCCGGCCAAGCAGGTCAGCGCCACCGACAAGGATGTGCTGCAGCACCTGGAGCGCAACCTGAAGATGGTGATCTTCGGCCAGGACCCGGCGATCGAATCGCTGGCGTCCTCGATCAAGCTCGCCCGTTCGGGCCTGGGCAATCCGGAAAAGCCGATCGGCAACTTCCTGTTCGCCGGCCCCACCGGCGTGGGCAAGACCGAGGTGACCAAGCAGCTGGCACTGCAGCTGGGCATCGAACTGGTCCGCTTCGACATGTCCGAGTACATGGAGCCGCATTCGATCAGCCGCCTGATCGGTGCTCCTCCGGGCTACGTCGGCTTCGACCAGGGTGGCTTGCTGACCGAGAAGATCGTCAAGACGCCGCACTGCGTGCTGCTGCTGGACGAGATCGAGAAGGCGCACCCGGACATCTTCAACATCCTGCTGCAGGTCATGGACCGTGGCGTGCTGACCGACACCAACGGCCGCGAAGCCAACTTCAAGAACGTGGTGCTGGTGATGACCACCAATGCCGGTGCGACCCAGGCGGCCCGCCGCTCGATCGGTTTCACCAAGCAGGACCACGCCACCGACGCGATGGAGACCATCCGCCGCAGCTTCACCCCGGAATTCCGCAACCGCCTCGATGCGGTCGTGCAGTTCCAGGCGCTGGGCTTCGAGCACATCCTGCGTGTGGTGGACAAGTTCCTGATCGAGCTGGAGATGCTGCTGCAGGACAAGCACGTCAGCCTGTCGGCCACGCCGACCGCGCGCGACTGGCTGGCCCATCACGGTTTCGACCCGCTGATGGGCGCGCGCCCGATGGCCCGCGTGATCCAGGACAAGGTCAAGCGCCCGCTGGCCGACGAGCTGCTGTTCGGCAAGCTGGTCAATGGCGGCAAGGTCAGCATCGATGTGCGCGACAACGAACTGGTGATCGATACCCAGGCCGAGCCGGAGCGGTTGCTGCCGGCAACCGTGGAGTAAGGCCGCCACTGCCGGCCGGTGTCCACAAGGGCGGCTTCGGCCGCCCTTGTGCTGTGCGGGCCTCAGCGGGTGCGGCGACGGACTTCGCGCTCGAACCGTCCGGCATCGATGGCTTCAATGCGGGCCACCGGGCAGGAGCCACGGTCGGTCTTCAGGCGGCTGCTGCCATCGGCGCACAGTTGCGTGGCCTGTGCGCGGCCTGTCTGGAACTGTGTCTGCCGGGAGATCGCGACTGAGGGGCAGCTGCCGCGGAAATGCACGATGTAATGCGCCTGGTCCGAGTGCAGCAGCACGCTGGCATCGTCGCCGGCCCGTACGATCTGCGGATCGCTGGCAAGCGGTACGCAGCTGGACGGCGCCGTGGCGTTGTCGGCGGCCTGGGCCAGCCCGGCCAGCCCCAGGCTGCAGGCGATTAGGGCGGTGGCGAGCAGGGCATGGAATGCGGTCATCTTCATGGCGATCAGGGGGGTGTTGCGATCCGGAGTGGACCGGTATCCAGCATCCATGCCGCGCGGCGTGCGGGAATCTGCCGCAAGGATGGCTGACCGATGCCATGGTGTGACCGGTCACGATGACCTCTGGCAGGGCTGCAGGACATACGCCTGCCGGTAAACGACCACGGGCCAGCCGCCATGGCTGGCCCGTCATGCAACGTCACGGCAGGTGCGGGCGGCGCGCGCCGCCGGCATCAGTGTTTCAGCAGTGCAAGGCGCTTGAAGGTGGCGGCGTCGATCGGTTCGATCGCGGCGATCGGGCAGTGGCCGGTGTCGGTGCGCAGGGTGCTGCGCGCGCCACCGCACAGCTGCCCGTCCTGGCCTGCGGTGGTGAACGTGAAGTGATGCGAGGTGGCGGCGCTGATGCAGCGCTTCTGGAAATGCACGCGATAGTGGGAGGTGCCGTCACGCAGCAGCAGGTCACGGTCGGCACCGGCACGGACGATCTGCCGGTCCTGGCCCAGTGCGATGCAGTGCTGGGCCGATGGCGCAGCGGGGGCGGGAGTGGCGGCCGATGCAGGCCCGGCCTGCAGCAATGCCGTGGCGAGCAGGCCCGAGGCCAGCAGATGACGCAGGGTGGGGGCGTTCATGGCGGCGATGGAATGGCGACCCGGATTGGATCGGATCCCACCTTGCGCCCGCCACGGCAAGGGCGAATCTGCCGCAAGCACCGCTGACCGATGTCACGGTGCCTGAGGTCACGATGACCTCCGGCCCGGGGAGGGTGGTGTCGGGAAATCCGGGCATGACAAAAGGCCAGCAACCAGGGCTGGCCTTGTCAGGGTGGCGCGCCGCGCCGGACCGCTTACTTCATGCGGTAGGTGATACGGCCCTTGGTGAGGTCGTACGGGGTCATTTCAACCTTGACCCGGTCACCGGTAAGGATGCGGATGTAGTTCTTGCGCATGCGGCCGGAGATGTGCGCGATGATCTCGTGCCCATTTTCCAGGCGGACGCGGAAAGTGGTGTTCGGCAGCGTCTCGCTGACAGTGCCCTCGAACTCGATGGAATCGTCTTTCGACATGTAGTCCTGTGCGGTTCAGAAAACGGCCACGGCGGGCCTAAGCCGGCTATTTTACGCCCGGACCGCGTGGCTTGCAAAGTTTGTGTTAACCCCCGGCCAGATCGGCGGCCGGCCAGCCCCCTGCAAGCCCTTGCCAGCTGCCGGTCCGGCCGTCTTCACGCACGGCACGGCGGACGTGGTCCAGGAATGCCTCGCGCGGCAGGTGCTCGGCGCCCATGCGCAGCAGGTGCGGGTTCTCCACCTGGGCATCGATCAGCGGCCAGCCCCAGCCGTGCAGGGTGCGGGCCAGGGCGGCCAGGGCGACCTTGGACCCCCCGCTGGCGCCGCTGAACATGCTTTCACCGAAGAACATCGTGCCGATGGCCACGCCGTAGATGCCGCCGACCAGGGTGCCGTCGTCCCAGACTTCGATGGAATGCGCGAACCCGAGCTCATGCAGCCGCACGTAGGCCTGGACCATCGCCGGGCTGATCCAGGTGCCGTCCTGGCCGGGGCGGGGCGCGGCGGCGCAGGCCAGCATCACCTGGGCGAACGCGGTGTCGGCGCTGACCTGCCAGCGGCACTGGCGCAGCTGGCGGCGGAAGCGGCTGGACAGGTGCACGCCATCGGTGCGGAACACCATGCGCGGGTCCGGCGACCACCACAGGATCGGCTCGCCCTCGCTGAACCACGGAAAGATGCCGCCGGCATAGGCGTTGAGCAGGCGCAGCGGGTGCAGGTCGCCACCGACCGCCAGTAATCCGTCGGGCTGCCGCAGCGCGGTCTCGGCAGGTGGGAATGGCGCATCCGGGCCGTCGGCCAGGCGCCAGGGCAGCGAGCGGGTCATGGGGGCATTGTAGGCGCAGCGATCCCGCGCCCTGGTGGATGCCAATCCTGGTTGGCGCCTCGAATGCTACACACCCGCACGGAACGGACTGTGGCCCTGCAGGGCCTGCTGGTAGCGCCGTACATCGGTGCGTTCCCGGCTGCACCAGTCCTGCAGTGCGTCGGCGAAATCCGCATCGGCCACCCAGTGCCGGCTGCGCACCCGGGTCGGCAGGAAGCCCCGCGCGAGCTTGTGCTCCCCCTGCGCACCGGGTTCGAAGCGGGTCAGCCCTTCGCGCAGGCAGTATGCGATGCCCTGGTAGTAGCAGGCCTCGAAATGCAGGCCGGGCAGGGTAGCACCGCCCCAGTAGCGGCCATACAGGGTGTCGCCACCGCGCAGGCACAGGGCCCCGGCAATCGGCTCGCCATCCTGCTCGGCCAGGAACAGCACCAGCCCGCGCCCCAGCCGGATCGCCAGATGGCGCAGGAAGGCCTCGGTCAGGGCAGGGGCGTTGCCGTATTCCAGGAAGGTCTGCAGATAGAAGCGGTACATCGCCTGCAGGTCGGCGCGGCTGGCCTCGTTGCCATGGATCACGCGGAACGTGATGCCCTGGCGGGCGACCTTGGCGCGTTCCTGGCGGATGTTCTTGCGGTGCTTGTGGTCCATCGCAGCGAGGAACTGCTCGAACGTGGTCCAGTCGCCCGGGTTCTGCCATTGGAACTGGATGTCCTCGCGCAACAGCCACGCATCACCGAAAGCGCGCTCCTCGGCAGCGGTGTGGAAATTGATGTGCGCCGAGGAGACGCCGAGTGCTGGCAGCGCATCGCGCAGTGCAGGCAGCAGGGCATCGCGCGCCACGCCGTGACGGGCCAGCAGCCGCGGGCCCGTCACCGGCGAATAGGGCACTGCGCCCACCCACTTGGGGTAGTAGTCGCGGCCGTGGCGGGCATAGGCATTGGCCCAGGCATGGTCGAACACGAATTCGCCATGCGAGTTGGTCTTCAGGTAGCCGGGGATGGCCGCGACAAGCGTGCGGCCCTCCCACAGGGTGAAATGCCGCGGTTGCCAGCCCCATTCCTCGCGCAGGCAGCCATGTTCCTCCAGTCCAGACAGGAAGGCGTGGCTGACGAAGGGGTTGGTGCCGTCGTGCAGGGCGTCCCAGTCGCCGGCGGGAATGGCCTGGAGGGTGTCGAGGAAGCGGGGGGAGGGCATGGGGGAAGGATAGGACACTCTGTCGCGGGTTGCCGTTGGAGGTGTTCAGTGATTTGAGAAAAATACGAAACGCCGCAGTTTGTGGTTGAGCGCCATTCAGTGCGTTATCCGATGTGGATAGTGGTGATAGGCGGGTTTGAGTCGCCAGCCACTATCTTGAAGGAGAGCAATGTGATTACAGTCGCGGCAATCGTAGCGCTGGCGCTGGCCGGTCAGGTCGAAGCCCAGCAGTCAGCGTTCCGGCGGGAAGCTTCCGGCGGGGATCCAGCCATGGATGCCATCGTCACTCGAGCAAGCCAGGAAGCGCTTGATGCATATCGCCGGCAGAGCCATCTGAGTACCCCCTCCGAAGCCGTCTCCAGCTATGACATCGCGACGGGAATGATCCGGATCGACCTCAGGGGCGGACGGTTGCCCGGAAATGGCGGCGCAGAACTGGAGGATCTGCAGGGGTTCATTTCCAATGGTGTTCTAGAGTCAGCCAGGCCGATCCTGCCGGCGGCGGGAACGAAGTTCTACTACAACGGCAAGGACTTCGAAGATCAGTACCCGGATGACGCCAAGGGAGACAGGGAGAGTCGGGCCGAGCGCCAGAATGACGGGCCTGTCGTTGTATCGGCTGGGCATGGCTGGTACTACCACCATGGATTCCGCGACTGGCGGGCGCAGCGAGATCCGTCTAACGGAATCATCGAGGACGAGATCACGCCTGGATATGCCGATGAGCTTCGGCAATGGTTGATCGAACGAAGTCAGGTGGCTGCGGTTCGCGTCCGCTCGGGCGCTCTGGATCCGCATGATCGCAGCGGGCAGGCGTGGTGGCGTATGGGGGGAAGGTACTCCCTGGAAGTGTCTCATCCAGATCAGCCCGATCTCTGGAACTCTCTCCCTACGTCCACCCATCCCCTTCGAGAGAGGGATGAAGACATACGTAGTCGCCCGCACTACGCGAACCTGTTGAACGCCCGGGCGCTCTTCCATCTGCATACCAACGCCGGAAGCCCCTTGGCATCCGGGGCGCGGGCATATGTGGCCGAGGGACGCCCAGAGGACTACCGGCTGGCGAGTCGCGTATGTGCTACATGAAAGAGTTGATCAATTCAAATGACGATTACGCGAACTACGCCGTCGCTGCTGCACCTGAAACGGGGCGGCACGGTGAAAACATGCGGGCGAACATGCCGTCGGTAATCATCGAAGCGGGATTTCACACCAGTGCCTCGGACGCAGTTGCCCTTCAGGATCCGGTTTTCCGCACCGCCTCCATGAAGGGTGTCGAGAAGGGCTACCGGCTCTATCGGGAAGGAAAGGACTGCATCCCATTGAAGGCTGCTCCCATCGATGGAATCCGGCTGCCGCAAGGTGGCTCGGAGCAGGTGGACGTGACCTTCGAAGGCTACCCGCAATACCCCATCGAACTGGTCACCACCAATGTCGGCTGCCCGCCGGGCTGGACCTGCACTGATGGCCGGGTGCGCATCGAAGCGCCGGATGCCAAGCCGAGCCGGATCACCCTGCGCTGCGAGAACGCGGGCAGTGCGCCGATCCTGTGGGATACCCGGGTTGTGGATGCCGATGGGGTCAAATCGCCAGCGGTGCGGCATGTGGTGCAGTGCATCCGCACCGCGCGCGACCCGGTCGCGCCTTCGCTCACGCCGGGCTGGGGAGCGGCTGCCACGGCGGGGTGATGCCCGGAGGCGGGCGCTGTTGCGCCCGCCTTTGAAACAGGCTCAGGGCCTCAGCCTGCCTTAGCCTGCCTTGCCCTGTGCGTCCAGGTAGCGCTCGGCATCCAGCGCGGCCATGCAGCCGAAGCCGGCCGAGGTGATGGCCTGGCGGTAGTGCTGGTCGGCCACGTCGCCGGCGGCGAACACGCCTTCCACCGAGGTCTGGGTGGCGTTGCCGCCCAGGCCCGAGCGGATTTCCAGGTAGCCGTTGTTCATCGCCAGCTGGCCGTCGAACAGGGTGGTGTTCGGGTGGTGGCCGATGGCCACGAAGAAGCCATGGGCCTCGATGTCGCGGGTGCTGCCATCGACGGTGCTCTTCACGCGCACGCCGGTCACGCCCGCTTCGTTGCCCAGTACTTCGTCCACCTGGTGGTGCCAGACGGTTTCGATCTTGCCAGCCGCCACCTTGGCGAACAGCTTGTCCTGCATGATCTTTTCCGCCTTCAGGGTGTCGCGGCGGTGCACCAGGTAGACCTTGCGGGCGATGTTGGACAGGTACAGGGCCTCTTCCACGGCGGTGTTGCCGCCGCCGACCACCACCACGTCCTGGTCGCGGTAGAAGAAGCCGTCACAGGTGGCGCAGGCGGACACGCCGCGGCCCTTGAAGGTCTCTTCCGATGCGATGCCCAGGTACTTGGCGGTGGCGCCGGTGGCGATGATCAGGGCGTCGCAGGTGTACTCGGCGCTGTCGCCGATCAGCCTGAACGGGCGCTGGGACAGGTCGGCGGTATGGATGTGGTCGAAGATGACTTCGGTCTCGAAGCGCTCGGCGTGGGCCTGCATGCGCGCCATCAGGTCCGGCCCCATCAGGCCGTGGGCGTCGCCCGGCCAGTTGTCCACCTCGGTGGTGGTCATCAGCTGGCCGCCCTGCTGCAGGCCGGTGATGACGACCGGCTTGAGGTTGGCGCGGGCGGCATAGACGGCGGCGGTCCAGCCGGCCGGGCCGGAGCCGAGGATGACGAGCTTCTGGTGGCGGGAGGGCTTGCTGGTGCTCATGTAGACTCGCGAAAAGGTCGATGGGACAAGGCGCGGCGCGGTTTGCGCCGACGCTGCGGCACCCCATAGAGTGGAGGCACGGGCAAGGCGATTCAAGCCGATGAATGGAACGGGGCGGCCTGTCGGCCATCCCGGGCGGCTGCGTCAGGGGCTTGGCGCAGGGGGTCCCGGCGGCGGCGCACGGCATAACTGAAAACTGACGCCGACTCGTTTATTATCAACCACTAACAGCATTTTCCAAAGGTCCGGTCTAAGGTGGCGAAGCAGGTCCCCGAACGCTCCAAGTCTGACGACAACAAACCGTCGCGACGCACGGCGGCGACAAGCGACAATCCGCGCCGCCAGCGCCTGTGGCGTGACCTGGGGTTGATCGCCATCGCCCCGGCGTTGCTGTACCTGGCCGCCAGCCTGTTCACCTATTCGGCCACCGATCCGGGCTGGTCGCACACCGGCAGCGTGGTCGCGCCGGTGCACAACATGGGCGGACGGGCAGGGGCCTGGATCGCCGACGTACTGCTGCAGCTGTTCGGCTGGGTCGCATTCCTGCTGCCGGTCGTGCTGGGCGCGCTGGCGTGGTTCGCCATGTTCGGCCTGAAGCGGGAAGCCAAGGGCGAGAACGACCTGGACCCGGCCCTGCGCCTGGTCGGCCTGGTGGGTTTCCTGATCGCCGGCACTGGTTTCATGCACGTGCGTTTCTTCAATGGCGTTGATGTCGCCAGTGCCGGCGGCATCCTCGGCAAACTGGTCGGCAATTCGCTCACCATCGGCTTCGGGGCGCTGGGGGCGAACCTGTTCGTGCTGGTGCTGCTGCTGGCCTCGATCACCCTGGCCACGGGCCTGTCATGGTTCATGGTGATGGAAAAGATCGGCCGTGGCGTGATGTCGCTGGCGCCACTGCTGGCGCGCAAGACCGAGCAGGCCACCGAATGGAAGCAGACCCGCGTGATGCGCGAGGAACGCCAGGAAGTACGCAAGGCCGATGCCGAAGTGCGCGCCAAGCGCGAGCCGGTGAAGATCGAGCCGCGCCCCGAGCCGGTCATCGAGAAGAGCGACCGCGCCAAGCGTGACACCCAGATTCCGATGTTCCGCGGCGTCAACAGCGATGGTTCGGACCTGCCGCCCCTGGCGCTGCTGGACGATCCCAAGCCGCAGCCGAAGGGGTATGACGAGCAGACCCTGGAAACGCTGTCGCGGCAGATCGAGTTCAAGCTGAAGGACTTCCGCATCGAGGCGCAGGTGGTCGGTGCCTACCCGGGCCCGGTCATCACCCGCTTCGAGATCGAGCCGGCGCCGGGCATCAAGGTCAGCCAGATCAGCACGCTGGACAAGGACATCGCCCGCGGCCTGTCGGTCAAGTCGGTGCGCGTGGTGGACGTGATTCCGGGCAAGTCGGTGATCGGCCTGGAAATTCCCAACGTCACCCGCGAGATGATCTTCCTGTCCGAGCTGCTGCGCTCGAAGGAATACGACAAGTCGGCCAGCGTGCTGACGCTGGCGCTGGGCAAGGACATCGCCGGCCGCCCGACCGTGGCCGACCTGGCCCGCATGCCGCACCTGCTGGTGGCCGGTACCACCGGCTCGGGCAAGTCGGTGGCGGTCAACGCGATGGTGCTGAGCCTGCTGTTCAAGGGCTCGCCGAAAGACCTGCGCATGCTGATGATCGACCCGAAGATGCTCGAGCTGAGCGTCTACCAGGGCATTCCGCACCTGCTGGCGCCGGTGGTCACCGACATGAAGGAGGCCGCCAACGGCCTGCGCTGGTGCGTGGCCGAAATGGAGCGCCGCTACAAGCTGATGAGCGCGGTGGGCGTGCGCAACCTGGCCGGCTTCAACAAGAAGGTCAAGGATGCGCAGGACGCCGGGCAGCCGCTGATGGACCCGCTGTTCAAGCCGAACCCGGAGCTGGGCGAGGCCCCGCGGCCGCTGGAGACGCTGCCGTTCATCGTCATCTTCATCGACGAATTCGCCGACATGATGATGATCGTCGGCAAGAAGGTCGAAGAGCTGATCGCCCGGCTGGCGCAGAAGGCGCGTGCGGCCGGCATCCATCTGATCCTGGCGACCCAGCGCCCGTCGGTGGATGTCATCACCGGCCTGATCAAGGCCAACATCCCGACCCGCATCGCTTTCCAGGTCAGTTCCAAGATCGACTCGCGCACCATCCTGGACCAGTCCGGCGCCGAAACCCTGCTGGGCCACGGCGACATGCTGTACCTGCCGCCGGGTACCGCCATGCCCGAGCGTGTGCATGGCGCCTTCGTGTCCGATGACGAAGTGCACCGCGTGGTCGAGCACCTCAAGGCCATGGGGCCGGCCGACTACATCGATGGCGTGCTGGATGAGGTGCAGACCCTGGGCGACGGCGTGGTGGTCGGTGCGACCGGCCTGCCGGAAACCAGCGCGGCCGGTGATGAATCCGACCCCCTGTACGACGAAGCGCTGCGGGTGGTCACCGAAACCCGCCGCGCGTCGATTTCCGGCGTGCAGCGCCGCCTGAAGATCGGCTACAACCGTGCTGCGCGCCTGATCGAGGCCATGGAAGCGGCCGGTGTGGTCAGTGCCCCTGAACACAATGGCGACCGTACCGTGCTGGCACCGCCGCCGCCGAAGTAAGCTGCCCGAAGGAATCCGGCATGAAACACGTTTTTCCCTGCGTGCTGGCGCTGGCCGGCCTGTTGATCGCCGCGCCGGCCTGGGCCGGTGGTGATGCCGCCGCGTCCGCACCGACCCCGGCGCCGCCGGCGGCCCGCAGCGATGGCGAGGCGGCCAACAACTTCAGTTTCGTGCGCTACCGTGCCGACTACCAGGTGCGGCCCGATGCCGGCAACGTGCAGACCGAGACCTACGAGATCCTGCTCAAGACCAAGGCGGCGGTGGAGCAGTTCAGCCAGGTGCGGCTGAGCTACAGCGAAAAGATGGAGCAGCTGGATGTGCTGTCGGCCTATACGCTGACCGCCGATGGCCAGCGCCGTGACGTGCCGGCCGACCGCATCTATACGCAGGAAAGCTATTCCAGTGCCTCGGCGGCCATGTATGCCGACCGCAAGGTGCGGGTGATCGTGTTCCCGAACCTGGCCCCGGGTACGCGCCTGGTCTACCAGGTGCGCCGTACCCAGCAGGTGCCGTACTTCCCGGGCTACTTCGGCCTGTGGGAAACCTTCAACGTGTTCACCCCGTACGACGATGCCGAAGTGACCCTGAGCGCACCGGCCAACCTGCCCATGTACGTGGACAGCCAGGGCGTGCAGGGCAGTGACAGGCCGGTGGTGCGCAATGGCCAGGCCACCTGGCGCTGGCGCTACCAGCGCCGCGAACCGCTGCAGGCACAGAACTGGTCGGCCGCGGTCTGGGAGTTCAGCCCGGGCATCATGGCCAGCACCTACCGTGACTGGCCGCAGATGGCGCGTGCCTACCAGCACAAGGCCGGGCAGGCGGCGCAGGTCACCCCGGGCGTGCAGGCCCTGGCTGACGAGCTGACCCGCGGCATCGATGACCGCCGCGAGCAGGCCGCGGCGCTGTACCGCTGGGTGGCGCAGAACATCCGCTACGTGGCCGTGTACCTGGGCAATGGCGGGCTGGAGCCGAACAGCGCGCAGAGCATCCTCGACAACCACTATGGCGACTGCAAGGACCATGTGGTGATCCTGGAGGCGCTGCTGGCGGCCAAGGGCATCGCCAGCACGCCGGTGCTGATCGGCGCCGGTGGCGGCCCGACGCTGCCGAAGATTCCGGTGCTGGGGCGCTTCAACCACGCCATCACCTACATCCCCGAATTCAAGCTGTACCTGGACTCGACCAGCACCTGGGCACGCTTTGGCCAGCTGCCCGATGGCGATCTGGGCGCGCCGGTGCTGCACACCGGTGATGCCACGCTGGCGCGCACGCCGGCCAATGATGGCCAGCGCAATGGCACGGCACTGGACGTCACCTTTGATTTCGATGCCCAGGGCAACCTGCGTGGCCAGACCGTGCCCTCGCTGGGCGAGGCGGCCGAAATCGGCCTGCGCGCGCAGTTCGTGCGGCTCAATGCGCAGAACCGGGCGCGCGCCGAGGAGTCGATCATGGCCAGTTCCGGCTTCGATGGCAGCGGCCAGCTGCAGGTCGAAGGCGAGCCGGCCGACCTGACCCGGCCGTTCAACTTCCGCTACCGCTTCCAGGCCGAGGACTACGTGGATTTCAGCGTGGTCGGCGGCATGACCGTGCCGGAGCCGCCGGGCGGTGAATCGATGCGCGCGCTGTATGCCAGCACCTCGGCGCCGGACAACGCCACGCCGTTCTACTGCAATGCCAGCCTGCGCGAAGAGACCTACCATCTGAATCTGCCGGCCAACGCCCCGATCATCGCCATTCCGGCCAGCCAGCATTTCCGCAACGCTGCCGGTGATTACCAGGTGGACTGGCGCCGGCAGGGCCAGCAGGTCACCGTGCATCATCGCCTGGTGCAGAATGCCGTGCGCGGTGCCGATGCGCTGTGCCAGCCGCAGGATTACCCGGCCTTCCGCGCGCTGTACCAGCAGGTCCGGCGCGGGTTCCGCGGCCAGGTGGTGTACGGCGAACTGGCGCGCTGAATCCACGCATGGCGTGGATCTACCGGATCCATGCGCATGCGCGGAACCCGTCGCGCCGCGCGATGCGTGAATGAGCCCCGCGCGATCACCGGGCGGGGCATAATGGCCCTGATCGCCCATTCAGCTTCCCTTGGGCACACTGCAGTCCACCTTAGCCAAGCGCCTGTGCGCTGACGGGATCCCGCATGAACCTTCGCCTCCGCCGATTCCTTGCCACCACCACCCTGGCCGTGGCCTGCGCCGCCGCCAGCAGCGCCTGGGCCGGTGCCCGCGACGACCTGAAGGCCTTCACCAGCGGTCTGAAGGGCCTGGATGGCCAGTTCAGCCAGCAGGTGTTCGACAACCGCGGCAAGGTCAAGGAAAGCACCAGTGGCCGTGTCGCCCTGTCCGCGCCGCGTCTGTTCCGCTGGGAATACATCAAGCCGCACGAGCAGTTGATCGTTGCCGATGGCAAGAAGGTCTGGATGTATGAGCCGGACCTGCAGCAGGCCAGCGTGCGTGGCCAGGGCAAGGAAGAACAGAACAGCCCGCTGACCGCGCTGATCAATCCGGCCCTGCTGGAGCAGCAGTACGACCTGAGCGAGGAAGCGGCTGCCCGTGACGGCCTGCAGTGGCTGTCGCTTTCGCCCAAGCGCGAAACCGAAGCCAGCTTCCAGTACGCCGCGCTGGGCTTCAATGCACAGGGCCTGGCCAAGATGGAAATCACCGACGCGGTGGGCCAGCGCACGGTCATCAGCTTCACCGGCTGGAAGCGCAACCCGTCCTTTGCCGCCGGCACCTTCAGCTTCACTCCGCCGAAGGGCACCGACATCATCGGCGAGTGATCCATGGCGCCGGGCCGGGCCCGGCGCTACCTGGCTCTGGCAGGTGCCAACCTTGGTTGGCACGCTCTCGCGGTACAATGCCCCGGTGCCAAGACAACGCTCAACTTCCTTCCCCGGTCCCGATCTGCTGAGCGTCGATCGGGACCACCTGCGCCCGCTGGCCGAGCGCATGCGCCCGCGGACCCTGGATGAAATGGTGGGGCAGAAGCGCCTGCTGGCATCGGGCAGTGCACTGCGCCGCGCGGTCGAATCCGGCCGTGTCCACTCGATGATCCTGTGGGGGCCGCCGGGCTGTGGCAAGACCACGCTGGCGCTGCTGCTGGCCGAGTACTCCGACGCCGAATTCCGTGCCATCTCCGCCGTGCTGTCCGGGTTGCCGGAGGTGCGCCAGGTGCTGGCCGAGGCGGCACAGCGGTTCGCCGAAGGCCGGCGCACGGTGCTGTTCGTCGACGAGGTGCACCGTTTCAACAAGTCGCAGCAGGATGCGTTCCTGCCGCACATCGAACGCGGCACCATCCTGTTCGTCGGTGCGACCACGGAAAACCCCTCGTTCGAACTGAATTCCGCTCTGCTGTCGCGTTGCCGCGTGCATGTGCTCGAAGGGGTCTCGCCCACCGACATCGTCGAGGCACTGCAGCGCGCGCTTGGCGATCGCGAGCGCGGCCTCGGCGAGGAGGCGATCGATGTTGCGCCGGAGCTGCTGCTGGAGATCGCCACGGCGGCCGACGGCGATGTGCGCCGTGCGCTCACGCTGCTGGAAATCGCCGCCGAACTGGCGGCCGACGAGGGCGGGCGCATCACCCCGCAGACGCTGTCACAGGTGCTGGCCGACCGCACCCGCCGTTTCGACAAGGGCGGGGAGCAGTTCTACGACCAGATCTCGGCGCTGCACAAGTCGGTGCGCAGTTCCAATCCCGATGCCGCGCTGTACTGGCTGACCCGCATGCTCGATGGTGGATGCGATCCGGCATACCTGGCGCGGCGGTTGACCCGCATGGCCATCGAGGACATCGGCCTGGCCGATCCGCGCGCGCAGACGATGGCGCTGGAAGCCTGGGACATCTATGAGCGGCTGGGAAGCCCCGAAGGCGAGCTGGCCTTCGCCCAGCTGGTGCTGTACCTGGCCAGCACCGCCAAATCGAATGCCGGCTATGCCGCCTTCAACCAGGCCAAGGCCGACGTGCGGCAAAGCGGCACCGAAGAGGTGCCGCTGCACCTGCGCAACGCGCCGACCAAGCTGATGAAGGAGCTGGGCTACGGCGCCGAGTACCAGTACGACCATGACGCCGAGGGCGGCATCGCGCTGGACCAGACCGGCTTCCCCGATGCGATGGGTGAACGGGTGTACTACAGCCCGGTGCCGCGCGGGCTGGAAATCAAGCTGAAGGAAAAGCTCGACCGGCTGCGTGCACAGCGCGAAGCGGCGCGGGCGGCAAAGGGGCGGTGACGCCCGCGGCCGGGTGGGGCAGCGCTGTCCGCGCGGGATACACACCGTGACGCATGATCTAGGTGATAAGCATTCGCATTTGGGATAGACTGCGGTCCCTTGATGAAGGGGCGGCACCTGCCGCCGTAGCTGTCACCCATGCAATTTTCCGCACGCTTCGTTGCCCGCCTGGCCGTCCTGACGATGGGGGTGCTGTTGGCCACTCCCTACGCTTACGCGCAGCAGCGCAACCCGAACCAGCTGATGGGCCATACCGTGCTGGATGCACCGGCCGCCGCCTACCGCTTCGAGCGGTTCGTGGTGGACAGCCCGGACGGCCAGCGCCGCTGGCGGGTGAACGTCGGCATTCCGGCAAGGGCACCCGGCAGTCCATTGCCGGCCCTGTACGCGCTCGATGGCAATGCCGCCGCCATGGTGCTGGACCAGGCGCTGCTGGCCGAACTGGCCGCACGCAAGGCGCCACCGGTGCTGGTGCTGATCGGTTATGACAACGAACTGCGGATCGACTCGCCGGCGCGTACCCGCGACTACACCGCCTGGATCGACCGTGCCGATGATGAATCCGGCACCACCCAGGCCGTGGGCGGGGGCGCGTGGGCCTTCGCCGATGTGATCGAGCGCCGCATCAAGCCGGAAGTGGCGCGCCGTGCCCGCATCGACCCCACGCAGCAGGCGCTGTGGGGGCATTCGCTGGGCGGCCTGTTCGTGCTCAGCACGTTGTATACGCGCCCGGCCGCGTTCCAGTATTACCTGTCGGCCAGCCCGTCACTGTGGTGGAGCCAGGGCGCGCCGCAGGGCGATCTGGAGCGCCAGTTCATCGACAACACGCACGGGCAGAAGGCGCAGGTGTGGTTGATGCTGGGCGGTGCCGAACGCGTCGGCGATCGCGGCAAGCGTGACATGAACAACCCGCGCGTGGTCGCGCATCTGCGCCGCATCGGTGGCGCCACCCCCGATGCCGCGCTGCAGCTGTCCACGCGCCTGGCCGAGGTGCCCGGGCTGCAGGTGCGCTACCGTGAATTCCCCGGCCTGGGCCATGGCCCGATGCTGCCGGCCTCGTTCCATGCAGCGCTGGCCGAACTGTACGGCGTGCGCGACCGCAGCAGCGAGGATGGCGGCAGCGATGCCGCCCCCGCTGCCGAGTAACCCCGCGCGCGGTGATGGCCGCCCGCGCCCACTACCCAGGCAAGGCGCGCCGCTGGCCGCCGCCCAGGCAACCAATGACTCGCCGTGCCACAGGGTGCGGCCCCATGTGTGCAAGGAGCCTGACATGTCCCTTCGTTCTTCCCTTCGACTCACCACCCTGGCCGCGGGCCTGCTGCTGGCCGTGGCCGCCCAGGCACAGCCGGTGTTCGACCAGCCGGCCGTGGCCACCTTCAAGGGCAAGGCCGTCTCACGCGGTGAGAATGTCGTGCCCGGCGGCAGCGCCGAGGTGATCGGCCGTGGCTTCGTGCCGGGCCAGAAGATCAGCCTGGTCCGTGGCGACACCGTGCTCAACGCGCAGCCGCTGACCGTTGATGCCGATGGCACCTTCAAGACCCAGCTGGGCATTCCGGCCGACGCGGTGCCGGGCACGCACCCGGTGGTGGTGCGCGCCAGCCAGCCCGATGCGGCCACGGTGCTGAAGCTGCGCGTGTCGCCGCAGCTGCCGCTGTCGGGCCAGCAGCGTTTTGCCACCCAGTCCAACCGTCTGGTGCCGGGCCTGTACCAGAGTGCCTACAGTGCCGCCAGCAACGCGGTCTACGTGACCTCGGCCGTGGGCCGCCCGCCGGTCACCCAGTCGCAGCTGCTCAAGGTCGATCCGAAGAGCCTGAAGGTCAGCAAGGCCATCACCCCGGCCGTGGTGCCCGACGGCAAGGGCGGCAGCGTGTTCGCCGTCTATGGCGTGGGCGTGGATGACACCCAGGGCACGGTATGGGTCACCAATACCCGCCAGGACACAGTGGCGGTCTACCGCCAGTCCGACCTGTCGCTGGTGCACCAGTTCCCGGTGGGCGCCGTGCCGCATGCGCGTGACGTGGTGATCGATGGCACGCATGGCCGCGCGTTCGCCTCGGCCACCGGCGAAGACCACCTGTCGGTGTTCGATACCAAGACCCTCGCGCCGCTGGCGCCGATCACCCTGGCCTCCGGCGTGGATGACGGCAAGTTCGTGCCGATGAGCCTGGTGCTGGATGAAAAGGCCGGCAAGCTGTTCACCGTCAGCATCGGCACGCCTGAAGCGGCGGTGATCGATGTGGCCTCGGGCAAGGTCGACAAGGTGATCGACCTGGGCAATTCGGTCAGTGCCTCCGGCGTGGCCTATGACGCCGCCCAGGGCCGGCTGTACGTGGCCTCGCAGGGCACCGACAACCTGCTGATCGTCGATGTTGCCGCCGGCAAGGTGCTGCACGATGTGCCGGTGGGTGCCGGCGCACTGAACGTGGCCTTCGATCCGACCTCGGGCCTGGCCTATGTCAGCAGCCGCGGTGCCGGCACCGTGACCGTGGTCGACCGCAGCGGCACGGTGGTCGGCAACCTCGACGGCGGCACGCTGCCCAACCACGTGCGTGCCGATGGCAAGGGCAGCGTATTTGCGGTGAACAAGTCGCGCGGCGCCGAAGACCCCAAGGGTGACCGCATCACCCGCATCACGCCGAAGCAGTAAGCCCCCGGCTGGGGCGGCCCGCACGGTCGCCCCGCCATGCACAAAGGAGTAGCCATGAAGCTTGATCCCCGCCTGTGCCTGCGCGCACTTCCGCTGGCATTGGCAGCGGCACTGGCCGCCTGTGGCGGCAGCACGCCCCCGGCCGACCCGTCTGCCACCACGGCCGCCACCGCCGCTGCCGCCGAAGGGTTGCCGGCCGGATGGCAGCGTGTGGCCGGCACGGACGTGCCGGCCGTGAAGGACGTGCAGGCGGTCCTGCCGGTAACCGTGACCTCCGATGACGGCGCACAGGTCAGCGTGACCGATACCAGTCGCATCATTGCCGGTGGCGATGATGTGATTGCCGTGATCGAAGCCCTGGGCCTGGGCAAGCAGGTCTTCGCGGCACCGACCAATACCGCGACCGAGGCCGGGCGTGCCGCCCCGCACCAGTTCCTGTTCAACCGCACCACCGGCGTGGAAGGCGTGGTCAGCCTGCAGGGGTCGTTGTTCCTGGGCAACAGCCTGCGCCGCCACACCGCGCTGGCGCAGAAGCTGCGCGAGGTAGGCGAGGCCGCCGTGGTCATCGACGATCTGCAGCCGGCCCCGGACAAGGTGCGCAAGGTTGCTGCCGCACTGGGCGTGGCGGCAGCCGGGCAGGCACTGGCCACGCAGGTGCAGCAGCAGCTGGACCAGGCGCAGGCCATCGGCAAGGGCCTGGCGCATGCGCCGCGGGTGATCCACGTGTCCGCCACCGGCGGCGGCGGTACGCCCACCGTGGCGGGCAAGGACAGTGCTTCGGCCGCGCTGATCGCGCTGGCCGGTGGCATCAACATCGGCAGCGAAGCCGGTGTGTCCAATTACTCGCAGCTGAGCAACGAAGGCGTGCTGGCCGCCGCGCCGCAGGTGATCCTGGTGACTGCGCATGATCTGGAACTGTTCGGCGGCGCCGACGGCCTGTGGAAGGCCTATCCCTCGCTGAAGCAGACCCCGGCCGGCCAGGCCAACCGGGTCTGGGTGATGCCGGACGTGCAGTTGAAGTACACCAGCGTCGGTTCCGGTGCGGGTGCGCTGGCGTTGGCCAAGGCACTGGCGAGCCTGCCCCCGGCATGAGGTCGGCGGATCGGCGGCGCCAGCGCGGGCGCGTGATGGTGCTGGTGGCCACTCTGGCGCTGGTTGGGGCGGTGATCGCCTCGTTCACGCTGGGGCCGCTGCGCCTGCCGCCCGCCGAGGTAGTGCAGGCGATCGGCGTGAAGCTGGGCCTGTTGCCGGTGGACGCGGTCAGTGCGCGTGACCTGGCGGTGATCTGGCAACTGCGCGTGCCGCGCGCCCTGCTGGGGGCGATGGTGGGGGCCGCACTGGCGATGGCCGGTGCCAGCCTGCAGGGCCTGTTCGGTAATCCGCTGGCCGACCCGGGCATCGTCGGCGTCAGCCAGGGCGCGGCACTGGGGGCGGTGGCCGCGATCGTGCTCGGCGCCGCCACGGTGGCAGGCTGGGCGGTGCCCCTGGCCGCGTTCGCCGGTGGCGCGCTGGCCATCAGCGTGACCTACCTGCTGGCACGGCCAGGGCGGGGCACCGGCAATGCCACGTTGCTGCTGGTCGGGATCGCGATGGCGGCGTTCTGCTCGGCGCTGATCGGTTTCCTGACCTACATCGCCAGTGAAAGCGAGCTGCAATCGCTGGTGTTCTGGCAGATGGGGTCGCTGGCCCGTGCCAGCTGGGCGGATGTGGCGGCGGTTGTGCCGCCGTTCGCCATCGGCATGTTTGCCCTGCTGCGCCTGGCCACGCCATTGGACATGCTCGCCCTTGGCGAGCGCCAGGCCCAGCACCTGGGCCTGGACGTGCCGCGCACCCGGCGCAGGCTGGTGGCGTTCAGTGCGTTGCTGGTCGGTGCGGCGGTGGCTTTCGCCGGTTCGGTCAGTTTCGTCGGCCTGGTGGTGCCGCACGTGGCGCGCCTGCTGGTCGGGCCGGGGCACCGTTGGCTGCTGCCGGTGTCGGCGGTGCTGGGGGCACTGCTGATCGTCGTTGCCGATACGGCTGCGCGCACGCTGGACCCGCCGGCGGAGATTCCGCTGGGCCTGTTCTCGGCGGCACTGGGCGCGCCGTTCTTCCTGTGGCTGGTGCTGCAGCAACGGCGCAAGGGGGCCGCATGAGCGCGCTGCTGCAGTTGTCCGGGGTGATCGTGCGCCGCCAGCAGCGGGAGATCCTGCATGGCATTGATCTGGCGTTCGTGCCGGGCACGGTGACCGCGCTGGTGGGGCCCAATGGTGCGGGAAAATCCACGCTGCTGGGCGTGGCCGCCGGTGATCTGCTGCCCGATGCCGGGCAGGTGCAGTTGCTGGGGCGTGCCCTGCACAGTTTCCGTGCCGGCCCGCTGGCACGCGAGCGCGCGGTGATGCCGCAGGAACATGGCGTGCGCTTCGCCTTCAGCGTGGAAGAGGTGGTGGCGATGGGGCGGCTGCCGCACCCGCCGGATCCGGACGTGGATGCGCAGCGGGTGGAACAGGCACTGGATGCCGCCGAGCTGCAGGCGCTGCGCCAGCGTGAAGTGCAGCAGCTGTCCGGCGGTGAATCGGCGCGCACCACCTTCGCCCGCGTACTGGCGCAGGACACGCCGCTGCTGCTGCTGGACGAGCCGACCGCCGCACTGGACCTGCGCCATCAGGAGCGCACGCTGCGTACGGTGCGTGCACATGCCGATGCCGGTGCCTGCGTGATCGTGGTGCTGCACGACCTGAACCTGGCGGCCGGCCATGCCGACCGCATCGTGCTGCTGGAGCAGGGCAGGGTGGCCGCAGACGGCACGCCGACCCAGGTGTTGACCGAAGCCAACCTGCAGCGCGTGTACCAGCAGGATGTGGTGGTCCTGCAGCACCCCCGGCGCAACGTGCCGCTGGTGGTGGTGACCTGACGGCGTAGATCCACGCGATGCGGGGGTGTATTCGAAAAGGACCCCATTTCCTGAATTCATCCCCTCATCGTTCCATCCGTGTGGCCAATATTCGCTTGCACCCCGTCCAAGGAGGTCTAGAATGCGCCCCATGAACCGGATGCCACTCCTGAAGTTTTTCACCCTGGCCCGCGCAAGCGCGGAACGGGCGTGTCTGCCTGGAGCCCCACGAGGCCGCTGAACCGGCCACCGTTGGACCATCCACAGAGCGCCCTTTCGGGGCGCTCTTTTCGTTTCCGCCCTCCTTCTTTTCCCTCCCACCCGCTGTACCGCAAGGAGAACGTGCCATGCACCAGACCGCCGAGACCGAACGCTAGCCGCGCGCCCTGTCGCCAACCGGGACGCGCGGCCCCTGAAGTTGGCTTTGCAGGAATGCCCTCATGAACACCCAGACCCTGTCCCGTCGTCGCAACCTCGGCATCATTGCCCACATCGACGCCGGCAAGACCACGCTCACCGAACGCCTGTTGTGGCGCACCGGTGAAATCCACCGCGTCGGCGAAGTGCACGACGGCAACGCGACGACCGACTTCTCGGCCATCGAGCGCGAGCGCGGCATCACCATCGGTGCGGCCGCCGTGCATGCACAGTGGGCCCCGCGCGATCTGCCCCCGCACGCGCTGACCCTGATCGACACGCCCGGCCATATCGATTTCGCCATCGAAGTCGAGCGCTCGCTGCGCGTGCTCGACGGTGCCGTGGCCGTGTTCTCGGCCGTGGACGGCGTGCAGCCGCAATCGGAAACCGTCTGGCGCCAGGCGCGTCGGCATGGCGTGCCGCTGCTGGCCTTCGTCAACAAGATGGACCGCATCGGCGCTTCGTTCGAGCGCGTGCTGGCGCAACTGCAGGACAAGCTGCAGGCGCGGCCGTGGGCGCTGGGATGGCCGCTGGGCAGCGAAGCCGGTTTCCACGGCTGGGTCGATCTGGTCGGGCAGCAGACCGTGCGGTGGCCGGAAACGGGCGGCAGCCACGTGGCGCCGTGGACCGAAGACGAGCGTGCGCAGTGGCAGCCGCAGCGCGAAGCGCTGGTGGAAGCCGTGGCCGAGCACGATGACGCGCTGGCCGAACTGTGGCTGGCCGGTGCGGTGATCGATGCCGATACCCTGCGCGCGGCCGTGCGCAGGGCCACGCTGGCCGGTGCCGGCGTGCCGGTACTGGCCGGTGCGGCGTTCAAGGACAAGGGCATCGAAACGCTGCTGGATGCGGTGGTCGATTACCTGCCTTCGCCGCTGGACCGGCCGGCCGTGGTGGCCGAGGCGGCCGACGGCCAGGTGCAGCTGCCGCCGGATCCGGATGGTCCGTTGGCGGGCCTGCTGTTCAAGATCACCCACCAGCAGCACGGTGCGTTGAGTTTCGTGCGCCTGTATTCGGGCACCTTGAAGGTGGGCGACAGCGTGGCCAGTTCGCAGCATGCCCAGGGCCGCCGGGTCAGTCGGCTGGTACGGGTGCAGGCCGACCAGACCCAGGACATCACGCAGGCGGTGGCCGGTGACATCGTGGCCGTGATCGGCTGGAAGGATGCGGTGAGCGGTGAAACGCTCAGTGGTCGCGGCCATCCGCTGCAGCTGGAGAGCATCCAGTCGCAGGCCCCGGTGCTGGCGTGGCGATTGACGGCAGGTCGTGCCAACGATCTGCTGCGCATGAGCCAGGGCCTGGCCAGCCTGGCCCAGGAAGATCCGTCGTTCCGCGTCGAGACCGACAAGGACAGCGGTGAAACCCTGGCCTGGGGCATGGGCGAGCTGCACCTTGAGGTGATGGTCGAGCGCCTGCGCACCGAATGGAAGGTCGATGTCAGCGTGGGCGCCCCCCGCGTGGCCTACCAGGAAACCCCACTGCGTGCTGTGCCGGGCGTGGTCGGGCGGGTGGTCAAGCAGACCGGCGGCCAGGGCCAGTTCGCGCATGTGGTGCTGGACATGGTGCCGCGTGAGGACGACCAGGTGGTGTTCAACGACCGCATCGTCGGTGGCGTGGTGCCGCGCGGCTTCATCGCAGCGGTGGAGAAGGGCGTGCGTGCGGCGCTGTCCGATGGGCCGCAGGGCTACCCGGTGGTGGGCGTGGAGGTGAGCCTGGTCGATGGCCAGACCCATGCGAAGGATTCGTCCGACCTGGCGTTCCATCGGGCGGGTGTGGAGGCGGTGCGATCGGCGCTTGAACAGGCCGGCACACAGCTGCTCGAGCCGGTGATGGCGCTGACCGTGCATGCGCCGTCGGCAGCGGTGGGCGATGTGGTGGGCGACATCAACCGCCGCCATGGCCGCATCACCGCCATCGACGATGTTGACGGTCGTGCCGAGGTCAATGGCTTCGCACCGCTGGCCCAGCTGCGGGGCTATACCACCGCCCTGCGTTCGCTGAGCCAGGGACGGGCCAGCAGCGAAGCCCGGTTGAGCGGTTATGAGCCGGTGCGTGTCGCCTGAGGTGAAACAACGGAGGGAGCCCGGTGACGGGCTCCCTTTTTTGGATGATGGCATGGGGCGACCCTGCGCCATGCAGGCATCCGTATCCCGCATCCGCAGTCCGGGGGTGCCGTGCGTTCTGGAGGTCCGCGCACATCCTCGCGGCAGCGCAGCATTTCCTGCAGAAAAAGCTGGATTAAAGTGATGCCTCACGATAAATTGCGCACCCCCTCCATGTGCCGCCACCAGCCATCGCCCCATGCGTGACGATAAAGACCCTGGAACCCTGGAGCTGACCCTGCCGCGCAAGCGGGGGCGTCCGCCCAAGTTCGGGTATGCGATGAGCGATGCGCAGCGGGCCGCCCGCTACCGGGCCCGGCGGGCAGGGCAGGCCAACCATGCCGACGTGCGGCACTGCAGCGACACGGTCCTGCTGGACAAGATCCGGGCCGCCATCAGCAACCGCGACGCCGAACTGACCGGGTTCCTGGTGCATGTCCTGTGGCAGCGTTATCCGCTGCAGTTGAAGTAATTCCACGCCGGGGTGGTTCTTGTCACCCGGCTTGTTGATAATGCGGGGTTCAGGTTGTTCCCGTCTGCGCGCCCGGGAAGGAAGGCGCGCACGAAAGACACGGTTCCCGCAATGACCACCGCAAGCGACACCCCGACCACCGCTGCCCCGACCAGCGCCCCCCTGTTCTACAACCGTCCGGTGCCGCTGCAGGCCGATGTGCACGCTGACGTCCGCATCCTGCCGGGCCGGCTCGGCTTCGCCGCCGCCACCAACTCCATTCCGCTGGTGGCGGGCGAGTTCGCCCTGGCCCTGCACCACTACCCGATCCTGTTCGCCGGTGACGACGCGGTGCCGATGGCGGCCGTGGGCGTGACCGAAGACAACCTGTTCGTCAGCGAAGGCGAATGGGATGCCAACAGCTACATCCCGGCCTACGTGCGCCGCCACCCGTTCATCTTCATCGACACCGGCGATGAGAACCAGTTCCTGCTGGGCCTGGACGAGGAAAGCGATCGCGTGGTGAAGGGCGGCAGCGAAGGCCAGCCCCTGTTCGTTGATGGCAAGGCCGAGGAAATCGTGCAGAACGCGCTGGATTTCTGCGGCCAGTTCACCCGTGAGCACGAACAGACCCGTGCGTTCTCGCAGGCGCTGAAGGCGCAGGATCTGCTGGTGGTGCGCAATGCCACCGTGCGCACCCACGACGGCCGCGAATTCAACCTCAATGGCTTCCAGGTCATCGATGCCGAGAAGCTGCAGGCGCTGCCGGAAGCGATCGTCGTCGATTGGCACCGCAAGGGCTGGCTGTCGCTGGCCAACCAGCACCTGATGTCGCTGGGGCGCTTCAGTGACCTGACCAACCGCATGGCGGCACGCGCGGCCTGAGTCAGTCCGGCGGCGGCGCCTGCGGGTGCTGCCGCCCTGCCTGCTGGCTGGCCAGGACATCGGCCAGCCGCTGTGCATCGCGCCAGTCGGTGTTTTCATCGGCCAGTTCCCACAGGTCGCCGGCAATGGCTGACCAGCCGGGCTCCCCCAGCATCTGCGCCAGCCCCTGCAGGCGGTGCGCGCGGTGGCGCAGGGCCGCCACGTCGCGTTGCGTGATGGCGGCCAACAGGCCGGGCAGTTCCTCGGCAATGGCCTGCCGGTAGTCGCGTTCGGGTACCGGTGGTGGGCGCCTGCCGGGCGCCAGCCTGCCCAGCAGCGCCATCAGCGCATCCAGTCCCAGCGGCTTGCTCAACGCGGCATCCATGCCTGCGGCCATGCAGCGGGTCTGGTGGCTTTCACTGGTATCGGCCGACAGCGCAACGATGCACGCCGGTGGCTGTTCCTGGGTACTTTCCAGCGTACGGATGGCCGTGGCCAGCTGGTAGCCATCCATGCCGTCGATGCCATCGAGCCCGATATCGAGCAGCACCAGGTCGCAGGGGCGGCCGGCCAGATGATCCAGTGCGCTGCGCGCATCGGCACAGGTGGTGACATCGGCCCCCAGCTGACGCAGCTGCTCGCCCACCACGGCACGGTTCAGGTCGTGGTCTTCGACCAGCATCACGGCCAGCCCCGACAGGGCATCCGGGGCAGGGCGGGGAGGGGGTGCAGCGTCTATGGCCGTTGCGATGCGGGCTGGCACGCGCAGCGTGAAGCAGCTGCCATGCCCTTCCACGCTGCGCGCACTCAGTTCGCCCCCCATCAGGCGGGCCAGTTCACGGCTGATCGACAACCCCAGTCCGGTTCCTCCTCGGCGCCGGCCGGCATCGGCCTGCACGAAGGGGCGGAACAGCTGCTGCAGCTGGCTGCTGTCGATGCCTACGCCGGTATCGACCACATCCACGCACAGTTCACCGCCATCGGCGGCAGTGGCCTGCAGCTGCAGGGCGACCTCGATGCTGCCGGTATCGGTAAACCGCAGGGCGTTGCCCAGCAGGTTGTCCAGCACCTGCCGAAGGCTGTCCGGATCCACCTGCAGGGCGGGAAACGGCTGCGGCTGCGTGCGCAGGTGCAGGGCGATGCCCTTGGCGCGTGCCGACGGCGCGATGGCCAGCAGGGCCTGCTCGGCAACCCGCTGCACATCGCTGGCACGGGCTGTCGGCTGGAAGCGGCCGGCGGAGAGCCGGGCAAAGTCGATGGCGCGGTTCAACAGGCCGCGCAGTGCGATGCCGGCCGCACCGGCCGCGTCGACCAGATCACGCTGGCCCTGCTGCAGCGGGGAATGGCCCAGCAGGTCGATGGAAGCCATCACCGCCTGCGCTGAATTGCGCACTTCGTGGCTCATCATGCCGATGAAGCGGCTCTTGTGCTGGCTTTCGGCCACGGCCTGCAGCTGCCAGCGGCGCAGTTGCCACGCCACGCCCAGCAGCAGGGCGATCGCGCCCAGCGCACCCCCGGCCAGCAGCCCGTGGCGCTGGATGGCCGTGTCGAACAAGGAACGTGCCGACGCTGCGCCGCCGATACGTGCCCACAGCGCCATCATGCGTGCATGGTCGGCGGGTGTGGCGGCATCAAGCCCGGCATTGATGCGCTCGATCAGCTCGCGGTCCTGTTCGCGTGCGACCAGCATCAGGCGTGCCGGTGCCGGATCATCAAGCGCGTGGGTTTCCAGCGTGGTGGAAAACGGCCCGCGGGCCAGGTGCATCATCACGCCGTCCATGCCGATGGCTGCCGTTGCCACCCCGGCTTCGACCGCGCCCAGCACGGTATACATGTCCGCCAGGCGCAACTGGCGGATGCCGGGGTAGTGCTCGTCCAGCCATGCGGGGTAGGCGCCGCCGTCCACCACGGCCAGCAGATCGTGCGCGCCCAGCTGGTGCAGCTGCCGTGGGCCGGCCTGCCCGCGGCGTACCGCCAGCAGCGAGGTGCTGTGCAGGAAATCACGCGTGGCGGTAAGGTCATGACAGGGCAGGGGGCTGTGCGGGTCGAGCACCAGTGCCAGGGCCAGGTCGGCCCGTTCGCTGCAGACCGCAGCCAGTGCACTGGCCGCGTCGGCCTGCGGCGCCGCTGTGAAGTCCAGGCCGGTATGGCGGCTGACAATACGCGCATAGCCGTCGGGAACCGATACCGGTGCGGCCAGCGCGCCGCCCGTGCCGAGCAGCGGCTGCTGCGCCGGGTCCAGTGCGACCCGCGCGCGCTGTTCGGCTTCCCAGCGGGGCACGGCAGATTCGGTGGCGCCGATGCACGGGCTGGCACACCCGGCCAGCACCGCGTACAGCAGCCCCCGTGGCAGCGCGTTCACAGGGCTTCCAGCTGGTGCCGCATCGCGTACAGCTCGACATCGTTGCGCAGCCCGAGCTTGCGCAGCGCCGACACCTTCTGCGTGCTGACCGTCTTCAGGCTGCGGTGGCGCTCGATGGCGATTTCCGAAATGGTCCGCCCGGCCAGCCATGCCCGCAGCACCTCGCGCTCATTGCGGCTCAGGGTGCCACGGTCGGCGGCCAGGCGGCAGGCCGGCGGAACGTGCCGCTGGCCCTGCGACACCCGCAGGATGGCATCGGACAGTTCCTGCAGGGGGGCGGCCTTGCTGACGAAACCACCGACCCCGGTGTCGAGCAGGCGGTTGATGGCCGCCTGCGGTGCGCGGGCGGAAAACACCACCAGGCCAAGCTGGGGAAACGCCTGCTGCAGCCGTTCGATCACCGAATCGCCGGAAGGCTCGTCCGGGCTCAGTGCGTAGTCGACAACGGCAACATCCGTGCCTTTCTGGTGCAGGCCTTCCAGCAGTGCATCGGCACTGCCGTGGCTGCCTACGACCCGGAAGCGTCGATCGAAGGCCAGGTGATGGGCCGTGCCACGACGGACGATTTCGTGGTCATCCAGCAGTGCAACGCAGATGCGGTGTGACAAGGGGATTCCGTTCATGGCCAAGAGCACTCAACACCGGGGTGTTGCGGCCATTCTGTCGCGCGTGCAATGAAAGAGCGTGCCACCGCCCGGAATATTACGAATATTCCTAAAAACAAGATTGATGGCGGCAATCAACAAAAGCCAGTGTTGAGCCGCCATCAATTCAATCTGCTATCAATCGGCGTGCATGGGCCTCCTGTGCGATGCCGCAGGCAGCCGCCGCCCGCGCAGCAGGCGGTAGGCCGCCGGGATCAGCAGCATCGACAACAGCGGCGCGGTGATCATGCCGCCCAGCATCGGCGCGGCGATGCGCTGCATCACTTCCGAGCCGGCGCCGGCGCCGATGAACAGCGGCAGCAGGCCAGCCAGGATCACCGCCACGGTCATCGCCTTCGGCCGCACCCGCTGCACGGCACCCTCGCGGATGGCCGCCTCCAGCGTGTGCAGGTCCGCTGGCTCACCGGCAGCCAGGCGCTGTTCCCACGCGTTACGCAGATACAGCAGCATGATCACCCCGAATTCGGCGGCGACGCCGCCCAGGGCGATGAAGCCGATCAGGGAGGCCACCGAGATCGCGTGCCCCAGCAGCCACACCAGCCACAGCCCGCCCACCAGTGCCAACGGCAGGCTGAGCAGGATGATGCCCACCTCACCGATGCGGCGGAACACCGCCCACAGCACCAGCGCGATGATCAGCAGCGCGGCCGGCACCACCCAGCGCAGGCGCGCCGCTGCCCGTTCCAGGTATTCGTACTGGCCCGACCAGCCGATGCGGTAACCCGGCGGCAGCGGCAGCTGCGTGCCGACCGCGTGCTGCAGATCGGCCACCACCGATCCCAGGTCGCGGCCGGCCACATCCAAATAGACATAGCCGACCAGGCGCCCGTCCTCGCTCTTGATCATCGGCGGCCCGGCGCTGACGGTGACATCGGCCACCTGGCCCAGCGCCAGCTGCGCACCGCTGTCGGTAGTGATCGGCAGCGCCTGCAGCGCGGCCAGTGAATCGCGTTGCTCGCGCGGGTAGCGCAGCACGATCGGGTAGCGCTCGCGGCCCTCGATGGTCTCGCCGATCGGGTCGCCGCCCACCACCGTGCCGATCAGCGCCTGCAGGTCGGCCTGGCTGAGGCCATAACGGGCGGCGGCATCGGGGCGGATATGGACATCCACATAGCGGCCGCCACCCACGCGTTCGGCGAGTGCCGAGGACACGCCCGGCACCTCACGGGCGATGCTTTCCACCTGTGCGCTCAGCCGGCCGATGCCGTCCAGGTCCGGGCCGGACACTTTGATGCCGATCGGGCTCTTGATGCCGGTGGCCAGCATGTCGATGCGGTTGCGGATGGGCGGCACCCACAGGTTGGTCAGGCCGGGCACCTTCACCGCCTCGTCCAGCACCTGGCGCAGCCTGGCGGGGGTCATGCCAGGCCGCCACTGGTCGCGTGGCTTGAACGTCACCGTCGTCTCGAACATCTCCAGCGGCGCCGGATCGGTGGCGCTCTCGGCGCGCCCGGCCTTGCCGAATACATGGGCGACCTCCGGCACCTGCATGATCATCCGGTCGGAAATCTGCAGCAGCTGCCGTGCCTTGTCCGCCGACAGGCCGGGCAGGGCAGTGGGCATGTACAGCAGGGTGCCTTCATCCAGTGGTGGCATGAACTCCGAGCCGACCCGGGACAGCGGTATGAACGTGGCCAGCAGCAGGGCGGCGCCCAATGCCAACGTCAGTCTTGGGTGGCGCAGCACCTGGTCCAGCACCGGGCGATAGAGCGCCACCAGCACGCGGTTGATCGGGTTGCGTGCTTCCGGGCGGATGCGGCCGCGGATCAGGTAGCCCATCAGCACCGGAATCACCGTGACCGACAGCGCCGCTGCCGCCGCCATCGCATAGGTCTTGGTGAATGCCAGCGGTGCGAACAGGCGGCCCTCCTGCGCCTGCAGCGCGAATACCGGCACGAATGACAGGGTGATCACCAGCAGGCTGGCGAACAGGGCCGGGCCGACTTCCGCCGCCGAGCGGGCGATCAGGCGCCAGCGCGCTTCGCCCTGTGCGTCCTCGCCGTGCCCGGCATGCCAGTGCTCCAGGTGCTTGTGTGCGTTCTCGATCATGACCACCGCCGCATCGACCATCGCGCCGATGGCAATGGCGATGCCGCCCAGTGACAGCAGGTTCGCGCTGATGCCCTGCCAGTGCATGACGATGAAGGCCGCCAGGATGCCCAGGGGCAACGTGATCACCGCCACCAGCGCCGAGCGCAGGTGCCACAGGAACAGCGCACAGACCAGCGCCACCACCAAGAACTCTTCACCCAGCTTGTGGGTGAGGGTGTCCACGGCTTCATGGATCAGGCCGGAGCGGTCATACACCGGCACGATCTCCACGCCGGCGGGCAGGCTGGCCTGTACCTGCTTCAGGCGTGCCTTGACGTTGTCGATCGCCGCCAGCGCATCCTTGCCGGTACGCAGCACGACCACGCCGCCGGCCACTTCGCCCTGGCCATCCAGTTCGGTGATGCCGCGGCGGAATACCGGGCCACGGCTGATGCGGGCGACATCGCCCAGCAGCACCGGCACGCCACCGGGCGAGGTACTGACGGGAACCTGCTCGAACGCCTCGACCGAGTGCAGCCAGCCCTCGCTGCGCACCATCATTTCCGCTTCGCCCTGCTCGATGACCGAGCCGCCGGCCGCACCATTGGCCGCGTCGACAGCCTTGGCCAGCTGGGCCACACTCAGCCCTCGCGCCGCCAGCGCCTGCGGGTCCGGGGTGATCTGCCACGCACGCACGGCACCGCCGACACTGGCGACCTCGGCCACATCCGGCAGGGTCTTCAGTTCATAGCGCAGCAGCCAATCCTGCAGAGCACGCAGCTGGCCCACATCGTGATGGCCGCTGCGGTCGACCAGCGCGTACTGGTAGATCCAGCCCAGCCCGGTGGCATCCGGCCCCAGCGCGGGCGTGACCCCCTTGGGCAGGCGGTCGCGCACCTGGCTCAGGTACTCCAGCACGCGCGAGCGTGCCCAGTACAGATCGGTGCGGTCGTCGAACAGCACATAGACGAAGGAGTCGCCAAAGAAGGAAAAGCCGCGCACGGTCTTCACCCCCGGCACCGACAGCATGGTCGTGGCCAGCGGATAGGTCACCTGGTCTTCGACGATGCGTGGCGTCTGCCCGGGCCACTGCGTGCGCAGGATCACCTGGGTGTCGGACAGGTCCGGCAGGGCGTCCAGCGGCGTGTTGTGCACCGACCACAGGCCGGCCAGTGCCAGCAGCACCGCGGCCACCAGCACCAGCACGCGATGGGCGATGCAGGCATGGATGAGACGGGCGATCATTGCGGCATCTCCATCGCAGCGCCGGCATCACAGGCCTTGCCGTTGTCGTCGGCGTAGGCCGGCACCAGCGGCATGTCCATGAACGGCGATCGGCCCGGCTTGTCGAAGTGCGTGTCGGGCTTCATCGGGTCGTACCAGTACTGCACGCGGCAGGCCGGCGCCTTGCCGGTGCCTTCGTTGTGCATCGCCATGGCCATCGCGGCGCCGTCCTCGACCTGGGTCGGGGCCGACGTATCGCCCAACCGCTGCAGCGCGCCCGACAGGCTGGCCTCCGAATCGACCAGGAACTGCCCGGAAACCACCACCCGTTCGCCACCGCTCAAGCCCGACAGGATTTCGGTACGCCCGCCGCTGCTGCGGCCCGTGCGCACCCGTACCGGCATGAAATGCCCCTCGTCGGTGGCGACGATCACCCGGCTGTCATCACCGGTGGCGATCAGCGCCTCGCTCGGGATCAGCGGCACGCTCGGGCCTGCCGCCGGTTGCAGGGTGACATCGGCGAACATCCCGGCCGCCAGCTGGCCGCGCGGATTGCGCAGCACGATACGTGCAGTCTGCGTGCGGCTGCTGGCATCGACCTGCGGCAGCAGTGCGTCGATCTGCCCATGGAACACCTCGCCGGGCAATGCGCTGACCCGCGCCTCGACCGCGCTGCCCGGGGCCAGGCCCATGATGTTGGCCTGCGGAATGGCTGCGTCCAACCACAGCGTTGCGCTGCCATTGATACGGAACAACGGCATGCCTGCCGTGACCGCCTGGCCCTGCCGCACCATCACCTCGGTGACGACGCCAGCGCGATCTGCCGACAGCGTGACACTGCCGTCGCGTCCGGTTCCACCCTGCGCGCCAAGCACGTGCAGCCGCTGCTGTGCGGCAGCGGCCAGGGCGCGTGCGTCGGCAGACTGCGCATGCGCCAGTGCATCCGCTTCGCCACGGGCGCTGCTCCACATCGGCGCGAGCACGCTGGCCAACGCCTGCCCGCGGCTCACGGCGGTATAGGGCGCCGGCACCTTCAGCGTGGTGACGATGCCATCGGCGCGTGCGCTGACCACCGATTCCTCGTGCAGGTTCCAGCTGAGCGTGCCCGGCACATGCAGGCCGGTGGTCAGCTGGCCGGTTTCAACGGTCGCCGTGCGGATGCCGACGCTCTGCTGCAATGCCGGGTCGATACGCACACCGGGCGATGCCGCATCGTCGCCACCCTCGGCGTAGCGTGGCACCAACTGCATGTCCATGAAGGGCGATTTGCCCGGCTTGTCGAAGTGCTGTGCCGGCACCATCGGGTCATACCAGTACAGCGCGGTGCGGGCGTCGCCAGCCGTGGTGGGCGCGGCATCCATCGTCGCTTCGCCGTGAGGCCAGTAATGGCCGGCAACCACGCCAAGGCCGACCAGGCAGGCCGCCGCAAGCAGCGTCAGAACAGTAGGGAAGGGCTTCATGGCTGGGTCTCTCCGGTCGGCAGCAGATAGGCGAGGGCGGCCCAGTCACGGCCGAGTTCGCCCAGATGGCGTGCGTGTTCGATATGCAGTTCGATTTCGTCGCGGCGGGCCTGCAGCCAGGGCTGCAGTTCGCCGCCGCCGGCGTAGGCCGCCAGCGCGGTGCGGCTGCGGTCGGCCGCCAGGGGCAGCAGTTGTGACTGCTTGCGGGCCACGGCACGGTTGGCGCCATCCCAGGCCGCCAGCCACTGCTGTACCTGCGCCGCCTGGGCGCGCCGGGCATCTTCGTGCTCGGCACTGACCGCCTGCAGATCCGCACGGCGTGCGGCAATGCCACGGTCCTGGCGGTTGCGGGTGAACAGCGGCAACCCCACGGCCACCTGCAGCGTCAGCATGTCGCTGCGCGGCAGGCCATCCGGTGTGCGGCTGCGCTGCCCATAGCCCAGGCTCACGCTCCAGTCCGGCCGCGTCTCGGCAAGGGCGGCACTGACTTCGGCCTCGGCCATCGCCTCGCGGGATTGCCACGGCAGCAGCGGTGCCTGCTGATCGAGGTTGCCCAGCAAGGCGCTGCGGTCGTGGGGCAGGGTGGCCAGATCCGGCGGATCACCGGCAATCTCGAAGGCCTCGGCCGGCAGGTCCAGCCAGCGGGCCAGTCCTGCCTGCGCCGCTGTCGCGCCGGCCTCGGCCGCATCGATGCGGTTCTCAAGTTCCAGCGCATCGGCGCGGGTGGCCAGCGCATCGGTAGCCGAGCCGGTGCCACCGGCCAGGCGCGCCTTGGCGGTGCGCACGGCCACCTCGGCCGGTTCGCGCATCATGCGCAGCGCATCCACCTCGCGCTGTGCCGCCCAGCGCGCAATCCAGGCCGAGGCCACCGCCTGGCGGACCGCGGCCTGCTCGGCCACCGACAACGCGTGTGCCTGTTCGACCTGGCGGTCGGCGACCTCCTGGCGTGCCAGGCGCTTGGCGCGGGCGGGAAATGCCTGGGTAAAGGCGATTTCCTTCATGGTCATGTCGTCGGCACCCGCATTGAGTGCCTCCCGGCCGGTGATGGGCAGGTTGACGATGCCAACGCTCAGCTGCGGATCGGGCAGGGCGGCGGCGCGGTGCGATTCCTCACCGGCTGCAAGCACCTGCGCCTGGCGCGCCTGCAGGCTGGGTGCGGCCTGCAGGGCCAGGGTCTGGGCGTGGGTGAATGTGATCGTGGTCGGTGCAGACCACGCAACAGGTATGGCGAAGCAGGCGGCCAGCAGCAACGCTGCGCAGCCACCGACACTGCGCCGATGGCGCAGTCGGAATGGGCAGAACATGAAACCTCCAGACACGAAACATCGAGCGCGCGGCCAGCATTGGCCGCGCGGACAGGCATCGGGTCGGGAGGCTTAAATCTGCAGGCTGCAGAAACGCTGCGCAGGCGGAGGATCGGCCTGACAGGTCCGCACGTCTTCGTAGTGCTGGGAATGCGCCGGTGGCAACAATGCGTCCGCCAGCGCGAAATACACCGGCGGCAGGCCCAGGGCGGGCACCTGGGGCGCCTGCAGGTCCGTACTGGTGGCGTGGTCACGCAGGCAGTGCTGGTCGCACAGCATGGGTGCGTCGGCGTCGGGCATGTCCATGCCCGTGCAGCCGGCCATCATGCCCGCACGGGGTGGCGGCGCATCATTGGTCGGGCAGGCATAGCTGGCCAACGCGACCTGCTGGAACAGCAGTGCGAGCAGGGCCAGCCAGGCAAAACGCGCAAGGAAGCGGCGCTTGCGGAATGCAGGGCGTTTCATTCGCGGCCTCCTGCACGGCACGGCATCGCGCGGCACTTGGCGGCCGTCGTGGATGCGTGCGTGGTGGAGGGGCGGATGAACATCGGCGGAGTGTACTGCGGGTGATGGGTGCAACGTCCAGTGGGATGTGGCGCTGCCATGCCGGACGTGCCGGGGTTGGTTCAGGGATGGAGCAGCTCCAGACTACGGAGCCAATTTCATCACGGGTTGCGTTATTGATTGCGATGGGCCAGCCGGGTGAGCAGGGTCAGTGCGATCAGTGTGCCCGTGCACGCAGGCCGATCAGCCCGGCATGCTGGTCATACAGCACCGCGTTGTCGAAGTAGGTCAGCAGCCCGGCATTGATGCCGGTGAACGGCGAGCCCTTGTCGCTGCTGAAGCGCACGTAGTCCGGACTTTTCCTGCTGACGCGGAAGTGCTGGCCCAGCTGCGTGCCGTCGGCCATCAGCAGGCTGTAGTGCGCCTGTACGCCTTCCGGCCAGGCCGGATGACCGTTGGCGGCGGTGATGCGGAACCCGGCCGCGCCGGTGTCCAGGATGCTGTCGGCGCACGTCTTCTCGCCCGTGTCCGTTCGCGAGAGGCAGCCCTGCAGTGCATGGTCCTTCCAGTACGGCAGGCGATCGCCGGGCTTTGCGGCCACGCGCTGCAGGTCGACCGCGCGGAAGCCCTGCGTTTCTTCCGGTGTCGGATTGATGATGAGCTGCCCCGGCGCGCGCTCGCCGGGCCGTGGCAGCAGCACCAGCCAGCGCCCGCCCATCGCCAGCAGCGGATTGATGGCCGTGGAGCGGTGCATGCCGATGCCGAGGATGGCCTTGTAGCCTTCACCCTTGCGAGGGTCGCCGCCGCCGATCAGGAAAGCCCCTTGTGGCACCCACGACGCAATGCATTTCGGCCGCTGCGGATCGCAGGAGACGGTGTCCACCCACTGGATCGGCACGCGTTGGCGGCCCTGCCCGAAGCCGACGTCGGCCTGTGCGATGTGGCCCTGCAGGTGCACGCCGCTGCCGTAGTGCTCCTGGGAAGGGGTGTTGGTGGGCATGGCATCGTCGCTGCGCAGTACCCCGGGCATCACCCGCAACCCGACCGAGCCGGTGTCCAGTTCGGCCTCCACGGCACGCGTGCCGATCTGCACCGTCACGCTGTAGCGAAGGTCGCCATTGGCCATGCGTGCCTGGTGGATCGGCACCACCTCGCGCGCCGTGGCGTGGGCAGAACCCATGGCAGCCAGCATCAGCAGGGCAGTGCCCAGCAGGCCGGAAACGGAACGAAGCAGCATCGGCAGATGTCCGGCAGGGCAAGGGCAGGTGGTATGCGCCGGAGAATACGACCAATGCTGACGGCCGCAATGTGCCGGATGGGGCGTTGCGGCACTGCATTGCCTGCCGATTCATGTTTGGTCCGTGGCGGCCTCGCCGCGTCGGGCGTTGAGTGGCGCACCGCCGCCTGACGTTACGTAACGCGTTACGCTCAGCGGCGGACGTCCAGCGTCGCATCACCCAGCAGGGCCAGCACCTCGGCCTCGCGTACCGGGTTCACGTCGCCCGGAATCGAATGCTTCAGCGCCGCGGCGGCCAGGCCGAAGCGCACCGTGGTCTCGGCATCGAACTGCGAGAGCAGGCCGTGCAGGATGCCGGCGGCGAATGCATCGCCCCCACCGATGCGGTCCACGATGCCCTGCAGCTGCCGCATCGGTGCCTGCGCGCGGCGGCCATCACGGGCCAGCAGCAGTGCGCCCAGGGCGTGATGGTCGGCGCTGACCAGCTGGCGCTGGGTGCAGGCCAGCCACTGCAGGTTGGGGAAGCCGGCGAACGCTGCAGTCGCGGCGGCGTCCACGCGTGCCACTGCATCGGGCTGGGTGAAGGACTCGCCCAGCACCAGGGCGATGTCGCGATGATCGGCGAAGACGATATCGGCCTCGGCGAACAATTGCCGCAGGATGGCCGGTGCATCCCCCTGCCAGCGCTGCCACAGCGAAGGGCGGTAGTTGCCATCGAACGACACGCGCACGCCCAGCGTGCGTGCGGTGCGTGCGGCGGCCAGCGCGGTCTCGGCCACGTTCGCGCCCAGCGCAGGGTTCACCCCGGACAGGTGCAGCCACTGCGCCCCGTGCAGCAGGGCGGGCCAGTCATACTCGTGCGCCGTGCTGCGGGCGAACGCCGAGCCGGCGCGGTCGTAGACCACCTCACTGGCCCGCTGCACGGCGCCGGTGGCCAGAAAGTACAGGCCCATGCGGTCGCGGTCGACCTCGCGCACGCCGCGTGTATCCACGCCGTGCCGCCGCAGCTCGGCCACGGCGTGCCGGCCCAGTGCACTGTCGGTCACGGTGCTGGCCATGGCCGCGTCATGGCCGAAACACGCCAGCGATACGGCCACGTTGGCCTCCGCGCCGCCGACGTGTACCTGCAGCTGGGGCGACTGCAGCAGCAGTTCGCGCCCGGGTGCGCCCAACCGCAGCAGCAGCTCTCCGAAACAGACGATGCGGTTCATTCGCTCTCCCTCAGCGCGGGGCCTGGCAGCCGAACAGGCCCAGGTCGATGGCATCGGCCATGCGCCGGTAGCCCGCGTCGTTCGGGTGAAGGTGGTCGCGGGTGATGTCGGCCGGCAGCGATTCCGGGGCGGCCGGATCGCGCAGCGCCGCATCGAAATCGATCACGCCGTCGAAGCCATTATCCTTGCTGCGCGCCCACTGGTTGATCGAAGCGCGGGTGGTGGCCGAGACCGGCTCGTAGCGCTCGGAGCCGCCGAAGGGCGTCAGCGTACCCAGGTAGGTGCGGATGCCGTGGGCGTGCAGCCGAGCGGCCAGCTGCCGGTAGCCCAGCAGCATGTCCGGCGCGCTGCGGCCCGGCAGCGGTTGCGCACCGCCGCCATGACGGATGTCATTGATGCCCTCGAACACGATCACCTGGTCGGCGCCGGCCACGGCGATCACATCGCGGTCCAGCCGGGAAAGTGCGCTGTGGCTGCGCCCGTGGTCCAGCAGCTTGTTGCCACTGATGCCCTGGTTGAGCACCACGAAGCGGTCCGGGCAGGCCTGCTGCAGCCGCTCGCCCAGCCGCTCGGGCCACTGGTTGAAGGAACCGCGTGCGGCGGTGGCGCCTTCGGTGATCGAATCGCCCAGTGCCACGATCACCTGCGGGCGTTCCGCACGCTGGACCAGCACCGCTGAAAACACGTTCTGCTGGTAGCTCACGCGCACCGAATCGGCCACCGCGTCCTGCCTGCCGTCGGCCACGCGCACCACGGTGCGCCGCACCGCCGGCTGGGTGGGTTGCGGGAACCAGGCGGTCACACTGATCTGCTGCAGCGCGGCCAGCGGCAGCGCGACCGGATCGCTCAGCAGTGCGGCACCCACCGGCACGTCGATGGCATGGCGGCCATCGACGGTAACCGGCACGGCCGCGCCCTTGCCCTCCTTCAGGCGCACGCGAATGTCCTCCACGTGCAATGGCGCCGTGCCCAGTTCATTGCTGATGCGCAGGCGCAGCGCATCGCCGCGGCTGCCCACGCGCATGTCCTGGCGCACGGTCTGCGCAGCGAACTGCACCGGCTCGCCGGGCTTTCCGTCCTTGCGGTCCGGGGCCGGTGAGGCGGTCCAGGCGGTTACCCAGACCGGCGCGGCCTGGGTGGCGGGGGCAACCACGGCAGCGCCGAGGGCAAGGGAAAGCAGGGTGATCCAGCGCTGCATGGGCCGATGTCCGCTCAGGTCAGGAGAAGTAGGTGCCGCCGTTGACGTCCAGGTTCGCACCGGTGATGAAGGCCGCCGCGTCCGAGGCCAGGAACACCGCCGCATCGGCAGCTTCGTCCGGCACGCCCTGGCGGCGCAGCGGGGTGGCGCCGGCCACGGCGGTGCGCACTTCGGGTTTGGTGAAGTCGTCATGGAAGCGCGTGGCAATCATGCCGCAGCACAGCGCATTCACGCGGATGCCCTTCGGGCCGAGTTCCTTGGCCATGGCGCGGGTGAAGGTCATCACCGCGGCCTTGGCGGTGGCGTAGATCGACGCGCCCGGGCCGCCGCCATCACGGCCGGCCTGCGAGGCGAAGTTGACGATGGCCGCGCCTTCGCCCATGTGCGGCACCACCGCATGGGTGGTCAGGTAGGTCGAGGTCAGGTTGAGGTCCATCACCGTGTGGAAGAATGCCGGATCGATCTCGGCCAGCGGGCGGCGCTGCACCATGCCGCCGGCCACGTTCACCAGCAGGTCGATGTGCTCGCCGAAGGCGGCCTGGGTAGCGGCCACGAGGCCGGCCACGGCGGCCGCATCGGTCACGTCGGCGCGGTGCACGATGGCCTGGCCGCCAGCGGCCTGGATCTGCGCCAGCGTTTCCTGCGCACTGGCTTCATCGTTGGCGTAGTTGATGCAGACGCGTGCGCCGGCAGCGGCCAGCTTGATCGAGACGGCACGACCGATATCACGGCCACCACCGGTGACGATGGCCACCTTGTCCTGGAACGACATGCGGAAAACTCCTTGGATTGCGGGGGAATGAAGAGAGGTTGAGCGCTCAGCCGGCACGGCGGTCGAGCTTGTGGATCGGCCCGGTCCACCACCACAGCGCGGCCAGCGACAGCGGCACCAGCGCGGCGACGAGGATGAAGATCGGGGCGTAGGAATGGCGGGTCAGCACCGGCACCAGCCAGGTGGTGATCAAGGTGCCGGCCACCGCGGCCAAGCCGCCCAGGCCAGCCAGCGTGCCCACCGAGCGGCCGTCGAACAGATCGCCCGGCAGGGTCTGGATGTTGCCGATGGCCACCTGGAAGCCGAACAGCACCGCGGCGATTGCCAGTACCGCCAGCAGCGGCTGGTCGGCCAGTATCGCGCCCAGCAGGGCAGGGGCCATGATCACGCAGCCCAGGGTGATGGCCAGCTTGCGGGCGCGGTCCACGCTGCGGCCGCTGTGGATCAGGCGCCCGGACAGCCAGCCGCCGCTCAGGCTGCCCAGCATGGCGCCAACGAACGGCACCCACGCGAACAGACCGATCTGCTTGATGTCGAAGCCGAAGGTTTCGGCCAGGTAGATCGGCAGCCAGGACACGAACAGCCACCAGATCGGGTCCAGCAGGAAGCGGCAGGCGAGCATGCCCCAGCTCTGCCGGTGGGCCAGCAGCGAACGCACGCTCACCTTGGGTGCGGCGGCATCCTGCTGCCCGGCCTGGTCTTCCATGATCAACCGGCGCTCGGCATCACTCACCCACGGGTGCCTGTCCGGGCCGGCGCGGTAGACGAACAGCCACGGCAGCAGCCACAGGAAGCCGATGGCACCGACCAGCACGAAGGTGCCGCGCCAGCCCAGCCACAGGTACAGGCCGGCGATGGCCGGTGCCGACACGATCGCGCCGATCGATGCGCCGGCATTGAACACACCCTGCGCGAGGGCACGCTCGCGCGCCGGGAACCACTCGGCATTGGCCTTCACCGCGCCCGGCCACGCACCGGCTTCGCTGATGCCCAGCATTGCGCGCACCAGGCTGAAGGACAGCATGGAATGGGTAACCGAATGCAGGGCGATGGAGATCGACCACACGCTGATCGACAAGGCAAAGCCCAGGCGCGTGCCGATCATGTCGAACAGGCGGCCGAACAGGAACTGGCCGGCGGCGTAGAACAGCATGAACACCGTCACCAGCAGCGCATAGTCATCCTTGGTTGCGCCCACTTCCCTGGCGATTTCCGGCCACATCACCGCCAGTGCATTGCGGTCGATGTAGTTGATGACCGTGGCCACGGCAATCAGGCCGACGATCAGCCAGCGCACCGCCGAGCGCACCGGCACCTTGCGCAGGGTGGACAGCGGCGACGGGCCGTTCATTTCGCATCATCCTTGCTGCGGTCCATGCGCGCGTGGCTGCCGCTCCAGCGGTAGGCATGGCCATCGACGGTTACGCTGTGCTCGCCCTTGGCGTTGCTGTCATCGGCCACGCCCAGGGCGATGCGGGCGCCACTGGCCAGGCGCAGCTCGATCACTTCGGCATCGCTGCCACGGGTGCGCACGATGTCCTTGATGCGGCTGTCGGCGCCGTGCACGTACTCGGCGGTGCCGTTGTACTCGCCATGCGGCTCCAGCACGCTGAAGAAGGTCACGTCCTTCTGGCCTTCCACGCGCTGCAGCAGGGCCGGTTCGCGGCGCAGGTTGAACTCCGGATCGTTGGCGCCGCTTTCCACCAGCAGCGCCTGCGCGGGTGCGCTGCTGCCGAAGCGATAGGTATAGAAGCGGCCATCCAGCAGCCAGGCCAGCGTGCGCGGCTCGCTGCCGGGCTTGCTGCGCGCGTCCAGCCACAGGTGCTGGTAACCGTTGTCCTTGCCCAGCACCGGGCGTTGGCTGGTGAAGTGTTCGGCCTCGAAACCGGTGGTGACGATGTGGCCGTTGAAATGCAGTGGCAGGTCGTAGCGCGCGGTCTTGTCGCCGTGCACCTGCAGCAGGTCCAGCACCACCGGCAGGCCCAGTCCCGGGTGGCGCAGCAGTGCCTGGGTGCGGGTGAACACCACGCCCGGGTAGGCGTCGCGCATGGTGGCCGAGGCCACCTGGGTATCGGCGTCGGCCTGGAAGAAGCGCACCTGCGGCGCATGTTCCTCGCCACGCTTCCAGTCGCCGCCGAAGTGGCTCTGTTCGTCCACCACCAGGGTGTTGTGGGCCACCGTCTGCTTGGCCCAGCTGCGGTTCTCGGCCAGGTAGATGCCGCCGCGCTTGGCCTCCACGTTGAGGAAGCGTGCGGCGCCGTAGTCGGTTACCACTGCGTTGCCGTTGTCATAGAACAGCCAGTTGAGCTTGTCGAAGTGGCCGTGGCCCATGCCCTGCATGGTGTCCTTCTGCACCAGCGCCTGGCCGCGCCCGCCGCCCATGCGCAGGATCGCCAGGCCGCCGCGGTCGCCGTCGGGACCATCGCGCAGCAGCATGGGGCGGTAATCGAAGGGCTTGGCCTTGTCGGCCGCCAGGGCCTGTGCCACCTGCAGCCCCTCCGGCGAGAGCAGCAGGCGCTTCTGTTTCTGTGCCACCGACAGCAAGCGGTCATCGCCGGTACGTGCGTAGGCAATGCCGATGCCGGCCACCAGTTCCTCGGTGTCGAGGCCCTTGTCCCGGATCGCATCGTTGATCGGGAAGAACAGGCCGCCGTAGCTGCTCTGCACCAGCACGTCCACGGCTTTCAGCAACACACCGTCGCGGCGCTGGAAGATCTTCCGCTGCGGCTCGTTGCGTTCGATCGCGTTGGCCAACAGCAGGAACGGCCCCAGTGCATAGCGCTGGTAGTACGGGCCTTCCTCGTAGTAGCCATCGGGCGAAAACAGCAGATCGATCTGCCGCAGGAACCCGAATCTGTCGTCCTTCTGGCTGCCGCGCAGCGATTTCTCCACCAGTTCCTGGTCCCGCAGCACATAGCCGGTCATGCCGGTGGCGGCCACCGCCCACGTCGCGTGGTTGTGGATCTGGTCGTAGTTCTTTGGTTCGCTTATGAGGAACTCGGCCATCGGCCGCAGCAGCTGCGATTCGATGGTCTGCCGGTCCTGCGCGGACAGCGCGTCGCGGATCGCGTCATAGCCCTGGATCGCATTGACCAGCCACACCGAATCGTTCAGCACCTGCCAGAACACGCGGCCGGGAATCTGCCCGCGGCCTTCCGGATGCGGGCCCAACGTCGGGTAGAGCTTGGCGTACTGCAGCAGCATGTCGCGCGAATAGTCTACGTAGGCCTTGTCGCCGGTCAGCCGGTACAGCGTGCCGGCGGCCAGCAGCGCCTGGTAGTTGCGCTTGTGCTGTTCGTGGGTGCGGCCGCCGCCCTTGTCCTTGGGCACCGGCACGTCGATGCCGGCCTTCATCATCTTCTTCAGCGATGCTTCGGTGCGTGCCTGCTCCTTGGCGAACCACGGGTAGCGGCTGCCTTCGCTGGCCATCTGCTGCCACTGTGCAGCGGTCACCAGCACCGGTGCAGTGTCGGCCTGGCGCGCAGCGGCCGGGGCTGCCAGCAGCGGCATCGCCGGCAGCAGGGTGAGGGGCATGGCCAGGGCCAGGGAAACGAACAGCGGCTGCAACCTCATCGATCAACTCCGGTGCTGGTGCGTGACAGGGCCATCTCGCCCACCTTGGGGTACCACGCCACCCCGGTCGCCTCGCGCGGGGTCATGGTCAGCGTCGGGTCGGCACCGGTGGCGGGCAGGGCAGGCGAGGGCGCCCACAGCCCGCTGGCCGCCTGCTGCAGCGTGATGCTGCTGCTGGCCACGCCGTTGGGGAACACCGTGCTGGCCTGTGGCGACTGCACGTTGCCACTGAAGGCGATGCCGACCAGCGAACTGGCGGCGTTGGGCGGGTTCCTGCTGGTGCGGTTGACGATCAGGTTGCCGGCGAACTGGCTGTTGCTGGCGGCAACGGTGATGCCCTTGGCCGCGTCATGGCCGACGCCGAAGCTGATCTTCGCCACGTCCACGAAGGTGTTGCGGCTGATGGTGGCGTTGACCACCGGCGCATAGCCGGACAGTGGCGGGTTGGCCTGCGCGTCCATCACCGCCAGCGCGGAACGGTTGCCGGAACCGGCCAGGCGCTCGAAGTAGTTGTTGCTGACCGTCTGGTTGGCGTTGATGATGCGCACGCCGCCGGTGCCCGCTTTGTCATCGCCGAGGAAGATGTTGTCGATCACCCGGTTGCCGTTGCCATGGCGCAGCGTCAGCGCGCCGGCCGAGCGGTAGAACACGTTGCCGCGGTAGGTGTTGTTGCCGGACTTGTTGCTGACGATCTCGGTTTCGCCGTCACAGCCTTCGAACCAGTTGTTCTCCACCGTGCTGCTGGAATCGCTCAGCGAGGTATCGCTGGTGCCCACGCGGATCGTTTCGCCGCCGTTGACGCCCAGTGACGGGCGCGGCCCGAACCAGTTGTGATCGATGCGGTGCTGGTTGTCCAGGCCCTGGGTGGCATCGCGCACCACCACCACGGTGGGGCCGGCATTGGTCTTGCCGCGCAGCTGGCTGTGGTCCAGGCGGTTGTGGCTGCCGTACAGCGACACCCAGTAGTCCTGGTCGGACGCATCCGGGTTGGTGTAATCGTCGATGACCAGGCCGGTCACCCGGCTGTGGCTGGCCACCGCCTTGCTCGATTCGCGGAAGGCCACCACCGCATCGCCCGGCGTGTAGCCGTTGCGGAACACCAGGTTGGAGACCTGCAGGTAGCTGCCGGCCAGGCGCAGGTCCGAGCGGCCGCTGAGGATCACCTTGCCCGGCGTCTGCGCGCGCAGCACGATCGGCGCCGCGGCCGTGCCCTGGCCCTTCAGCAGCAGCCGGGCATCGGTCCAGGTGCCATCGGCCAGCACCACTTCGTCACCCGGCTGCAGCGCGGCGGCCGCGGTGTTGAACTCGGCGGCAGTGTGGACCAGCCACGTGGCGGCGCGGGCTGGCGAACTGGTCAGGCACATTGCCAGACCAGTGGTCAGGCAAAATAGTGCTGCAGGTGCGGTTGATCGGTGCGGGATGGCTCGAATGCGCATGAAATCCTTCCAAAAGCGGCCTGGGCCGTCGTTTCGAGGGTGGATGCATACCACTTGGTGGGTCTGTTGTAAGCCAGCTTGCGCGCAAAGTCATGCTGCATCAGCACAACAAATGGCCGATTCGTGGTCTGGAACAAAGGTATTACGATTAATCCAGTCCAGTTGGTTGACATTTCTGTGTCGGCGTGTCGAAGCTGCATCCACGCCAACCGTCCAGGCGATCCTTTGGGAGGAGGAAACCATGCGGCACCCTGCCGGATCTGTACGTCGTACGTTGTTGTCACCCACGCCACTGGTCGTGGCGCTGCTCGCTGCACTGGCCGGCATGCCGGCTGCCCAGGCGCAGTCGGCCAAAGACGGGGCAGGGCAGGATGCCACCACCCTGGACCAGGTGCAGGTCACCGGCATCCGCGAGTCGATGCAGAGTTCGATCAACAAGAAACGTGACGACACGGTCATCGCCGACGTACTGTCGGCCGATGACATCGGCGATCTGCCGGCGCCGTCGCTGGCCGATGCCATTGAAACCCTCACCGGCGCGGCGTCCACGCGCGACAAGACCGGCGCCTCGGAAATCTCGATCCGCGGCCTGGGCGCCTTCCTCAGCAGTACCAACTTCAATGGCCGCGAGATCACCAACGGCAGCGGCGACCGCTCGGTGAACTTCAACATGTTCCCGGCCGAGCTGATCAACACCGTGGCCATCTACAAGACCCAGCGCGCCGACATCATCGAAGGCGGCGTGGCCGGCACCATCGGGCTGGAAACAGTGAAGCCGCTGGAGTACGGCAAGCGCTCGGCGCAGCTTGACCTGCGCGGCAGCTGGGCCGAGTACGATAAAAAGTACCGCGACAACGATGGCATCGGCTACCGCGGCACGGCCAGCTACATCGACCAGTTCGAGTTCGGCGATGGCCAGAAGCTGGGCATCTCGCTCGGTTTCCAGCGCCTGGAAGGCACCGACCCGGAAGAGAGCATCACCAGCGGCTCCACCTGGTATGCCTGCAACGGCGCACAGAACGTGGGCAACGCCAACTGCAATGAAGTGACCGCGCAGGCCATCGCCAATGGCGCGCCGTACTACCTGGTGCCCAGCAGCCGCATCTACCGCCTGAAGCAGGAGCGCAACGACCGCCAGAGCGAGTTCGCGGCCATCCAGTGGCGGCCCAACGACGTGGTCGAGGTCAATGTCGATTTCGAGCACACCCAGCGCAACTGGTACGAAAACCGCAGCGACCTGAGCCTGTCCAACGCACGGCGCGGCATCACCCAGCGCGAGGTGGACGAGAACGGGATCGTGCGCCACCTGCATGGCAGCACCTCCATCGATTCCACCTCCAACCGCTACTGGCGGGGCGAGGAGTACACCGGCGGGGGCCTGAACCTGATCGTGCGCCCCAGCCCGGCCTGGGAGCTGTCCACCGATCTTTCCTATTCGCACACCAACCGGCTGGACAGCGAGCGCATGACCCGCCTGCGCGCCAACCAGCGCGACGTCAACAACGCCATCGTGCCCGGCATCAGCAGCGGCGCTACCGGCTACGTGGAGTACGACTGGGATTGGCACGGCGAAGTGCCCAGCATTGCGCTGGCACCGGACTTCAATCCAGGCAACTGGGATGCCTACACCGGTGCGGCGCGTGTGACCTCCAGCGCCACCGAGAACGACCACAAGATCAAGGCCGGCCGTTTCGATGCCAGCTTCATGCCCGAATCGGGCCTGTTCACCCGCATCAAGGGCGGCGTGCGTGCCAGCCAGGCTGATTACCGCCTGCGCGACAATACCCGCGTGACCGACTACGACCCGCGCGTGGCGGCCGACAAGGCCAAGATCATCGCCGCCAACCAGGCCTGCCGCGCACCGTTCCCGCAGGACGACTTCATGGATGCCGCCAGCGGCAACACGATTTCCTCGTGGGCGTACTTCGATCCCAATTGCCTGTACCAGTCCTTCCGTGGCAGCCTGGACAGCGGCCTGGATCCTGATTTCCAGGACCCCAACAACGTCGACATCACCGAGAAAACGCGGGCGTTGTACCTGATGGGTGAGTTCAGCAGCACGCTGTTCAACCTGCCGGTGACCGGCAACATCGGCCTGCGCTGGGTGAAGACCGATGTGCGTTCCGAAGGCGTGCGCACCGACCTGCTGATCCGTGACAACGGCGATGGCACCATCCGCCTGCAGCCCACCGGCAACTACACCACCCAGGTGTTCAAGGCCGGCAATGACAAGCTGCTGCCCAGCCTCAACGCAGCGTTCGAGCTGAAGCCGGACCTGCTGCTGCGCGTGGGGGCCTACCGGGCCATGTCACGGCCGGATATTTCCGCGCTGGGGGCAGGGCGCACCATCAATGTCAGCAGCGATGGCACCTACGGCAACCTGGCCGACGCGCTGGATGACATCAGCGCCAGCGGCAACCCGGCGGCACAGCCGTTGATGTCCTGGAACGGCGATCTGTCACTGGAGTGGTACCCGAACCCGGACACCCTGCTGGCCGGTGCGGTGTACTGGAAGCAGTTCAACGGCGGCACCGCCACCGCGCTGGTGCCGGAAACCTACACCATCAACGGCCAGACCGTGACGGTGCCGGTGCGCCAGCAGGTCACCACGGATGAGGACAGCACGCTGACCGGCATCGAGCTCAGCGCCACCCATCGGCTTTCCTACCTGCCCAAGCCGTTCGATGGGCTGGGCTTCAAGGTCAGCTACAACTACGCCGACGCGGATTATGAAACGCAGGATTCGCGGCTGGGCGAACAGCTGGCCGCCAACGGCGCCATCATCCCGGCCATCGTGCCGCCAGCCGGGCTGAGCGGGTTCTCGCGGCATGTGCTGTCCGGCTCGATCTACTGGGATATCGGGCGCTTCAACATCCAGGCCATCGGCAAGTTCCGCTCGCACTATTACCAGGATTTCACCGGCAATACCGCGCAGCAGAACCGCTACTACGACGACAACACCAGCGTGGACCTGCGCATGCGCTACCGGGTCAGCAAGCGGCTCTCGCTGTCGTTGGAGCTGATGAACCTGACCAACGAACCGCGCGTGGCCTACCAGCCGCTTTACGGCAATTTCCGCGAAGTGGTGACCTACGGCCGGCGTGCGTATTTCGGTGTACGATACAAGTTCTGAACAGGGCGGCGCGGCCACAGGTCGCGCCGTCGCTCCAACCGGACCCTCGCCGGCCACGGTGGCAGGGAAGGGCGCCGGAGGGAACCGACCAGGGTCAGCCGCATGTCCGCCAACCGCCTTTACCAGACCATCGCCGCCAAGCTTCGCAAGATGATCGAGGACGGCGAGTTCCCGCCGGGCTCGCGGCTGCCGGGCGAGCGCGAGCTGGCCGAGCGTTTCGGGGTCAGCCGGGTGACCATCCGCGAGGCCGAGATTGCCCTGGAAGCCCAGGGCTGGATCGCCATCCGCATCGGCTCGGGCGTGCATGTGAAGCCGCGGCCGAGCCAGGCTGCCGGTGGCCTGCCGGATGTCAGTGCGTTCGATCTGACCGCCGCCCGTGCCGTGTTTGAAGCAGAAGCGGCGGCCTTGGCTGCCAGCAACCTGGACGATGCCGGCATCGCCGAACTGCAGGTACTGGCCAAGGCGCTGTGCCGCCGCGACCTGACCGACGACGAAGCCGGCGACTACGACCGCCGCTTCCACCTGACCATCGCGCGCCTTTCCGGCAATCCGGTGGTGGAGTATTTCATCCAGCAGATCTGGCGCATGCGCAGCGAGCTGCCGCGCGTGACCGAAGTCTATGCGCGGGTCTGCCATGATGACGGCGCCAGCCGTGCCGATGAGCACATGGCCATCTTCGAGGCGCTGCGCGCGCGCGATCCCGTGGCCGCGCGCAATGCCATGCGCCACCATTTCCAGCGCCTGTTCGAGGCCATGCTGGAAGCCACCGAGAGCCAGGCGCTGGAAGAGATCCGCCGGCGCACGCAACAGGACCGCGAGCGGTTCATGGCGACCACGCGCATCTGAAGCCGTTGGGGCATGGCGCCTGCCCGGGCGCCATGAGGCGCGGCGTGCGAGTATCTGGCGCATGTCTGCAACGGAGGCGGTGATGCACATGGGGCGCGCACAGGACCGGCCTGGGTTCGGTGTTGGTGACGTTTGGCCTGATACAGGGCGGCCTCTATCTGTGCGGCTACTGGGGCGCATTCGGGCTTGATCCGTTCCAGTTTGCGGCCGTGAGCGAAGTGGCGCTGGCCGGGCTGGCCAGTATCGGCATCGTGCTGGTCCTGATGGCGCTGGGCGCGCTGTTGGGTGGCTGGATCGAAAACCGGATGAGCGCGGTCAGTTCCGAGCGCAAGGTGCTTCCGTGGCTGCTGCCAAGCCTGGTGCTGGTGGGCCTGGTGGCGGTGATCTGGTGGACCGGTCCATTGCCTCCGCCTGGCTGGGTGAATCACGCGCACGCGCCATCCTGCAGGGTGGCGCCAGGTTTCTGTCTGTGGTGAGCATCAGCGGCGAAACGCTGGGCGGCGTCAATCTGGTTGGACGCCTGGGTGATTCCTATGTGCTGTGGGACCCGGCCAGGAAAACGACGATTCTGGTGCCCGTGGCCGACGTGAGGAAGCTGGAAATCGCGCAGGCGGCTGGTGCGGTTTCGGATGCTGGGCGTTGAGGACTGCTGGTGGCGGCATGATGGGCGGTTGCGTAACGCGTTACGCAAAGCGCCTGCCAGGTGGTCGTTGATGCGATAGCCTGGCCAGCGCGTTGCTGCGACCGTGGCCTTGTCGAAGCATCGGTGGCTACCAGGTGCCAAGGCCATGGTTGGGCTATGGGACCGGTGGGGTCGAGAGATCCCCTGACGGCCCAGGCGCTCTGAACATAATATACATTATGCGAAATGAAGTGTGCGGCGAATATGAGTGTTGTTTTCAGAAGAAGATGTCCATCCTCGCAATAGTTAAATGTCCATACGCTTGCGTACTCATCTGCAGCCAGGCGGTCATTGCTTCGACCGCTTGCGTTTCTGCCTAACATCAGCAGCGATGCGAACTCCTTTGGATCGCTTCAGCGCCACTTCCAGCTGAGCTGGCAAATCTCGAAGCCCTGAAAGTTGCCCCTCGAGCGCGTCACATCTGCCGCGCAGGATATCGGCAGACTGACTGGCCGTGGCGGCCGCCGATTGGGCGGCCTGGATGTCCTGACGCAGCTGCTTCTCAAGGGCCCTGTGTTGTTCGGATGCCTTGCTTTGCTGCACCTGGAGATCCTTCATCTCTTGGCGGGCTCGATCAACATCGCTGAGCGCTCGATTCTCGACAGATCTGACGTACTCGGTCCAGTCCTCCCGCTCAGATTTCGCCGTCTCTAAGACCTCGTTAAGCCGGGCGTCGAGTTGCTGTCTCGCTGTCTCGGTTCGGTCGGCTCTTCGGCGCTCGAGGTCGCGCTGCTCTGCAAGTTCCGAGATCTGTAGCTGAAGCTGGTCGACCAGGTGCTGTAGCTCTGAAGCTTGGGTCGCTGCAATTCTCTCGTCGGTGATAGCAAGGTCACGCTCTGCACTACATTCGCGCCAGCTCTTCAGTCACAAGTCGGGAACTGGCCTCCAGCGCTTCACGCTCGGCAGCCAGAGCCTGCTCGGACGATGCAAGCTCTCGACGGGCAGCCTCCTGGGCATGCTTCAGCGCCAGCTCCCACCATTGCCCGGCAAGTTCTGCCAATACCGCTGGCGCATCTTCTAGGTCCGGACGCGCTGACTGCAGACGCGTGCCAAGTCGATTCCACCATGTCTCCAGCCAGCGGGTCATAGTATGAAAGAAATTTCTACAATCCCCGCACTTGCCGCGACAGCCACCCGCCTGGAACTGCCCGAACAGCTGGCCCAACAGGCTGCCGATGCGGTCCGCGAGCTGCTCGCCGAAGCGGCAGCCGAGAACACGACCCGCAGCTACACCAGCGCCCTGCGCTACTGGGCTGGCTGGCACGCGGCGCGCTACGGCATCGAGTTGGCCTTGCCGGTACCCGAAGCCATCGTGCTCCAGTTCGTAGTCGATCACGTACAGCGCCGCTCGACCGACGGCGAATTGGCCTGGGAACTTCCCCCAGCTGTCGACCAGGCCTTGGTGGCCGCTGGCCTCAAAGCCAAGGCCGGCCCGTGGACCTTGGCCACCGTGCGCCATCGCGTTGCTGTGCTGTCCACCGCGCACCGCCTCAAGCGAGTGGCTAACCCCTGCGAGCAGCCGGCAATCCGCACCGTGCTCAGTCGCGCGGCGCGGGCCGCGGTCAAGCGCGGCGAACGCCCACGCAAGAAGACTGCGATCACCCTGTCCGAGTTGGAGGCCATGTTGGATACCTGCGACGACAGCCTGGAAGGAATCCGCGATCGCGCCCTACTCTGCTTCGGGTTTGCCAGTGGCGGCCGCCGGCGTAGCGAGATCGCTGCGGCCGACCTGCGCGACCTGCGCCGTATTGGCGAGGCGGGCTATATCTACCGACTGGAGCACAGCAAGACTCAGCAGACCGGGGTTACGGCCTCCTCGACGCCGGACAAGCCGGTGCTCGATCGGGCCGCCCTCGCCCTGCAGGATTGGTTGGAAGCGGCGGGCATCACCGAGGGAGCCATCTTCCGGCGGCTATGGAAACAGCGGGTGGGCCCTGCCCTGTCCCCGGCCGCTGTGGGCGAGATCGTGCAGCGGCGAGCGCGCTTGGCCGGGCTGGAGGGGGATTTTGGCGGGCACAGTCTGCGGTCGGGGTTCGTGACCGAGGCTAGTCGTCAGGGCGTGGCATTGCCGGCGATCATGCAGCTGACGGAGCACCGGTTGGTATCGAGTGTGATCGGGTATTTCCAGACGGGCGGTGCTACGGCAAATCCCGCTGCTCGCCTACTGGAAGATTGACGGCCCAGAGCGGGCTACGGGCGCGCGTTAATCGATGCGCGCCGCTCCACCTCCAATGGCTTATCCTGTGGCTGCTGGACCTGTACTACCGCCAAGGGAGGGGGCGTGGCCACAAGTAAACCAGGCAAGGGAGCCGGTGCGCCGCTATCAGCGCTACCGGCGCCGACCCCTTGGCCTAATGCGAATGCACGCCTTCTTGGCGTGGGGGCGGGACTACCCGTGCAGCCGCTGGATCGGCTGGCTCAGTTCAGCGCGGCAGATTTCGAGCGCTTCACGCTTGAGTGGGCATCTGACTACCTCTCGACGCAAGTTGAGGTCGCTGAAGCTCAGCAGCGCGGCGGTGCCGGCGACAAGGGGAGGGACGTAGTCGTGTGGCTTGATCCCTCGGGGACAGAGCCGCGCCGCTGGAAGCTATATCAGTGCAAGCACTACGGCGACCGTCTGGGCCCCGGCGTCGCGGCGGGTGAGATCGCCAAGGTTCTCTATTACACGCTCCAAGGCGACTACACATCGCCTGAAGAGTATTGGTTTGTCACTCATAAGGGCACGACTTCTACTCTTCAGGATCTCTTGGATGATCCAAAGAAGCTGCGCGATTTCGTAACTGAGAACTGGGGCAAACACTGCGCGGGGGCGATTACATCCAAGGCAATAGTGGCTCTCACTAAGGAGATGAAATGCCACATTGCCTCGTTTGACTTCAGCATTTTCAAAGCGAAGCAGCCGCTTGAGCTCATCTCCGAGCATGCTCAAACCAGGTACCACCTGACCGTATTCGGTGCGCCGCTGATAGAAAGGCCGCCTCCGCCGGAGCCCCCTTCATCGGTTGCGCCAACAGAGTCCGGCTATATCACCCAGTTGTTCGAAGTTATTGGGGAGGCGATGGAAGTAACTATCAGCGCCCCCAGCGACTTCATACATGTATCCTCTTACAAGGGCATTTTTGAGCGCTCTCGTATTACTTTTTACTGCGCTGAGGGCCTTAAAGAGCTGGCCCGAGATCAGATGGCCGATCCAGCGTTCTTTGAAACTCTGCTCGGCGAGTTCCGGGAGGGCCTGTACTACACATACACGACAACCGGTCAAACCGGATTGAATCGCCTCAAAGACACTGTGAAGGCGGCCCAGTCGCTACAGCTCGGTGGGCACGTGTTGGCCCCTCATGTGCAAGCGAAGGACCGCGAGGGCATGTGTCACCAGATGGCCAATGAGGGCATTCTGAAGTGGTGCGTCACATGATGAACAATGACACAACCTCACCACGACCTCCGCGCCCTTTCAACACGCCCTTGGAGTGCGGCCTTCGAACGCTATTTGTTCTGAATGCCACCAATGGAGCAACGTTAGATCTCCAACGGCTCGTTTCATATGACTATCTCCTTGTTCACTCCGGCGACATACCTCATGGCCCGCCCAGCCTGCATCCAGCTGTGCCTCTTCGTGGAACAGAGCTTCTGGTTAAACGTGACCTGGTGCGCGCCGGATTGAATCAGATGTTCAGCCGTGAGTTGCTCATGAAAAGCTTCGATCGTACGGGAATCATGTATAGAGCAACGGCGCTAACGGCAGCTTTTGTTGGCCTGCTCAAGTCCGACTACGCCACAGCACTTCGCTACAGAGCAGAATGGATCGTATCGAACTTCGGAAGCGATTCAGACGAAGAGCTAAACGCCTTTATGTCGGCCAATGTGGGCAAATGGGGAGCCGAGTTTGAGCGGCTTACTGCGCTACGCGATCTGGAGTTGTAAAGCGATGTTTCAATTACGAAAGCTCGTATTGCGTGGCGCCGGTGTTATGGATGCCATGGAAACCTTCGAACCGGGCGGGAACATTCTTGCGGGCGAGTCCGACACCGGAAAGAGCTACCTGCTTCACTGCATTGACTACGTCTTCGGCGCAGATGAACTACGGAAGCGAATCCCCGAGGCCGAAGTGTATTCGGATATTTTCGTCGAGCTAGAGAACTCGGCCGGAGAATTCCTGACGCTCAAGCGCCACTTGGCTGGAGGAAAGATCGCCGTCTACCGATCCAAGTTCGAATCCATGAGCGCAACCCAGCCCGAGGTCGTGACCTCCAAGCGTGGGAAGGGTAAAGGCATCAAAGACATCTCGGCTGTCCTCTTTCCTTTTGCGGGGATCTCTGAGGCGGTGCTCCGCAAGAATAACCGCGGGGCGACTCAGCGTCTCTCTATGCGGATGTTTCTTCCGGTGCTCTTAATTGACGAGATCGCTGTTATTGATGAGCGCTCGCCGGTACTTGGGAAGAGTGGATTTAGTGAGACCGCACACAAGCGCACTTTCTCTTTCATGCTTTCCGGGAAGGATGACGAGGGAATTGTAACCAGCGAAGAACAGGTGCTTGTAAAGGCGCGCTCTACTGCGCAACTTGGCGTTATCACGGAACTTCTGGCGCCTCTTGAAGAGCGCGCGGCAAGACGCCAGTTTGCGTCGCCCTTGGCTTCCGAAGAGATTCACGAAGCGATTAACAGCATTAGTGACCACCTCACGTTGATCACCGACGAGCGGACAAATCTCTATTTAGAGCGAGAGGCGTCCACCGCAGAGCTGAACCGAGCTGAGTACCAAGTCATTGCTTTGAAAGAACTACTGTCGCGGTACCACTTGCTTGATGGCCGCTATGCCTCGGACTTGGAGCGCCTTGACTTCGTAGCCGAGGGCGCTCACTACTTCAAGGAGTTGCAGGATACGCGTTGCCCTCTTTGCGATCAGGTCATGGACGGCGCTCATGAACACTCCGCTGAAGCATCTGCGGAGAGTGTCCACCAGTCAGCGCGGGCGGAGGCAGGAAAGATTCTCGGGCATCGCGCGGACTTGGCGGAGACTATTGAGGCCGTCACTTCACGCATGCAAGAGCAGGCCATGCAAGCCGCTGCGGCTAAAGCAAACCTATCGCGAATTGAAGATAGGCTTACTCAGGTAATAATTCCGTCCTTCACCGAAGTCGCCGCCCGTCTCGACGACCTGGTCAGTCATAGAATTGAGCTTGAGCGCGCCAATAGCGAGCGTGATCAGATTCGCAACCTCAGCGAGCTCAAGCGACAGATCGAGACCGCGCTGGACACGAAGGAAGAGAAGGAAACGTGGCAACAGTTGCCCGCAAAGGCACTGCGAGACCTCTGCTCCGAGATTGAGGCCATCTTGGGCGAGTGGAGCTGGAAGGGTCCGGGACGAGTAGATTTCGACCAGAAGGAGTATGACATTGTTGTGGATGGTCAATCTCGCCAATCGCACGGCAAGGGCGTTCGCGCGGTCCTCTATGCAGCTTTCGCGATAGGGCTTCTTCGGTACTGCAGGAGTAAAGGCACGCCCCACCCCGGCATGGTGATAATTGACTCACCGCTGACGAGCTACAAAAAAGGGAAGTCCAGTTCTACTGGTGATGGCCCAGTTGACCCCGGAATCGAGGCCTCCTTCTGGGAATCGATGGCGGGCCTCGATGATGGAATTCAGGTTGTCATCGTCGAGAACAAAGAGCCGCCCCAAGACGTAGCCGAAAAAGTCCACTATCAGTGGTTCGCAGGCGACGCCGCAAAGCCGGGCGAACGCGCCGGACTGATTCCCCGGTAACAGCCTCGATTGGCAAACCCGTCCCATATCGAACCGCCCGCCACTAACCGACGCAATCCTAGTGGCCATCGCGCGCTTGGTAGATGGCTCACAGACCGACGAGTGCGAGCCAGCCACTCGAACATCGGGTTTCAGATTGATAAGGCAAAGCTGGCTTCGGTAGATCTCGGTAGGCGATCAAAGCCTATTGGGTAGTCAAAGCTGGTTCGCCCGGTGCTGAGTTGGGCGCTGTCAATCGACAGGCCGTCCGGAGAAATTCTTGTCGCCGGACTGCTATCTACGGCTCAGGCTTACGGAGGCTTCCGCCCCGCTGCCGCGAACTACTGTGGTGCTGAGGAAATTGCCAACCTCTCAGCAGCCTTCGACCTACAGAGCGGGCAGTTGGGGGCTGGTGGCTCGCTCTGGCCCAAAGTCCTATCGCCGCTGGCCGCGGAGGAGCTAACTGCGGGACTTGGGGCTTGCGCGGAGAGGGCCCTTAGCGGCGCTCTCGATAGCCCCTTCGTTTCCGGTACCGCTAAGGACCTATGGAGGCTACCACCGCAATCGCTGGCGCTTGGCTTCGTGTCCGGCCCAGGCAGACACGCTAATCATTGGCTCATACCTTTGATGATGGTGGAACTAGAATGCCGGCAATCAGGGGTTCTCGGGCGCCCCTTAGAGGCGTCCTTAGTTCATAATTTGCCCAGTGACCTGGGGGGGGCATAAGACGCATGCGGGACGAACAGTACATACGCACAGAACTGGGTCTGCTGGTACCTCGCGGTTCGGTCGACTCAAAACAACCAGCAGCGCTTCCTGATGCCGACCTAGATGCTTCGGCCAAAACAACTGTCGGCCATAGCGACCGTTGGCTTAACCTCGCGTCTATTTTCATACAACTAGTGACTGTGGTTGTTCTGTGGCTAACGTTCAAAAACACAGTAATCCCTACCCAGCAGAAGGAGCTACTTGCAGAGCAAGTGGCAGGCCTCGAGCAAGATCGAAAGAAAACAGTGGCAGACATTGAGCACGGCAGACGCACAATGGAAAAGTTGAACAGCACCCTGTCCGGCCAGAGGCAAGAACTAAGCAGGCTGGAGCAGGAGCGAAACGCGCTCGAGATCGAGTCAAGACGAGCACATGCTGAAGCAATAGCCGCACAAGCCAAGGAGCAGGCCGCGCAGCTCTCAACAAAGTCCGCCCAGAAAGGCCTAACAGACGCAAGATGGAGAATCTTTTCAGAAGAGGCAAGCTGGCAAATTCTTCGTGCGGACACTGGAAGAACGTTAATCTACAAGCATATAAATAATGCTGCTGATTCCGCAAATTCAGCGGCGGAAAAGCAAACAGCGGCTCAGAGTATTGTTCGAGACATCGAGCTATACGAGAAAAATTGGCCCGACTACAAGACGCTCGTGAAGTTAACTGGCGATCACATCAGGGCGTTGCGCAGTCCGCACTACACGGTTGAGATGGCTAACGAATTTGCAGATCAATTTGAAAAGGAGGGTGCTAAATTTCAATGCGAACGCCCCAATTTCGCAACAATGAAAGAGAAATACCTACTCGCTCTGGCGAATGCTGGAAAAGAAGCAAGCGAAGAAGCAAAGCGACAGATGGATAAAATTCGGCGCGAGTACGCCGCAAGAGGCCAGACACCTGTATTCCAGGAGGGATGGGAGGAAAATGCGGCACGGATGAGTCTAATCGGCCTGGAGTACAGCGTTAAAAGGGACCTAACTAATGAACTGATTGAGCTCCCGAACGAATGCGAGCAGCGCTTCAAAGCCATCGGCGCAAAGTTTCTTGAGGAGAGGAGTGGAAGTCCACAGGCGCTACCGGACGACATTCTGTATTAGTTCGATGCGTCCCGAGAACAAGACTGGCACTCCAATAGATGCTGACCTTGCCGCCCGCCACCCCAGGCTAGTGCTGAACGGGTCGGGAGTTGCCCTTACCTACCCCCGATAAATTTGCCTAATCCCCTGCCCCGCCAGTCCTCCCCGCCCGGCCAAGGCCTGTCGTCTTCCAGGGGCGCAGAAGCAATAGCTAGGTGCCCGCGTCATTAGCTCTCAGCGAGCATCCTGAGTCACGTAGTCTTGCTTTCTATCGTTCCACTCAAAGCTGATACTGGTAGCCGCAGACGATTCATCGGCGAATACGCTGAAGATGCCTATTAGGTCTTCGATCAAGAATTCGTAAGCCCACTTATGGCGCATGTAGTCGGAGAAGACGAGCATGCTCTTGAACGCGGTTCCCTCTGAGCATGTCTGCATCCAGTAGTAGTGAATGAGCTGGTTGCAAACATCGGGAGCGCTCAGCTCAGTAGTCTCTGGGTTTGCAATGTCGAATCGATCCTCCGAAAATCCTGTGCCTACAAGTGTGAATGGTTTGTTCCCGATCTTCTTGTAGCGAATTGCACGCAGTCGAACGCTGCGAGCATCATCATTGACCTTGGGACGCTCAAGTAAGGAGCGGACCTGGAACGCCACTAGCATTAGACGGCGCTCAAACAGAACTAGCTGCTTCTCTGACCATCTGCGATATTTGCGGTGCCGCTTCAGCCACATCAGTTCTGCGCGCAGCTCTTGCCGCCAATAAGTTGATTCGATCATCCGTTTGAGGCCTGAGGTAACTGCAGCGTAGACTCTCACTCAATGCACAATGCATCAACGGGCAATGCAACCAGTCAGCAGGTTCGCCGGCCAATTGCGACCTAAAGCCTGCCGCCTGCTCGCGCCAGAGCGTCCGCTTGAGGAAAGGAAAGGGTGCCTGCCCCACCCCCGATAAACATCCCTAATCGCCCTCCCTGCCGGGTGTCCGAGTAAAGAGCGTTCCACAGCACATTGGGTGCGCGCCGGCTTGGGGCTGACTAGAAAGGTAGCAGCAGAGGGAGGCCAAACGGACAAATCTGACTTCGCGCAACAGCAGGCGGACAAAGAGGCTCTGATGTTGAGCGTCCAGAGTCATTTTCCCGGCGCTCATGGCCGCTCGGACATGGGCTAGAAAAGGCGTGGCAGCCCTGTAGCCACTTTCGCGCGGCACTGTGCCGATGGCGAAAGCCGACTGCGATCACCCGTGAGATCGATGACCTGGTCGGCTGCGGTCACAACGCTCCATCGATGGGTGATGGCCAATACAGTCACCTCATTGGCCAATTCGCGGATGTAGGCAATGATCTCGCGCTCCGTAGCTTCATCCAGCGCCGAACTGGCTTCATCCAGAAGCAGGATCGCGGGTTCCCCATAGAGCGCACGCGCGATGGCGATGCGTTGCCGTTCGCCGCCGGAGAGTTTCAGGCCGCGCTCACCCACCGTGGTTTCAAAGCCTTCGGGCAGCGCGTCGATCAAGGCCAGGATCGACGCCTTGTGGGTGGCTTGGCGCAACCGGGTATCGTCGCGCGGGCGCCCCAGCAGGATGTTGTCGGCCAGGCTCTCGTTGAGCAGGATGACATCCTGGGGAACGACGGCGACGGCGGCATGCCACGCGGCACGGTCGATGTGGGCCAGGTCGGCGCCATCAACCAGGATCCGGCCAGCCTGGGGCTCAATCGACTTCAGTGCCAGTTTGAACAGCGTGGACTTCCCTGCCCCGGTTTCCCCCATCAGGAAGTTGATACCCCCCCGTCCGGCGTGGAAGGACGCATTGTCGATGCCGCGGCCATTGCCATAGCGATGGCTGACATGCTGAAACTCGATCCGGCCGCATTCTCCCTCGAATCGGCCGGCGTCCGCTGCCTGCTGTTCTTCGGGTGCCGCCCACAAGGCCGACAGCGGCGCCAGCATGGACCAGGAGCGGGCAACGTCATCGATCGAGCGCGCGATCATTTCAAAGGGCATATTGAGCTGCAGCAGCAGCAGATTGAACAGGACGATGTCGCCGACACTCAGTGCACCGCTCTGGTGGCGTGGGAGCAGCATTGCGAAGGTGACGATGAACTCGGCCGCCAGGCCGATGCCCAGCAGCGCGATGAAGCCGATCCGCTGCAGCACATAGGCGCGCCAGCTGTCGCGGACCTCTTGGGCCTTGTGGTCGAAGCGCTGGATCATCCACGCACTGCCGCCGAACTGCCGCAACGTCTCCATCGCGTTCATCGCATTGCCGACGAAGCGCGCATTCTGCTGGCTCGCCTCGACAGCCGCCTCGCGATGGATCCGTGCACGCCGGGTGGCGATGGCCGAGAGCGTGATGGCAACAGAACCGTAGCCCAGCACGATCGCCACCACCTGCAGGTTGATCAATGCGCCCAGTGTCACAAGGGTCAGCAGGATCTGCAGTGCGCTGGGAATGAACACGACCAGGCCCAGCTGCACCACGATCTTCAACGCGTTGCGGCCCTTCTCCCCGGCCACCTGCAGTTCGGCTGCATTGTAATCCAGGAAGAAGCTGTGGGCCTTCTTCAACAGGCGCTCGAAGTAGCGGGTGCTGGTGACGTAGCCCAGGTTTTCCCCACTGAGGAACGACAGGTATTGCACGGTGTTCTGCAGGACGCTGGCAGCCCCGAGCATCAGTGCGTAGAGCAGGAACCATCCCGCCAGTTCCCGGAGGCCCTCCGTGCTGATGCGGTCGATCAAGCGCGAGAACAGATACGGCGCCGCCACCGTGGCCAGACTGGAAAGCACGACGATGGCGGCAATCAACAGCAGCAGCCTGCGGTCCGCCTTCCAGAACGCGGCGAGGATCTCGGTGACCGGCGGAGGCAGCGCGAACGTTCTCATCAGCGTCGGTCCAGTATCGGTGAAATGACTCCCGTGTGGCGGAGCGACTGCCCTCTCCCCTCAGGGCGACCGGGGCCGTCGCGCATTATGAATGATATGCTATAACATATCTATTGAAGGCGCGATGGCTCGCGTCGCAGACCAACATCCGATGAGATCGATGGACCGGGGCACGAATAACGCATCCACCGCCAGGCCGAAGGCGCTGGTGGTCGCCAGCCTGGCCGCTGCACTGCAGCTCAACGCGCCGGCGATGGCGCAGGAGGCCAGTGGTTCGGCCCGCCCTGCCCCGAGCGACCGTCGATCCGATACCGCCACGCTGGACAAGGTGATGGTCATTGGCAGCAACATCCGCGATGCCATCGGCGGTGGCGCCTCCCCGGTCATCGTGATCGACAGGGAGGCCATTGATCGAACCGGGGTGGCCTCGTTGCAGCAACTTTTCGAGAAGTTGCCGCAGAACTTCGGTGGCGGTGCCAACGGCGCCAATGTCGGCAACCTCGGTGTCGATCGCGATACCGGCAACAACTTCGGCCAGGGTACGGCCATCAATCTGCGTGGCCTCGGCACCGGCACCACGCTGACGTTGGTCAACGGCCACCGCGTGACCTCCTCGAACCGCTATCAGTACGTGGACATCTCGCTGATCCCGCTGAGCGCCATCGAGCGCGTGGAGATCCTCACCGATGGTGCCTCCGCCATCTACGGCACCGATGCCGTCGGTGGTGTGGTCAACATCGTCCTGCGCCGGGATTTCACAGGCTACGAGACCTCGTTGCGCTATGGCAGCGTCACCAGCGGCAACATGGATGAGTACCAGGCATCACAGTCCGCCGGCTGGTCCTGGGATGGGGGTCATCTGATGGCCAGCTACGAGTTCCTGAAGCAGGCCAACCTCGCTGCAGTCGACAAGGACTTTTCCAGGAACGTCACGGTCAAGCCCTACGACATCTACCCCGGCTCGAAGCGGCACAGCCTGTATCTGGACGGCGTGCAGGAGCTCAGCGATGTGCTGACACTCAACCTGACCGGCTCGTTCGCCAAGCGCGACATGGACACCACCATTTCCGGGACCGCCGACGAGACCCGCCTGTTCCCGAACACGCGGCAGTTCGATGTGTTCGCCGGCCTTACCCTGGAGCTTCCGCGCCAATGGCAGGCGCGTCTGAATTCCGGATTCGGCAGGAGCGACGTCACCTACGAGAGAACCACCATCACCGGCAGTTCCGCCAGCACTGCGCCGCCGACGGAGACGAATTCTGAATCGCGCTACCTGGAAGTGATCGCCGACGGCGAACTGTTCAGCCTTCCGGCTGGCGGCATACGCGCGGCGTTCGGTGCGGGCTACCGCCGCGATGGCTATGAACTGCTCGATCATCGTGGCCTTGAGAAGCCGCTGGATCTGCACCGCACGATCCAGTCCGCCTTCGCTGAGCTCAACATTCCGCTGCTGGCAGGCAAGCCCGGCATTCGCCGTCTATCGCTGAGCGCTGCCGCACGCTACGACGACTACAGCGATTTCGGTTCCACCCTCAATCCCAAGTTGGGCCTGCTGTGGGAAGCGACGGAAGGACTTTCATTGCGCACCAGCTACGGCCGTTCCTACCGGGCGCCGGTGTACCAGGACATGCAGCTGAACAACACCGTGGTGGTGGCCAAGGTGCCCAACCCGAATGCGGCCAACGGAAGCACGGTGCTGATGATGCTCTCCAACGGCAACCCGGATCTCGGGCCTGAACGTGCCAAGACCTGGACCGGCGGCTTCTCGTTCGCGCCGCCGTCCCTGCCGGGCCTCAAGATCGACGCGAACTACTATCACATCGAGTATGCCGACCGGATCGGCAGTGGTTTCGGCGGCAGCTTCCCGTCGCTGTTCCTGCAGTCCACCGCCCCCTATGCAGACCTGTTGACTGTCAACCCGACGCCGCAGCAGATCCAGCAGGCGCGCCAGCTCGGCATCTCGGGTCTGGGCCTGTTCGTATCGCGGGTGGGCCCGTACGCCCTGCCCCCCGGAACCGATGAGGCCAGCAGCGAGGTCATCCTCGACAACCGCTTCCGCAACAACGCATTCACTTCGCAACGCGGCGTTGATTTCAGCGCCTCCTACGATGTCGACGTCGGGCAGACCCACATTGCGTTGAACCTCGGCGGCCAGTACATCATCGACGCCAAACGCCGCGTGACCACCACTTCGCCCGAGGTGGACGCCGTGAACATGGTGTACTTCCCGGTCGACCTGAAGGTCCGCGGTGGCTTGGCCGTGAGCCACCGGCAGACGGCGGGCGGGCTGTTCGTGAACTACATCGACAGCTATCGCGATCCGGCCAACCGGTCCGACCCTCATGTCAGTTCGTGGACGACGATCGACCTCAATCTCAGGTATGACTTCAGCGGCTCTGCCGGCGCCGGACAAGGCACCTCGCTGGCCTTCAACGTACAGAACCTGTTGGACAGGAATCCGCCCTTCATCGTCAACAGCATCAATACTGGTTTCGACCCCACCAATGCAACGGCGCTCGGCCGCTTCCTGTCCATGACACTCACCCATCGCTGGTGAGGCTGCCGCCATGAGCGATGCCTGCCCCGCCTTCTCCCGACCCGCATTGGCCCTGCGCCAGATGCTGGCCGTTGCCGCGACACAGCTGAAGTTGATGTGGCGCGAACGGCGCCTGCTCTGGCTGGCGCTGGCCCTGTTGGTGCTCGCTGGGGCGTCGGTTACGACCGGTGCGGCACGGCTGGCCCAGCAGGCCCAGGAACGCCAGATCGTAGCGGAGCAGGAAGCGGGGCTGTGGGACAGCCAGGGCACGATCGATCCGCATGCCGCCGCGCACGTGGGCCGCGCCATCCCCGCGCCGGTGCGGCCGCTGGCGGCGCTTGACCCGGGCATCACCGATTTCATCGGCACGTCCGTGTTCATCGAAGGCCATGCGCAGAACCCCGCCCGGCACCGCCCCATCGACGCCGGTACCGCGCTCAGCCGGTTCGAGGGATTCTCTGCGGCATGGGCACTGCAGGTCGTGGCGCCACTGCTCATCATCCTTGCCGGGTTCGCCAGCCTCTCCGGCGATGTCGCCCGCGAAACCCTCCGCCAGGAGCTCGGCAGTGGTGCATCGGCCCATGTGCTGATCGGCGGCAGACTGATCGCGCTGGTGACGGCATCGCTGCTGCTGATGCTCGCCCTGCTGGCCGTCAGCCTCCCGGGGATGGCCGGACACAACCTCGGCGTGGCCGACATCATGGCGCTCGTCGCGATGGTCGTGGTTTATGCAGTCTATCTCCTGCTGTTCTGCGCCATCACCATCGGTGTCTCGGCGCGCTTCAGCGCGGCGCGCACGTCGCTGGTGGTGCTGCTCGGCTTCTGGGTGGTGGCCACCCTGCTCGCGCCACGGGTGGCCCCCGCACTGGCCGAATCGCTGGATCCGACGCCTTCGGCACCCTCGTTCCGTGCGGCGGTCATCGAGGACGCGGAGAACGGTGCTGATGGGCATGACCCGGCGGACAAACGACTGGATGCGCTGAGAGCGCAGATGCTGGCGCGCTACCAGGTGAAGCATGTGGACTACCTGCCGATCAATTTCCGCGGCGTAGCGCTGGAGTTTGCCGAGGCGAATTCAAGCGATACCTACAACCGCCACTTCGAACGCATCTACGCCACCTACCAGCGGCAGGAGATCACGCAGCGGGCCTTCACGGCGGTGTCCCCCACCCTCGCCCTGCAGGCCATGTCACGGGCGCTGGCGCGCACCGATTTCCCTGCACATCTGGCATTCCTGCGCGGGGTCGAAGACTATCGCTACCGGTTGATCCAGGCACTCAACCTGGAAGTGAAGCTGCACAAGGCCGCCAACGGCAGCAAGCATCTGGCCGATATTGCGACCCTTACCCGTTCAGTGGTGTACAACCCGCGGCAGCCGCCGCTGGGCCACATCGCCTCGGCGCAGGCGGTGAATTTCGCCATTCTGCTGGCCTGGATGCTGCTGGCGCTCGGGCTGGTGTTCACTTCGGCACGGCACCTTGGGAGTGCCCCATGAGCAGCCTGTCGATTGCAGGGCATGAAATCCGTCGCCTGCTGCGTGACCGCGCGTTGCCGGTGCTGCTTGGCCTGCTGCTGGTGCTGGCGGCCTACGCTGCATGGAATGGCAGCGCCTGGGTCGGGCAGCGCGAGGCAGCCATCGCCCTGATCAAGGTGGAAGAACAGGACGCCAGGGACCGCAGCCGGGGGTTCGTTGGCAAGGCGCCGTCGGTACTGCCCCGCGTCCAGCCGGTGCTCCCTCCCGGCCCGATGGCGGCAGTGTCGATTGGACAGGCGGAAGCCTACCCCTACACCGCCGACGTGGTTGCGCTGGGTGACCGTACCCAGCTGCTCAGGCATGTGTGGTCCGACATCGGCAATCCCGCAGCGCAGGCCGCCGGCCGATTTGACCTGGCGTTCGTCATCGTATTCCTGCTGCCATTGGTCATCCTGGCAGCCACCTTCGATCTCTGGTCACGCGAACGCGAGCGCGGCATCACAGCGCTGGTGTTGTCACAGCCCATCGCGGCGGGGCGGCTGATCGCGGTGAAGGCATCGGCCCGCGGCGCCATCGTGCTGCTGCCTGCCCTGGCCATCATCATCGCCGTTGCCGCCGGCTCGGGAGCAACACGCCCTGCCAGCCTGGCGGTGCTTGCCTTGGTCGTGCTCGCCTACGGCAGTTTCTGGCTGATGCTGGCGGTGCTTATCGGCTGCTTCGCCCGGCGCACCACCGAGGCCGCCATCGCCGCCGGCGCATTGTGGCTGCTGATCGTGGTCATGGCCCCGTCGCTGGTCCTGGCAGCGGTGAACCTGATGGTTCCACCGCCCTCACAGATGCAGCTGGCGACCGAGCTGAAGGCGCAGCTGGCCGACACTGCCCGACAGCAGCAGCGGCGCCACGCGGCAGAGCCACCCGCCATGCGCTCACCACCGCCACGCATTGCTGATGCCGTACGCGTGGCCTATGCCGATCTGGTCCGGGCCGATCGAGCGATCGCACCCTTGATCGACGCGCATGCAGAGGCCGGGAATGCGCGGCGCCGGGTACTCGACCGGGCCCGCCTGCTGCTGCCGTCGGTGGCGGTGCAGGATGCATTGGACCGCCTCGCCGGATCGGATGCTGACCGGGCACTGGCGTTCCAGCAGCAGGTCCTGGCGTACTGGCAGGCGCGCCGGCAGCTGCATAAGGACTATCTTGACCGTGACGTGCCACAGACGCTGGCCGAGTACGACGCCCTGACCGGTTTCCAGTTCCAGGAAACGGCCGGCGTCCTGCAGCGCGGCGTACTGGTCGACCTGGCCGTGTTGGCTGTCGCTACCCTCCTCCTGCTGATCGCGGCCTGGTCGATGCGGCGTCGGCTGGCCATCCCCTGAGGCACATCACACATGCTGACTGCAACGCATCTGGTCAAGGAACACGGCACGCATCGGGCGCTCGATGATGTGAGCTTTACGGTGCGCCCTGGCGAGATCTTCTGCCTGCTGGGTGCCAACGGGGCTGGCAAGTCGACCACGATCAAGCTGTTCCTGGGCTTCCTCGAACCCACATCCGGGTCCGCCGAGGTTGACGGGCTCAGTGCCTGCCAGCGGCCACAGGAGGTGCGCAGGCGCCTGTTGTACATCCCGGAAAATGTGGCGCTTCATGACGAACTGACCGGCTATGAAAACCTGGATTACTTCGCGCGCCTGGCTGCTGTAGCGCAGCGTTCGCCCGCGCGACTGAAAGAAGCGCTCAGGTCCGCCGGGTTGGCACCCGAGGCATTCGGGCGGCGCGTGGGTCTCTACTCCAAGGGCATGCGCCAGAAGGTGGGTATTGCGCTGGCCATCATCAAGGACGCCAAGGCGTTGCTCCTTGATGAGCCTACGTCCGGCCTGGACCCCGCCGCATCGGCCGAGTTCCACGAACTGATCGTGCGCCAACGCGACCGCGGCACGGCGGTCCTGATGGCTACCCATGATCTGTTCCGCGCCCGCGAAGTGGCGACGACCATCGGGCTGATGCAGGCCGGCAGATTGCGCAGAACACTGGATGCCAGCACGATCACCGCGAATGATCTTGAGAGCCTCTACCTTGAGGAAATGAGCCGGGGTACCTAGGCCACCCCGGCCGCAGGCACGCCGGGGGGACCCATCCAGCGCCTGAGCCAGGCTTCGATGTTGACCTGCGGGCCGAAGATGCCCAACACCTGGGATGAGTGATCCGGGCTGACCCTGCGGATGCCTGCATCGGCCGATGCGCTGTCGATGTAGCCCCGCTGCGCCAGCAGGCCATCCACCAGCAGGCTCCTGATGAAGGGCTGATGCTGCTGGGTGACGGCAACCGAGTGATCGTCCAGGTAGGACTTCACTTTGCGTGACAGCAGCGCCTGCGGGAGCAGACCCTGCAGTGCACGACGTGCGATCGTCCGGTCTTCCGCACCGGCCATCAGCACATGCAGGGGCAGACGGGCGAACAGTTCGACCACAGGCTGTGCGCTGATCGGTGATACGCCATGCCAGCGTCCGGCGCCCTCGAAGGGATCGAGCACGCTGGTCGGGAAGATCATCCGGCCGATATGCGCCAGCTTGTGTGGAGAGAGCCTGTGCCCCTGTGTGCGTGCATGCCGCAGCCAGGCGGGCGGCATGCCGTCCTGTTCGGAAGCATCCACCTTCACCCATTCGCACGGGTTGCCCCAGCGGCCGTTGATGCGGCCAGGCTTTTTGAGCACGCCCTGGAGAAAGGCATCCTTGAATACCCCGTACAGCGAATCGCCCGACTGTGCGGTTTCGAACGCGACACGGAAAAAGTCGCGGTCGATCCCGCGCCGCCACGCATAGTCGATGGCAGCGGCATTGCCCTTGAAGCGCAGGAAGACCGCATCGCCGCCGACACCGGTGAACTGCACCGTGTCTGCGTCGAAATCCACGTCGCGCCGATGCAGCAGGTAGCCCGAGCAGTGCGCAGGACGGGCGGTTCGCGGGAAATCCATGATCTCTTCCAGCGAGCAGTGCGGCTGCCGCTGGTACTCGACGAACGCGCAGTTTCTTCCGGAGGATTCACGGGCGCCGGCAACCGCCATGCGTGCGAACATGCGCTCGTCGGCACCAATGCCGGCATCATAGTGGTGGACGCATGTCACCTCCGGTGCGGAGGGCGCATGCAGCAGGCCGGCGAGGACAATGGAGGAGTCCAGCCCGCCGGACAGTTGAAGCTGGATGCGACGATGCTGGCTGGCCAGCGCACCAATACAGCCCAGCAGCGTTGCACGTGCCAGCTGTACGGCTTCCTCGAGATCGTCGATGGGTGCTTCGCTTGCCTGCCGCACGACATCCCACTGATAGTGTCGGCCGACCGGCTGGCCATTGCGGATCGTCACCGCCTCGCCCGCCTCGATCGCAGTGACCTCCTCGAAGCCTGTTTGCAGGCCGTCCCGGAACGGGAACAGCAGCGAATAGGAAAGGAACGACCAGTCGACGCTGAAATCACCCAACCCCAGCAGAAGGCAGTCTTCCATGTTTGAAAAGACCACCGTCAGCTGGTCTACCGTGGTCATGTAACACGGTATTTCCGCAGTCGGGTCGCGCAGTACGAACCAGCTGGAGGTGTCCGGCTGGTAGCCCAAGGCAACGTAGCGCCCCCAGTAATGCTCCACGAGGTTCACGCCCTGCGTGCGGCAGGCGGCCTCTGCCGAGGCAGCATCGGGGCGCGCCTGCGCAGGAACGGTGTCGGCACCGAAGACCTTGTGGAACAGCTTGCCCAGAACCACCAGCGAGCCGGATCGGCTGTATTCGAAGTAACCGGGGTTGTCACTCTGGGCATAGATGGCGGCCCCGTTGCCCTTCATCACGCAGGCGATGCCGGGGCGGCCCTCTTCGATCCGTTCCATGGCCTGCTGGGCCTGCGCATGGGCGGACTCGGAATGATCGTTCCAGAAAACAGCGATATATCGGTACATGGATCAGGCCGCCTACAGCACCAGGATGGGCGTCATCCGGCGCAGGTTGAAGGGGATGTCGGTCAGGACCTGGTCGCCGTGCTGCAACCAGCAATGCGCCGCGAATGGCTGGGTCCGCACCGCGAAGACCCACGCCGGAACGATGCCGTACCGCGACAGGAACTCGCGCATGGCCAGGCAGTAGAGGAAGCACTCATCGGTCTTCCTGAAGGCGATTGGCCGCAACCAATCGAACACCCGGACCAGCAGGGCCAACTGCTGCAGATTCACCTCACCTGCCGCAGATGCCTGACCGCGCCTGCGCGCTGCCGACACCGTGTAGCTGAAAGGCAGAAGCGTCCTGCTGCACGCTGCGCGCGTGACCGAGGCCAGGAAACGGCGCACATCGCGGGCCGTGATCGGCGGGCATCCCCGGGGTTCGCCCTCGCGCACCCAGTACCGTGGCAACGCGATCCTGGCGCTCGCTGCGGATTTGCCACGCAGCCGGTCCTGCGTGATCAGGCGCCGATCAAGCAGCGTCTGAAGCATTCTGGGCCTTGGCATTCCATTGGAGGCCAAGGGCCAGTCCAGCACCAGCCCGCCCAGCCCTGCCGCCCCGCGCCGGTCGATGGAAAGATAGCTGCCGGTTGCCTGGTCCAGGATGACCATCGCGTCGCCGGTCACACAGACATGTGCGTGTTTCGAAAGGAAATAGCGGGCCTCAGGCTGGTCCATCGCGAGGGTAATCTCATGCTGCTGTAGGCATCAGAGCGGTGCATGCCGGAGCATGCACCGCAGGTCATGCATGGCGCGATGGATCAGGGCGAGGTGGTCGGGAAAACGCCATCCCACAACGTGCCGTGGTTGTGCGCCTTCGTTTCGGAAACCACCGAGCCCAGCTCGATCAGTTCACCCTGGTCTTCGTGATTCTGCTCTCCAGCCACTACGCCCAGCTCAATCAGTTCGTTCATGAACATCTCCTCTAGTCAGTGGATGCACCTACGCGATGCAGTGGCCAAGCCAGCGTCGCCCGCGTGTGGCAGGGCGATTGCCGCCAAGGCACACAAATGTTACGATATAACATATTATTTTGGCGTGACGGCCGTCCATGATCGGACGTCGCTGCAGCGACTCTCCAGGGAGCAAAATGGATGCCCACCGGAATCAATGACGATGGCCTTGACCCCACCCTGCTGCTGAGGGGCCTGTTTCCGCTGCCGAAGTTCATCCGATTCGTCAGGGAACGTTGCCCGCCAGGAAGCTTTGATGAGGCGATGCTGGTTGAGCAGTGGCGGAACGCTCGCGCCCTGGTGCGTCGTCTTCATGAGGACGCCGCGGACGCCGCCGATGCAATCGATGTCCTCCCCCTGCCGGAAGAGATGCTGCCGCTGGCCGAGCAGGCCCTGCGCCAGCCCTCGATGCACCGCTTGACGAGTGCAGTACCCCGCCGCTGGCAGATGGTGGAGATTGACCGCCTGGTGGTCTTCCAGGAATGCATCAACCTGCGCCACATCGATCAGCTTGCGGCGGCTACGGCTGCATCACCCGATGCGCGCGAGATCATGGAACTGGTGGCGCGAAGTGGACGCCACGCACATCCGGATGTGCGCTTTACCCAGTCTGATGGCAGCTACACTTTTGCGTCTGCGTCCAACGACCTGCGGTTCCTGGACGTGGCGACGATCGACCCCCGCACCATCGCCGACTACGAACCGTTCGGCGCGGCCAGCCACGCCCTTGTCATCTATCTCGGTTTCAGCGACAACCTGATCAGTGCCACACGTATTGGCCACCGGATCATCCTGACCAACGGCTCGCACAGGCTGTACCTGCTGCGCAGGCTGGGCTTCCGCCATGCGCCCTGCCTTGTGACCGATGCGTCCGACAGCGATCTGTCCGATGTGTTGTTGCCAGCGGCGGTCAAGCAGGATCGGCAGTTCTATCTGAGCGCTTCGCGCCCGCCGCTGTTCAAGGACTACATGGACCCACGCCTGACCTGCACCGTACCGGTCACCCGCAAGCACTATGCGCTCAGGGCCAAGCTTGATCTGCAGAGGATGACGATACCCTCTGTCTAGCGGGGGATGCCAGCCTACGGTACAACCACCGTAAGCGTCATCTGCACAGGCACGCCCAGCTGCCCCAGTGCGCAGGCCGTCTCCGCCGCCATTGAAAGCTCGCAGGTTCCTCCCCCTGTTTCGTCGGCCGTGGCGATCACAAGTATGTCGAGGAACGCCTCGTCCACGCCCGGAAGCTCGGTCACTGGAATGCCTGCGCGTCCTACAAGGCATCCGATGGTCGAGATCATGCGAGGAATGTCGGCTTGCTCACCTTGCAGGGACAGGGACCACAGCCCTATCCGCTCTACAACGTCACTGCCTGCAGACGTCACCCAACGCGTTCCCTTTTCGTGCGCGCGCGTCGGCTTCGCGCCCAGGATCGCGGACAGGGTATCGGGCCGCAGTTCCGCGCCCCTCAGGTAGAGCGTCATTTCGAATAAAGAATGCATTCACTGGCCTCAACACATGCATATCTGGCGGCCGACAAACGGCAACGCGCCACCTTACCGCTCGCGGCAGCGCAGCCACCCCCCGGATGGCGAGGACACCTGTTCCCAGCCATTGGCCAGGCGCCGCATGGCCTGGCCACCAACACAAGCCACGCCTTTCTGTTTGGCTTCCGCAGACCCCAGGGGCGGCAAGGTTGCCACCTCCGTGGATGGCCCCGGGCGCCCTGCCCTCTGGGCTTCGCCCTGCAGCGCATTGGCCTCCATGCCATCACAGAAGGATTTGAAGCCCGGATGCGGGTGATTGGGCCAGCGGTACTGCGCGCAATTGAACGGCGTTGTGGATCTGGCCATCGAATTGTGCGCCGGCTTCGGCGGCGCCGGTAGCGGACGGGCCGCCGGCCCGGTCGCGGAATGAATCTGCTGCGCCCCCGCCGTCATGGCGAACACCAGCAACAGCCCGGCAACCCCTGTTTGCAGTTTCATCCCCTGCCCCACCTCCTGTTGGGTCGGGTGATTGTAGGGCTTTCCGGGTACTCCCTTTTAAATAACGCGTTACGTATAGCCCCCCCCCCTCCATCACCACCCCGGCCCGCTTAAGATGCCCTTCAATCCTGCCCGCGCATGCCAACTGGCAGGGCCATCACCAACGCAGGAGCAGACGCATGAAGCTTGGCATCGCAGGCCTGATCGGCCTGGCAGCACTCGCCGCGTGTAACGCATCCTTCGCGCAGCCGCAGCCGCAGCGCCCCGAGGCCACCGCCACCGCCCAAGGCATGGAAAGCATCGAACTGCCTGCCGCGCTGGACCAGGTGCTGCGGGATTATGAGCGGGCATGGCGCGCAGATGATGCCGATGCACTGGCCTTGCTGTTTACCGAGGACGGGTTCGTGCTGCAGAGCGGGCAGCCGCCGGTTCGCGGGCGCGAGGCCATCCGCAACGCCTACCGTGGCCAGGGCGGAAGCCCGTTGCGGTTGCGTGCACTGGCGTACGACACCGGCGGCAACAGCGGCGCGATCATAGGCACCTACGGCTTCGGCCAGAACGTGACGGAAACCGGAAAGTTCACGCTCACGTTGCGCCGTTCCGCCCAGGGAAAGTGGCTGATCCGTTCGGATATGGAAAACATGAATCGCCCGCCGCAGGGCGGCCCGCCTGCCGGCACGCCATAGGCCGGCAGTGAGGGAGCGTTTGACCCGTCTAGGGCGTAATGGCGTAGATGAAAAAATCGGTATCGCGCACCCAGCCCAGTGATTCATACAGGCGCTGGGCGGCGGTGTTGTCCTTCCCGGTCTGCAGTTCGATCCTGCCTGCACCCCGTTGCCGGGCCACAGACCGGGCCTCGTGCATCAACTGCTTGGCCACCCCTGCCCGGCGGGCATCCGGCCGCACATACAGGTCGTAAAGCACAAAGCTGGGCGTGGCACCGACCGAATCGAACAGGGGGTACAACTGGGTGAACGCCACCATCGCCCCGGCGTCGTTGGTTGCCACCAGGATGAGTGACGACCCCTCGTGCAGGCGGCTGCCGATGAAGGCCGTGGCCACGGCGATGTTGGCCGGCTGGCCGTAGAACTGCCGGTAGGCATCGAACAGTTCGGCCACCCCGGCCAGATCACTTTCCTGCGCAATGCGCACTGTCATGGTCATGGCGAATGCTCCTGTGTGGTTTGTTTCCAGGCCGGTCAGGTACTGCGGCGGCGCAGCCCCGGCAACCAACCATACCGCGATGCCAGCAACAGGATCAGGGCCGTCCCTCCCAGAAGCCAGAAGAAATGCTGGCCGGCCTTGTAACCCAGCTGCCCGGCGGAAATGGGCGAATCGAGCGTGGACACAATCACCAGCGTGGCCAGGCCCAGCAGGGCCAGAAAAACGACCGTGCCCCAGATGACATGAAACAGGATACGCATGCTTCTCTCCTTCTATCCGATTACCCGATGATCGCCCCGGATGCTTCCTTGTGAGGCGCCTGGTCGCATCTCAGCCGCTCAATTTCGTCCAGTACCTGCTGGTCATGGGAGGCGAATGACGTTGGCAGGCGCTTCCCCGCCTTGAAGGAATACTCCACCATGTAGCCGGGCCCTCGCAGCCTCCGGTCACAGAAGTAACTCTGATGCATGGGAGCGAAGCTGCACCTGGCCATCAATTCGTCTTCCCCTCCCACGGCCGGGTGCGGCACGCCGACCTGGCGCCAGATGAACCATGCGTCCTTCTCACCTGGATCGGGAATGGCCAGCATCGCAGCATCCAGCCGCTGGGCCTGGTCTATTCGGGATACGGCGACGTCGGGAATGTAGGCGTCTGCCGGGAAGTCCACAAACCGCCACCCGCGAAACTCGCGCAGGTCCATGACCGCCAACGAGATCAGCCCGTCGGCACCGCTGCATCCCTCGCCGCCCTCGCGGCACCGGCCGCTGAGCGCGAAACCACCGTGAACCACATCGCCCTGGCCGGGGCTGGGCGGGGTGATGTCAACGGCGTCCGGTACGCAGAAGTCACCGCCCGCGCCTTGTATCCGGTACGTCGTCGTGTCGCTGCATCCGGCCAATACGCCCGCGGTAAGCAGCACGGCCAGGCGGGTGCTTGCAGCTCGGGAGCGGGCATACGATTGACCACGCCGGCAGATCGCGCGCCACATGCGCTGCGTCATGCCGATATCGACGTCCTGTCTCATGCAATCCCTTGCTCCTCAATGAAGTGGCGCCGCTGGGCGTAAGTGGCAGCCCCGGGGTCGGGTAACCGATCGCCAGCCTATGGTGCCAGAGGAGGATAGTGTCGCATTCGCCATGTCCCGCGCTTGCCGCGCGTCGCCCATGCCCGGTTTTGGCAGGCATCGGCGAACACAGCGGCAACGCCTGTCCGCCAAGCTTTTCGCCCCCTGCCCAGCCTGTGCGACAATGCCGATAACGTCGCAGATGATGGCCCTATCGGCCGCCAACTATTGGCACTGCGCACAACGGCTGGTAATCCTTGCTGCGCCACCGAAAACGGGTGGCCGGGCGTCGAAAACCCGAGTCGTTGTTTGATGTTTACGCTTGCCAGCCGGTACCGCCCAGCGCGGTGCCGGCTGGCAATCCGTCTGCCGGCTATGGCGGGCGGTGCGTGGGGGCTTCGGCCCGCCGGTTTGAACAACGACCCGGTTTTCGAGCCACGCATCGTCCGCCACCTTTATCGGTGGCGGCTTCTGCCTGCATGCACGGAGCCATGCCATGACCAAGCCCTACTCGCCTGCCCTCAAGCCCATCCAGGAAGCCGCCTTTTCCGAGCCCGTCCTGGACCCCAACAGTCTCATCGCCATCCTGCACGGCATCGGCGGTGGCCTTGCCGCCGATGGCCAGCCCTGGCCCGAACGCCACCAGCTGCGTGGCCGGCAGATGGCCCTGGCCGACACCGATTGCGCGCTGACCGGCCTGCGCGTGGTGCAGGAAATCCTGCTGGCCGCCGAACGCACGCGCCAGAACGGCGAACCCGAGCAGTACGTGGGTGACCGGGTGATGGAAGGCTTGATGATGGCCAGCCTGGCACTGACCGCACACGCCAGCGCCCGCCTGCAGCCGGAATGAAGACGCACGCGGCCCTGTGTGGGCAACGGATTGCCCGCACACGGCCGCGCCCGTGCCACTCACTCAACGGGCGGCGTGCTGCCCATCGCCTGGTCCAGGAACCGCACCGCATTCTCAACCGCCTGCAGGCCTTCGGGCAGGATGGCGGCGAACAGATGCCAGACATGGAACATGCCCGGCCAGACTTCCAGCGAGACGCGCACGCGGTTTTCGCCCAGGTGCGTGGCCAGCCGCATGGCATCGCTGAGCATCACTTCGTTTTCGCCAATCTGCACCAGAATCGGCGGCAGCCCGCGCACGTCGGCAAACACGGGCGAGGCATCGGGGTCGGTGGGCAGCGCGCCGTTGAGGAAGGCCTTGGCCAGCAGGGTCAGCCCCTGCCGCGAGGCTTGCGGGTCCAGCCCATCGCGGGTGTCGATGGACGCGCCGGTGTGCGTCAGATTGGCCCACGGTGACAGCGCCGCACCGCCGGCCGGCAGCGGCAGGCCCGCGTTGCGCGCTTTCACCATCACCGAAACCACCATCGCGCCGCCGGCCGAATCCCCCGCGAACACGATCGATGCCGGGTCGTGGCCCTGCTGCAGCAGCCAGCGGTAGGCCGCCAAGGTGTCATCCAGCGGCGCGGGAAACGGATGCTCCGGCGCCAGGCGGTAGTCCGGCAGGTAGACCCGGGCCCGCAGCCGCGTGGCGAAATGCCCGGCCAGGCCCAGGTACCCCGTCGGGCTGCCGCCGACATAGCCGCCACCGTGGATGTACAGCAGGATGCGGTCGCCCTCCACGGTGTCGGGCACCACGACCTTGCCGGGCACCCCGCCCATGTCGATGTCATGGGGGGTGACGCCGGCGGGAATGGGGTGCGCGGCCAGCACCTGTTCGTAGGCGTGGCGTTGCGCATCCAGGGTGATGGCGGTGTCCTGCCCGAGCAGGTGCGGGCCGAAATCGGCGGCCGATGCCACCCAGGCGTCCAGGCGTGCCTGGACCAGCGGAGAAAAGGTCATGTGGGGTTCCTCGGTAGGCCCCCGATGCGAATGATCGGGATTGGCGACTGAGGTTCCAGTGTATGGTTGGCATAGGCGACTGGATTTCCCCACTGTGGCGCCGACGGGAGTGGACTGTGCAGGGTTTGAATCTGGATGAAATGCGCGCGTTCGTGGCCGTGGTGGATGCCGGCAGCTTCGTGGCGGGAGGGCGTTTGCTGGGCCTGACCCGCTCGGCTGCGGGCAAGGCGATCACCCGCCTGGAAACCCACCTGGGCGTGCGCCTGCTCAACCGCACCACCCGCACGCTGGGCCTGACCGACGATGGCCAGGTGTTCTACCAGCACTGCACGCAGATCTTCAGCAGCCTGGAAGACGCCGAAGGCAGCGTGGGCCAGAACAGCGGCGTGCCGCGCGGCACCCTGCGTATCAGCCTGCCGGATGCGCTGGGGCGTTCGCAGGTGCTGCCGTTGCTGGCCGACTATCGGCAACGGTGGCCGCAGGTGCAGATCGAGGCGAGCTTTTCCGACCGGGTGGTGGACCTCATCGAGGAAGGGTTCGATCTGGCCGTACGCATCGGCCAGCATGCGGCCGATACCAGCCTGGTATCGCGCACGGTGGCGCACCACCGCGCGGTTGTCTGTGCCGCGCCGGCCTATCTGCAGGCGCACGGCACCCCGAAGCGCGTGGACGATCTGCTCGACCACGAGTGCCTGGTGTTCAGCAGCCGCCTGAAGCGCCAGCCGTGGCGGCTGCAGGAGGGCAAGGGCGATTGGCGCAAGGTCAGCCCCCATGGCCGGCTGCGGCTGGACAGTGCCGAGGCGATTCGTGATGCCGCATTGCTGGGGCTGGGCGTGGCCTGCCTGCCCGCGTTCCTGGTGGCCGCGCACCTGCACGATGGCCGCCTGGTGCAGGTACTGGCGGGCCATGGCACCGAGCAGGTGCCGGTGCAGGCGGTGTATCCCAGCAGGCGCCACCTGTCGCCCAAGGTGCGCTGCTTCATCGATCTGATGGTGGAGCGCTGGGCCGGCTGAGGGTGCCCTGCCCCGTCATCGGCCCGCTGATGGCCTGTCTTGCGGGGTCCAAAAAATGGTTGTAGCGTACAACCATCATCCTCTGAGGCACCGCCGTGGCGACCGACGCAACTACCGTGGAGGCGATCCGCAGCGCGTCGCGCGGTCTCGCGCGCAGTTGGGGATTCATGGGCGGGCCGTTCGCCGGCACGGGGCTTTCGCCGTCGGCCGTGCATGCGCTGATCGAACTCGGCACCGGCCAACTGACCGCACGCGAGCTGGGCGAACGGTTGCGGCTGGAAAAATCCAGCGTCAGCCGGATGCTGCGCAAGCTGGTGGATGAGGGCTACGTGGCGCAGGGCGCCGCCGATACCGATGGGCGGACCAAACCGCTATCGCTGACCAAACCCGGGCGCACGGCACTGCGTGCCATCGATGCGTTTGCGCGGGCGCAGGTGGAAGACGCCCTGCGCGGTTTCCCGCAGGACCAGCAGCAGGGCATCGTGCAGGGGCTGCAACGCTACAGCCGGGGGCTGCGGGGGGAATCCCCCGCTTCGGCTGCCCTCGCTGCCGTGGGGGTGTCCTGCGGCTACCGGCCGGCGCTGATCGCCAAGGTCACTGAACTGCATGCGCGCTACTACGCCCGCGAGGCCGGCTTCGGCCAGCCGTTCGAATCGGTGGTGGCCGCGGGCCTGGCCGATTTCTGCGGCCGCCTGCACAACCCGCGCAACCAGATCTGGACAGCGGTGGTTGATGGCGAGGTTGCCGGCGCCATCGCCATCGATGGGGAGGATCTGGGTGGGAACCTGGCGCACCTGCGCTGGTTCATCCTGGCCGATGCCTTCCACGGCAGAGGCATCGGCAAGCGGCTGCTGGACGCCGCCTTGGCATTCGTGGATGCGCATGCGTTTGCTGGCACCCATCTGTGGACCTTCGCAGGCCTGGATGCGGCGCGGCACCTGTATGAGTCGCGGGGGTTTGTTCTGGATGCGCAGCGCATGGGTGACCAGTGGGGCAAGGCGGTGCTTGAGCAGTGCTTCGTACGCCCGGGCCAGCGATGAGGTGCGGGTCAGGCCGGGCCGTGCAACCGGCGGCAGAACGCCACCGCTTGCGGGCACAGGATGTCGATGTAGGGTTGCCGCGTACCTGAGCAGAACCAGATCATGCGGTACTCGCGTTCATGCGCGTAGCGGGCGTGCTTGATGAAGAGCGCGTTCTGCATATGACGCCCGAGCACGCGCTCGTGCCGGTCGGCCCAGGCGTCCAGGTCTTCGCCGTCCTGCGGTGGCGTGAAGGCGTGGTTGTCGGTGGCGGTGTACCGCGTGTCGTCGCGGTAGACGCATGGCCCTTCCGTTCCGCCGATGGCGCCGGGCAGCACGCCTGCAATGGCTGCCGCGAATGCAACAGTGTCATCGATGACAAGGCCCTGCTCGCCGGGCGCCAACACTGGTTCGTGCAGCGATGCACACAGTACGTAGGCTTCCTGCCCGTTGATGGCCACCGCGCTCAGCCGTGACTGCGGTGCGTGGATTTCCATGGTGGCCATGCCTTCGTGCTCGTCCCGGCGCAGCTCGTTGGGGTGCGTGCGGAACGCTTCAAATGAGCTGATGCGCAGGGCCCCGGTCTTGAAGAAGGCATCGACATACGGTGCCCCCATCGCGCGGATGATGGTGGGGGTGCGCACGCGCCAGGGGAATGCGGATGGAGCCGTGGGTGTGGACATGCCGCCTCATTGCAGGAACGAAACATCATCGCTGCGCCTTCCCGGCGGCGCGGCCCGATCATGGCACTGGCCGGTGGCCATGGGCACGATGGCCCTGTGCGGGCCAACCCCGCTCAAACGCCGTGTCGGTAAGTGTGCTCGACAATCTCGCTGGCAACATCGTCCTCTTCCAGGCTGAACTCGATGTAGCCATCGTGTTCGCTGAAGACGGCCACGCCCTTTGCCGCATCGGTGACGCAGAACGAGAGCGGTATGGCGATGGTGAAGCCGGTCGGACGTCTCAGCTCGACCCGGGTATCGCTGGAAAAATCGCGGGCGCCCAGTCCATTCTCGCGAAGGGTCTGCGCCGGCCGCCCCAGCTTTTCTGACAGCTCGGTGGCCCAGTCGCGGACAACGATCATGGGAGGGCGAAGGGGTTTCATCTGCATGCGGTCAGGTTCCGGGTGTGCTTTCCGGACGGTACCACTGCCGCACGATCTTCGCTTTACCCTGCCCCGCCTCGCCCGCTGGGCCATGGCCAACGCCACGGCCCAGCGATGCTGCATGGCGTGGGCTCAGCCCTGCCCGGCCAGTTCAGCGCGGATGATTGCCGCACCGGCACTCAGGGCGTGCAGCTTGCCGCGGGCCACGCTGCGGGCCAGCGGGGCCATGCCGCAGTTGGTGGAGGGGTACAGCTTGTCGGCATCGACGAACTGCAGGGCCTTGCGCAGGGTGTTGGCCACCTCTTCCGGTGTTTCCACCGTGTTGGAGGCCACATCGATGGCGCCCACCATCACCTTCTTGCCGCGCACCAGCTCGATCAGGTCGATCGGCACGTGCGAGTTGTGGCACTCCAGCGAGATGATGTCGATGTTGGAGGTCTGCAGCTTCGGGAACGACTCTTCGTACTGGCGCCATTCCGAACCGAGCGTCTGCTTCCAGTCGGTGTTGGCCTTGATGCCGTAGCCGTAGCAGATGTGCACGGCGGTTTCGCACTTCAGGCCTTCGATGGCGCGTTCCAGCGTGGCCACGCCCCAGTCGTTCACTTCATCGAAGAACACGTTGAAGGCCGGCTCATCGAACTGGATGATGTCCACGCCGGCCGCTTCCAGCTCGCGCGCTTCCTGGTTGAGGATCTTGGCGAATTCCCAGGCCAGCTTTTCGCGGCTCTTGTAGTGGGCGTCGTACAGGGTGTCGATCATGGTCATCGGGCCCGGCAGCGCCCACTTGATCGGTTGCTTGGTCTGCGTGCGCAGGAACCTGGCGTCTTCCACGAACACCGGCTTGGGGCGGCTGACGGCACCGACCACGGTCGGCACGCTGGCATCGTAGCGGTCGCGGATGCGCACGGTTTCGCGCTTCTCGAAATCGACGCCGCTGAGGTTTTCGATGAAGGTGGTGACGAAATGCTGGCGGGTCTGCTCGCCGTCGCTGACGATATCGATGCCGGCGTGCTGCTGTTCCTGCAGGGACAGGCGCAGCGCGTCCTGCTTGCCTTCGATCAGTTCCTCGTCCTGCAGCTTCCAGGGCGACCAGAGTTTTTCAGGCTGGGCCAGCCAGGCGGGCTTGGGCAGGCTGCCGGCGGTCGAGGTGGGCAGTAGTTTCTTCATGGGGCGATGGTTCTTGTGTCCGGTTGGCGAAGGGGAAGTCAGCGGGCGGCCCACTGTTCAAGCACGGTGCGGTACGGCTTGATGAAATGTTCTTCGGTGAAACGGCCCTGCTTGACCGCCAGCTGGCTGCGCTCTTCGCGGTCGTAGACGATGCGGGTGGACGAATAGTCCTGGTGCTTCAGGCTGGGCTGGTAGACCTTGCCGGCCACCGAATTGGCGTTGTAGATCTCCGGGCGGTAGATCTTCTGGAAGGCTTCCATGGTGCTGATGGTGCCGATCAGCTCCAGGTTGGAGTAGTCGCCCAGCAGGTCGCCCTGGAAGTAGAACGCCAGCGGGGCCACGCTGCCCGGCGGCATGAAGTAGCGCACCTGCAGGCCCATCTTCCCGAAGTACTCGTCGGTCGGGGAAAACTCGCCCTGGCGGTATTCCACGCCCAGGATGGGGTGATGGTTCTCGGTGCGGTGGTAGGTCTTGCTGCTGGACACGCTGATGCAGATGACCGGCGGCTTGTCGAAGTGCTCGCGGTAGGCGCCCGACCCCAGGAAGTGCTTGAACAGCTTGCCGTGCAGGTCGCCAAAGCCCTCGGGAATGCCGAAGGTGGCCTTGCCCTCGTTGCTGGCCGGCAGCACGACGCTGAAATCGTAATCACGCACGTAGGAGGAAAAATTGTTGCCCACGATGCCCTCGATGCGGGCGCCGGTGTGCGTGTCCACGACGGTGGGGCGCAGCATTTCGATCAGCGGGAAGGCATCGTCACCGCTGTGGGCATCGATGTGCATTTCCACCGAGATGATATCCAGTTCCACTGCGTAGCGGTCGGCGCTGGGGTTGTCCCAGTGCGCCAGGTCGTTGCAGCGGTTGTTGATCATCGCCAGCGTGTTGCGCAGGTTTTCCTGGCGGCGTTCGCCCCGGGCCAGGTTGGCGAAGTTGGTGGTGATGCGCGTGCCTTCGGCCGGCTGGTAGTGCTCGTCGAAGGGGATGCGGGTGATGCTGAAGGTGAAGTCGTGGTTCGTCATGGCCTGCGTTCTGGCTGGCGGGATGGCATCCGGATGCCTGTCGGGCGCATCCGGCATTCAAAGGAATCGGCGTGGGCCGTGTCAGGCCGCCACCACCTTGGCGACGGCAGTGGTGGTGGTGCGGTGGGCCAGCGCCAGCAGCGGCAACGCCCGTTGCACCGCCAGCCGCGCCCGCTGTACCAGGGCTTCGTCGTGCACCCGGCCATCGGCGAAATCGCGGTCGGTGGCGTAGATGCCCAGCGGCAAGGTGCGGGCCTGGAAGAAACTGAAGAGCGGCCGCAGCTGGTGGTCGATCACCAGCGCATGGCGCTCGCTGCCACCGGTGGCGGCCAGCAGGATGGGCGTATCGACCAGCGCATCCTGGTCGATGAAATCGAAGAAATGCTTGAACAGCCCGGTGTACGAACCGCGGTAGACCGGGGTGGCCACCACCAGCACATCGGCCTGTTCAACGGCGGCCAGCTCCCGCTCCACGGTGTCCGGCAGCTGCGAGCGCCAGAGGGCGCCGGCCAGGTGCGGGGCCAGCTGGCCCAGTTCGATCAGGTGCGGTTGGCACGGCACTTCCTCGCCGATCAGGTCCAGCAGGTGCTGGGCCAGGGTGGCTGCCCGGGAGGGGCGTTGCAGCCCGCCGGAGACAGCAACGATGCGCAGGGGACGTGTCATGTGTTCGCTTTCCTGGGAAGGGGCGGTTCGGTGGGGGAACCGCTGGGGTGCACTCCCCTGCCCGGCCAGGTGGCCAGGGTGAGGAACAACCAAAGGCATGTGCCGATGCTAGTCAGGCCTGTCCATGACGTAAAATGGTTTTACTTCACATATCCATGAGTGGGATTCATCGTCATGCTTGAGCGCATCCACCTCAGCATCGTGCAGCAGGTCGAGCAGCAGGGGTCGCTGACGGCCGCGGCGGGCGTGTTGAACCTGACCCAGTCGGCGCTGAGCCACAGCATGAAGAAGCTGGAACAGCAGCTGGGCACCGATGTCTGGCTGCGCGAAGGCCGCAGCCTGCGCCTGACCCAGGCCGGCCAATACCTGCTGGCGGTGGCCAACCGGGTGCTGCCGCAGCTGGACCTGGCCGAGGAACGGCTGGGCCAGTTCGCGCAGGGCGAGCGTGGCGCGCTGCGCATCGGCATGGAGTGCCACCCCTGCTACCAGTGGCTGCTGAAGATCGTCTCGCCCTACCTGGCCGCCTGGCCGGATGTGGATGTGGACGTGAAGCAGAAGTTCCAGTTCGGCGGCATCGGCGCCCTGTTCGGCTATGAGATCGACCTGCTGGTCACGCCCGATCCGCTGCTGAAGCCGGGGCTGACGTTCGTGCCGGTGTTCGATTACGAGCAGGTGCTGGTGGTGGCCAAGGACCACGCGCTGGCCAAGGTGGATTACGTGAAGCCGCGCCAGCTGACCCAGGAAGTGCTCATCAGCTACCCGGTGCCGTTCGAGCGGCTGGACATCTACAACCAGTTCCTGCTGCCGGCCGGGGTGACGCCGCGCCGCCACAAGAGCATCGAAACCACCGACATCATGATGCAGATGGTGGCCAGTGGCCGGGGCGTGGCCGCCATGCCGCGCTGGCTGGTGGAGGAATACGCGGCCAAGATGGAGGTCGTGCCGGTGCGGCTGGGTGCCAAGGGCATTCCCAAGCAGATCTACCTGGGCGCGCGCGCCTCGGACACCGCCATCGACTACCTGCGCGCCTTCGTTGACCTGGCCCGCAAGGGCCCGCCGGCCGCCACTGCCACTGCCACTGCCACTGCCACCGGCACAGACTGATGGCCGCGCGCGATCTGGTCGACACCTGCACGCTGGAGGTGACGGCCAAGGACATCCCCGCGCTGGCGGCCGTGGCGGGCCGGATCCGTCCGGGCACGGCGATCTCCATTCCCTACCTGCCACGCGAGGATGACGACGCGCGGCTGGCAGCGGCGCGGGCCGTGCGCGAGCTGGGGTTCACGCCGATGCCGCACCTGTCCGCACGGCGCATCGGCTCGCTGGCCGCACTGGACCGCTTCCTGCAGCGGGCGGTCGCCGACGCCGGGGTTGAGCGTTGTTTCGTGATTGCCGGTGATCCGCCGGTGCCCGCCGGCCCGTTTGCCGACAGTGCCGCGCTCATCGGAACGGGCCTGCTGGAACGTGCCGGCATCCGCATGGTGGGCGTGGGCGGGCACCCCGAAGGCCATCCGGCGATGACGGTAGCCCAGGGCTGGCAGGTGCTGGGCGACAAGTGCCGGGACATCCAGCAGCGCGGCATGGCGCCGCTGATCATCACCCAGTTCGCTTTCGATGCCGGCGTGGTGCTGGCCTGGTTGGACACGCTGCGCGCACAGGGCATCGGCCACCCGGTGCGGATCGGCGTACCGGGACCGGCCAGCATCCCCCTGCTCGCGCGCTATGCGGCGATGTGCGGGGTGAGTGCCAGCGCATCGGTGCTGTCCCGGTACGGTATTTCGATCGGCCGGCTGCTCGGCACCGCCGGGCCGGATGTGTTCGTCGATCGCCTGGCTGCCGGGCTGGCCGGGACTTCGGCGCCGGTCGGCCTGCATCTGTTCCCGTTCGGGGGCATCGCGCGGTCGCTGGACTGGATGGAGCGGTACCGCCTGCGCGACGGGCAGTAATGTCCGCAGGAATGCCCGGCCTTCCGCCCCTACTCCGCAAACCCGGCCGTCCAGGACTTCGCTAGTCTGCACGTGTCGCGCGCCGTCGGCCGCGTGCACCGCTGTTCCGGGCGGTGCCTTCCGGTGACCGCTGTACTTTCATGAGGATCAGGCAATGCGAAGGCTGGATCGGGGCCGTATCGGGCGGTGTGTCACCTGGGTGGCCGCTGCTGGGGTTCTGCCGTTCTGCGCGGCCGCCTTGCCGCTGGACATCATGCAGGTACCGGGCGGCAACTTCCCGCAGATTGCCGAAAACTACCTGCTGCAGGATTTCGATGCGCAGGATCGGCCGGAAGAAGTGCAGATCACCAACATCCTGCAGAACCGCTACTTCTATTCGAACTGCTTCGAACCGGCCAGCTGCCATCGCGGCGCGCCGGAAGGCGCGGTGGTGTTCCGGGTGCCGTCCGGGTTTGCCAGCACCCCCAACAGCCACTACCCCCGGGTGGAGCTGAGGGCCAAGCGCAACTTCATGCTGGGCAGCACGTTCGACATCACCCAGTCGGGCGACGCCTACATCGTGCAGAACCCGCAGACACGCTCGATCATCATTGCCCAGATCCATGGCGACAAGGCCGGGGGCTCGGAACTGCTGAAGCTGCGCTGGGACGATGGGGCCATCGTGGCCGGAACGAAGGAACACTACGGTGATCCGGAAAACAGGACGCCCCTGCTGACCGGCGTCGCGCTTGGCCAGAAGATCAGCTACACGATCGAGGCCCAGGGCATGGGCACCGGCATGCATCTGCGGATCACCGTTGCTGCCGAGGGCCGCACCTCGACCCAGCACTTCGACTTCCCGGCGTCGGGATGGAGCGATGTGGCGTTGTACTTCAAGGCCGGCAACTACAACCAGAGTTCAAGCCCGGACGGCGGCACGGCCATCGTGGCGTACAGCGCGCTGGACATTCGTTACCGGTGAGGCTGTGCGCCTGTATCACGCGGGCAATCGGCAGCCATACGGCAGCTGAATCCCGGCGGCTTCTGGGGCTGCAACAATACAGTTAAGCTGTATTGTTTGCGGGCCCGGGCACTCTCGTCCGGCAGTCAACGGAGCTGCCATGAACACCGCATCGCCATCGCCAAAGCAGGTCGTGCAACGCTTCAATCATGAGGTGATCGAGCAGGGACGTCTCGATTCGTTCCAGGCGCTGATGGCGCCTGACTTCATCAACTGGTCGGCCCCTCCCGGCGCGCCGCGTGATGGTTCGGGCATGTGGATCACGTTCGAGGATTACCTGCGGCCCGCCCTGAGCGGCCTGCAGGTCGAGATCCACGAGCAGATCTGCGAGGGCGAGAAGGTCACCACGCGCAAGACGATCCACGGGCGGCACACCGGTGCGCTGATGGGCGTGCCGGCCACCGGGCGTGAGGTGCATATCGATGTCATCGACATCGTGACCGTCCGCGACGGGCGCTATGCCGAGCACTGGGGCATGAACACCCTGTCCGAGGTACTGGCGCAGTTGAGGTCGGCATGAGCGGGCCGCCGCGCCGCCCGCCTGCCGGCGACAGCCCGGAGGTCCTGGCCGAGACGCTGCGTTCAACCATCGGGCGCTTCGTGCGCACGGTGCGCAGCCAGAGTGGCTCCCCGCGTGATGCACAGGCCGATGCGCTGGCCGATCTTGCCCATGCGGGTTCATTGAGCATCGCGGCCCTGGCCGAAAACCGCGGCGTCACCCATCAGTCCATGCGCCTGGTGCTGGCTCGGCTGGAACAGGAGCAGCTGATCGAGCGCAAGCCGGACCCTGCCGACGGCCGAAGCGTGCTGATGACCTTGACCGATGCCGGCTGGCACGCCGCCCGGCAGGACCGCCAGATCCGCTCACGCTGGCTGGCACAGGCCATTGAATCGCGGTTGTCGGCCAAGGAGCAGGCCGACCTTGAGCGGGCCCTTCCGCTGCTGCTGCGGCTGATCGACGCCGAATGAAACGGTAGGGCAAATGGCCTGCAGCGGCGCTACTGCCCGGCGCCCTGCTCTTCCAGTGACGCCTGCAGCAGGCCGATATAGGTATCGAGCCGGATGCGGATTGCCACCAGCAGCAGGCCAGCGCCGTACATCATGAAGATGGCCAGCAGCAACACGCCGGTTACCAGGTTCACGTCGAACGCGCCGGCCCAGTCGCCCCATTCCCACCCACGGAACTGCAGGTAGAGGGCGATCAGCAACGGGAACGGCCCCAGCTTGTCCATGCCGCCGTACATCAGCCCCATCCGTTCGCCCATGCGTTGCCGCAGCGTGGTGGCAAAGCGCAACCGCTGCTCCCGTTGTTGGCGGGGGAAGCTGCGCAGCTGGTTGATTACCTGCAGCCAGCAGGCAAAGTCGCCATCCATCTCGGCGGCGTGGTTCAGGCGCGGCGTGGCGTATTGCCGCCACTCGCGGCGGAGCATCAGGACATAGGCGAGCAGCATGCCGCCGATCTCCACTGCCAGGCAGACGATGGCGATGACAAGCGCCCAGGCCGACGGAATCACCTTCTGCCCGAACAGGCCGACCAGGATGCCAAGGATGGCCGCGGCAATGGCGTAACGGAATGCCGCCTGTTCAAGGCGAGAGGCCTTAGGGTAGATGCTCTGGTCAACGTAGGCCTGCACCTGCTGATACAGCCACGAGAAGCTCAGCGCCTGCGCCTCTGGCAGGCCACCGGTCCGTTCTGTTGCGACAACATCCCTGTCCACTGTCTTTCCTCCCCTGGAATGGCGCAGCTGGCCACCGTGCTGCGCAGACTAGCGCTGCGCCAGCGTGCCTCGCAACACGCGGTGCCGCCCGTCTACCCTGTCATCCGGGCCTCAATCGAGTGCAAACGCCACCACCTTGCCGTCCTCGTCCACGCGCACGGTATACGGCATCAACACGCCGGGGCCGAATTCGGCGACGTAGTCGTGCAGCGTCCCGCGTTCGCCCTGCCGGTCACCCTTGAACACCATGCGGGTGGGGGCGCCGTAGCCGCGCAGGCTGCGGCTCAGGCCGGCGCCCAGCCCGGCCGCGAGGCGCTGCCCGAGGCTGGCACTGAACGCCCCATAGCCTGCGCCGGCCTGCAGTTGCTGGAACGACGCCCGTGCATTGGCGGTGACATCGGCGCGCTCACCGGCCACCGGTTGCTCCCAGGCCGCCACCTGCTGCGGCTGCAGCGCCGCGAATACCGCGTTGGTGAGGGTGATGCCCGGTTCGGGCGATTTGTCGCCCAGGTTGGTGAAGGCGATGATGCGCAGCTTCTGCGCCGGGAAGTACTCATCTGCAGTGGTGAAGCCCTGCGAACCGCCGGTATGGCCGATGCGGGGCTGGCCGTAGACGGTGTTGACGAACAGCCCCAGCCCGTAATCGGCGGGCTTGCCATCGGCGATGCTGACCGACGTGGTCATGTCGGCATAGCCCGCGCTGGACACGATCGTGCCGCCACTCAGGCCGGCATCCCAGCGGGCCAGGTCATCCAGCGTGCTGACCAGGAAGCCGGCCGGGCCACTCCAGTCCGGGTGGAAGTACGGGGAGCGCTTCAGTGCGCCGGCTTCATGCCGGTAGCCGACGGCCATGCCGGACAGGCGGTTCTTGTCGGCCAGGGTGAAGGTATGGCGCATGCCCAACGGGTCCAGCAGGTGCTGCTGTACGTACGCACGGTAGGACTGCCCGGAGACGGTTTCGATCACCTTGCCCAGCAGCAGGTAACCGGTGTTGGAGTACGACCAGCGCGAGCCGGGCGCGAAATCGAGCGGCCTGTCGGCGATGCGCGCAATGATCTCTGCATAGCTGGCCGGCTGCGTGATGCGCTGGTCGACCTCCTGCTCGGGGCCGTCGAAGTACTCGTGCAGGCCGCTGGTGTGGGACAACAGCTGCCGCAAGGTCACCGCGCCAGCGTGCGGGGCATCGGGCACGTAGGTGGCCAGGGTGTCATCCAGCTTCAGCTTGCCCGCTTCCTGCAGCTGCACGATCGCGGCGGCCGTGAACTGCTTGGTGATCGAGCCGATCTCGAACGGCGTATCGGTGCGCACCGGCAGCCTGCGCTCGCGATCGCGCAGGCCATACGCGCGTGCATACACCTGCTGGCCATCCTGGATGACGGCCAGCGCAGCGCCGGGAACCGCGAAACGCTGCATGACCTGCTGCACCTGGGCATCGATGCGCTGTGCGGTCGCAGCGTCCAGCGGTGCCACCGGCGCCGTGGCCAGGGCGCCCGGGGCGGCCCCGGCGGCGCTGCCACACGCGATGAGTGCCAACAGAAGGCCGCGTGCCGCCAGACGAACGTGCCGGGGATTCATGTCGATCTGCCCTATTATTCAAATTTGATCTATATTTTGAAATATGAGCAAGGCCCCCGCAAGCCCCCCTGTCGCCGCCCTGGCGCTGACGCCCGCACAGCTTGGCGTGCTGGCCTCATCCACGCGGCTGGCGATCATCCAGCGCCTGGACGTGGACGGTCAGGCCAGCGCACGCGAACTGGCCGAGCGGCTTGGCCGCCCGGTTACGGCGCTGTACCACCACATGGTGCAGCTGGAAAACGCCGGGCTGATCGCCGTGGTCGGGCAGCGCGCCACCGGGCGCCGGCCGGAGGCGGTCTACGCCGTGGTGTCACGGCAGCTGTCATCGGCCGACGCGATGCGCACCGCCAGCGGGCGCAGGAACCTGGCCAAGGTGGCGGCCAGTGCGGTGGGGGCCAGCCTGCGGGCGTTTGCCGCCATGGTGACCAGCGCGGCGGCGCGTTTCGAGGGCCCACAGCGCAACTGCACGGTACGCCACCTGGCCTTCCGCGCGGACGCGGCGCGGCTGGCGCGCCTCAATGCGTTGATCGATGCGCTCGAGCAGGCGGGCCTGGAAGCCGGCGACGCGGGTGACAGCATGTTGATGACGGTGGTGCTCACCCAGGTGCCGGCCCGGCGCGGGGAATGAACGCCGGGTGCCCGCTTCAGCGGCGGGCGGCGTCCGCTTCCGGCGCCAGGGTCTGCACCACCCTGCCCTGCGCATCCAGGAATTCGATGGCCCCGTAGCCCTCCGGCGTGACCGTCAGCCGCAGGCGCGCCCGGTCCTGGGCGTCATTGAGGGCAATGGCCGGTGTGCCATTGCTGCCGACGATCAGGGTGATCCGCGTGGGTGTCTGCACGCCGGGCACCAGCCGGTTGTCCAGTTTTGGCTCGCGCACCAGCGGCGGGGCCTGGTTGATGGAGAACCGCACCTCGCCATCGGGTGATACGCGCCAGCCGATGGCATCCATGGCCGGGTGGTCCAGCGCCAGTACCGCCATGCCACCGTTCACATCGGCAGTGCCGAAGCCGCCGCGTTCGCTGCCCTTGTCGTCGTACAGCACCATGCCCGCGACGTTGAACGCGCGTTTGTACTGGATCCCATCGATGATCGGCGCGGGTGTCTGCCCGGACAGGGTCATGCGGATCACGCCGTTGTCATCGACGATATCCAGCCGCCGGGCGGTGATGCGTTCCCTGTCCGGGGTGTCCACGCGTGTCTGTGGTGCGCGGTTGACGATCAGCGGTTGCAGCTGCTCCACGGAGGGACGCCGTGGGGCGGCGGGCTCGGCGGCCCATACGGTCGTGGTCAGTACGGCGGCCAGGGCCATCAACACGCGTCCGGTGGTTCGCATCATGTCTCCCTTGCAGGTGGGTGTTCGCCGCGCAGCAGGCGCATCCAGGCATCGAAGCCCTGCAGGAACCGCTGCAGCCGCTTCAGCGTGGCGGCATCGGCATAGCCGGTGCCGGGTTCGATGCCGGTGCCGGCCTCGGCGATGTACAGCTGGGGGGCGGTCATGGTCAGTGCGCCCATCGCCGCCAGGGCGTGGCGCAGCTGCGACTGTGCCAGCCGCGTGCCCCAGTGGCCAGGGGTGGCGCCCATGATCGCCACCGGCTTGCCTGCCAGGACGGCACCGTAGCGGGCATCGTCGCGTGAGAGCCAATCCAGGGTGTTCTTCAGCACGCCTGGCAGCGATTGGTTGTACTCGGGGGTGGCCATCAGCACGCCATCGGCGGCGGCAATGGCGGCGCGCAGGCGCGTCACGCCGGTTGGCCCGCCGGCCGTACCGGCTTCCAGGTCTTCATCGAACAGCGGCACATCGGCGATGCTGTCGTGCACGGTCACGCTGATGCCGGACGGTGCGGCCTCGGCCGCGGCATCGAGCAGGCGCCGGTTGTAGCTGTTGCGGCGCAGGCTGCCAGCGAAGGCCAGTACGCGCAGCGGCGTGGGGGCAAGGGACATCCTGGTACTCCCGGGGTGATCGGTGCGGAATGGAGCGATGCAGGCGGCCGCACGCTGACGCGGCGTGCAACCACCGGCCGGGTATCATGCCGCGTCCCTGACGCCTGCGACCATCGTGCCTGCGCCCTGCAGGCCGGCCCCACCCCTGAACGTTGCGCGTGAACGCTGCCATGCCCCTGCCTTCTTCATCCCTGCTGATCTGGGGCATCGCCGCCGTCGCCATCCAGGGCATCCTCTTCCGCCCCTGGCGCGTGCCCGAGTACGTGTGGGCGCTGGGGGCGGCACTGCTGCTGGTCCTCACCGGCCTGCTGCCACTGCAGGGGGCGGCCTGGGCCATTGCCCAGGGAAAGGAGGTCTACCTGTTCCTGGCCGGCATGATGGTGCTGGCCGAGCTGGCGCGGCAGGAAGGGCTGTTCGACTGGTTGGCCCTGTATGCCGTGCGGCACGCCCGCGGCTCGGGGCGCCGGCTGTTCGATCTGGTGTTCCTGGTGGGCACGCTGGTGACCATCTTCCTGTCCAACGATGCCACTGCGGTGGTGTTGACGCCGGCCGTGTACGCGGCCTGCCGCGCGGCGCGCACCGATCCGCTGCCCTATCTGTTCGTGTGCGCCTTCATCGCCAACGCGGCCAGCTTCGTGCTGCCCATTTCCAACCCCGCCAACCTGGTGGTGTTTGGTTCGCACATGCCATCGCTGTGGGACTGGTTGCGGCAGTTCACCCTGCCGTCGCTGGGGGCGATCGTGGCCACCTACCTGGCGTTGCGGTTCACCCAGCGCAGGCACATCGCCATGCCGGTGGCCGTGCAACTGGAACCGCGCACGCTGTCTGCCGAGGGCCGGCTGTGTGCGCTGGGGGTGGCGGCCACCGGCATCGCCCTGCTGGTGACATCGGCCCTGCAGGGCCCACTGGGCTGGGTGACGTTCGCGGCGGGCCTGGCGACCCTGCTGGCCGTGCACCTGCGCCGCCGCAGCACCCCGCTGCCGGTGCTGCGCCATGTGGCCTGGGGCGTGCTGCCCCTGGTGGCGGGGCTGTTCGTGCTGGTCGAAGCCGTCGCGCAGACCGGGGTGATTCGGCTGGCGGCACAGGCGCTGGAATCGGTAGCGCAGGCCTCGCCCACGGCAGCCGGATGGTGGGCCGGGCTGGCGGCGGCCGGCCTGAGCAACCTGGCCAACAACCTGCCGATCGGCCTGGTGGCCGGATCGGTCGGCCAGATGGCGGACCTGCCGATGCAGGCGCGGGCGGCCCTTCTGATCGGCGTGGACCTAGGCCCGAACCTGTCGGTCACCGGCTCGCTGGCGACGATGCTGTGGCTGCTCGCGCTTCGCCGCGAAGGCCAGCAGGTGAGTGCGCTGGGCTTCCTGCGCCTGGGGCTGTGGGTGATGCCGCCGGCGCTGGTGCTGGCCTTGCTGCTGTTGGGATGAAGTTCACGCTGCGCGGGCGGCGCGGGCGCTCAGGCCCGCAGCGACCGCCAATGCGCAGGCAATGAGCAGCGTGGCGATGGCGAACGCCTCACGCACCGTGCCGGGTGCAGCGCCATCGGGGGCGACCGCGAAAAACACACCGCCGACAAGGGCAACCGATACGGCGGCCCCGATCTGCAGCGTTGCGCTGACCAGCCCCGCCGCCAGCCCGGCCCAACGCACATCGACCCGATCCACGCTCAGGCGCACCAGAGCAGGCAGCGCGATACCCTGCCCCATACCGATGAGGAACAGCGGCACCGGCAGCCAGGATGGCCGGTCGGCCAGGGCGGACACCGCCGTCGCCACCAGCCCGGCACTTTCCATCGCCATGCCGGCGGCAGCGGTGCGCGCGCCCAGCCACCGCGCGATGCGTGGGCCGCATAGCGGGCCCAGGAAGAAGCCCGCCCCCAAAGGCAGCACCGCCAGCCCGGCGGCAAGTGCGTCGTGGCCCAGCCCAGCCTGTTCGTAGATCGCAAAGACCAGGAAGAAGGCGGCCAGCGCATAGAAGAAGAACGTTGCCAGCAGCGTTCGCCGCAGGCCCGGCGAGGCCAGCACGGTGGGCACCACCAGCGGGCTGCCGCCGCGGTGCTCCTGCTGGCGTTCATGCTGCCAGAACAGCCACAGCAACGGCACGCTGGTGGCCAGCAGCGCGATGTACCCTGCGGGCCACCCGTGCGTGCGCCCTTCGATAAGTGGTACGACCAGCGCGAGCAGGCCTGCCGCCAGCAGCACGGCGCCGGTGACATCCAACCGTGCGGCGCGCTGGCCATGGCTTTCGCGCAGCAGCCCGCACGCTGCCGGCACCGCGGTGGCGACAATAGGCAGGTTGATCAGGAATACGCTGCGCCAACCCAGGCCGAACGGGCTGGCGGTGATCAGCAGCCCACCCAGCAGTTGGCCGCCCACGGCGGCCAAACCGATCGTGGCGCCATACAGGCTGAGCGCGCGCCCTTTTTCGTGTGCGGGAAACAGCACGTGGATCGATGCCAGCGATTGTGGTGCCATGACCGCCGCTGCAATGCCCTGCAACAACCGGCCCGCCACCAGCCCGCCTGTCGACGTCGCCAGCCCGCACAGCGCCGATGCCAGCCCAAAGCCCAGCAGCCCGGTGATGAAGAGGCGCCGGCGGCCGAACAGGTCGCCAAGCCGCCCCCCCAGGATCAGGGTGACGGCGTAGGCGGCGGCGTACACCGACACGACCAGCTGGGCGACATCCGAGGCTGCGCCCATGTCGTCACGGATGGCAGGCAGGGCCACGTTGACGATGAAGAAATCCAGCGGTGGCAGCAGCGTGCCGATCAACAGTACCGGCAGGGCGAGCCAGCGGCGTGGATCGAGGCTGGCCATCGTGGCCGTGGAATCAGCCGGTGCCATGGCGTATCAGCGCATGCCGCCGGAGGCCAGGAGGACCTCGCCGGTCACCCAACGGGCATCATCGGAAGCCAGCCAGGCAACGATCGGGGCGATGTCCTGCACCTGCCCGATACGGCCCAGCGGTGTCAGGCCCTCATTCCAGGCCTGGAATTCAGACCCCATCACACCGGCCGCATGCGTGCCGTCGGTTTCGATCAGGCCGGGATTGACGGCGTTGACGCGGATGCCGCGCGGACCCAGTTCACGGGACAGCACGCCGGTGATGGCGTCCAATGCCCCCTTGGTGCCGGTATAGATGGCGCTTTCGACAGGCAGGATGCGGGTGACGAAGGAACTGATGTTGATGATGCTGGCGCCGTTGCCCAGATGCGGCACGGCCGCGCCGGTCACCAGCAGTGGGCCGAGGACATTGATGTCGAACTGCTGGCGGTAGCGTTCCTCGGTGCTGTCTTCAATGCTGGCGAAGGCGTAGACGCCGGCGTTGTTGACCACGATGTCCAGCCGGCCGAAATGATCAATCGTGGCCCGCACCAGGGCATCGACCTGGACCTTGCTGCGCACGTCCGCGGCAATGGCGAGCGCCTCGCCGCCCGCCGCGCGGATGCCGGCAACCACGCTGTCTGCCTCGGCACTGGCGGAGGCATAGTTGACGATGACCTTGGCCCCATCGGCGGCCAGACGGCGGGCGATGGCCGCACCGATTCCCTTTGACGCCCCGGTAACCAGGGCGACCTTGTTGCTCAGACTGCTCATGTTGGTGTTCCACTCCGGAAAGGGTCGTGCGCGCCGTTGAGGCGGCAGGCCGGCATCGTGCTTCCTGCACGATTGTTTGTGGAGTGGCTTTTATGCATATTCTTTGTACATTTTTGAACGGCGGATGCTTGGATGGAGTGGAGTGACGTGCGCATCTTCCTGGCGGTGGCCCGCAGCGGCTCGCTGGGGGAAGCCGCGCGGCGCCTGGGGGTGAGCCATCCCACGGTGGGCCGCCGGGTGAAGGTGCTGGAGGACGAGGCCGGCCAGGCCCTGTTCCGCAGAACCCGTGAGGGGCTGGTGCTGACCGATGCCGGCGATGGGGTGCAGGCGCTGGCCGAGGCCATGGAGGAGGCAGCACTGTCCATGGAGCGCCGATTGGCCGGCACCCAGGGCGGTCTGGAAGGCCTCCTGCGGATTTCCTCAGCGGATTGGTTTGCCGGGCATGTGCTGGCGCCGGTGCTGGTGGAACTGGCCTGTCGGCACCCGGCGGTGGTACCGGAGGTGATCGCCAGCTACCGGCTGCTGGATCTGTCACGCCGTGATGCGGATGTAGCGTTCCGCATCGTGCCCTTCAGCGAACCGGATATCGTCCAGCGTCGCCTCATGACGATGCACTACGGCCTGTATGGCACGGCCGCCACCGCCGATGGGGTGCGCAGCGATCCGGCCTCGGTCGGCCTGATCCTGATGAACAGCGCGCAGTCACATTTCCCCGACGTGGCCTGGCTGCTCGAACGGTTTCCGCGGTCGCCTCGCGTGTTCACCAGTACCAGCCGTTCGGTGCAGGCCCAGCTGTGCGCACGCGGTCTGGGTATGGCGGTGCTGCCTGTGCCGGTGGGCAATGCGGTGCCGGGCCTGCAGCGCATCGATGGGCCGGGCACGCCGCCATCACGGGATATCTGGGTGGGCTACCACCGGGATCTGCGGCACATGGCGCGCCTGCGTGCCCTGCTGGACATTGCCGATGCCGTGCTGGGCGACATGCCGGCCAACGGCTGACGGCGCAGGGCGCCCTCAGGCATGGCGCAGGAAGCGCGCCGGTGACATCCCCGCATGCCGCGCGAAGGCCACGCTGAAGGTTTCCGCGCTGGCGTACCCTACCCGCTCGGCAACCTGCTCCAGGCCCAGCCCGCCGGCACGCAGCAGCCGCTTGGCCAGTGCCATGCGCCAGGTCAGCAGGTATTCCATCGGCGCGATGCCCAGCACGCGGGTGAACCGGGCCGAGAACGCCGAGCGCGACAAGGCCGCTTCCTGGGCCAGGCCGGCGACGCTCCAGCCGTGGCCGGGCCGGGCATGCATCGAACGCAGTGCGCCGGCCAGGCGCTCGTCGGCCAGGCCGCGCACCAGCCCGCCATCGGCGGGCCCGGACTGGCTGCGCAGTGCTTCGATCAGCAGGACATCCAGCAGCCGTTCCAGCACGACATCACGCCCGGGGCGCTGTGCGCGGGATTCTTCGCCGACCATCTGCACCAGCGCCGCCAGCCGGGCCTGCCCGCGCACCCGGACCAGCTGCGGCAGCAGGGGCACCAGCAGGGCCGCATCGGGCGAGCCGAACTGGCAATGGCCGATCTGCATGTGCAGTTCGGCCGGCCCATCGGGGGTGCCGATGCGGAACTGGTTTTCCCCCAGGTGCACGGGGAGGCTGGCCGGGGTATCGGGCGGGGCGTGCAGGCTGGTGTTCACCAGGGTGTGCACCGCCGGTGCCAGCACGAAATCACCCGCCTGCAGGATGACCGGCGGACCAGCATCCACCGACAGCCGGCACTGCCCCTGCAGTACAGCGGCATAGAAGGGATCGCCCTGCCCTTCGCGCTCGATGCGCCAGTGGCCGGCGCCCTCCAGCCGCTTGGAAAAGCGGGCGGTGGGGTGCAGCAGGGTCACGATCTCGGTCAACGGATCGGCCATGACAGGACGTTCTATGGGAAACAATGGACGTTTGATTGTAGTGCGTCCGACCATCTGCGGCGATCCTGATCCCCCGATCCTTTGGATGCCCCTGATGTCGACTGTCATGATTACCGGCTGTTCTTCCGGCTTCGGCCTGGAAACCGCCGAGCTGTTCCTTGCCCGTGGCTGGCATGTCGTTGCCACGATGCGTACCCCGCGTCCGGCATTGCTGCCGGCATCGCCGCACCTGCGCATCCTGCCGCTGGACATCACCGACCCGGCCAGCATCGCGCATGCGGTGGCCGAGGCCGGCCCGATCGACGCGCTGGTGAACAATGCCGGCTTCGGTGCACCTGTGCCGGTGGAACTGACCCCGCTGGATACCGCTCGCGCCCTGTTTGAAACCAACACGCTGGGCACGCTGGCGATGACCCAGGCGGTGCTGCCACAGCTGCGCGAGCGCGGCAGTGGCGTGATCGTCAATGTCACGTCTTCGGTCACGTTGCGGCCGCTGCCGATGGTGGGCGTGTACAGCGCGAGCAAGGCGGCGGTGAATGCGTTCACCCAGTCCCTGGCGCTGGAAGTGGAACCTTTCGGGGTACGGGTACGCCTGGTGCTGCCCGGCCGCGCACCGGGCACGCGTTTCGGCGCCAATGCCGGCCCGCACCTGGGCGGGCAGGATCACCCGGCCTATGCGCCGCTGGTGGCCCGTGTGATCGAAGGCTTCCGTGATGCAAGCGGGCCGATCACCGAAGCGGCCGATGTGGCCGAGGCGGTGTGGCAGGCCGTGACCGACCCTGCCACGCCGGTGCGCACAGCCGCCGGTGCCGATGCACAGGCATGGATGGCCGCCGTGGGCTGAGGGCTGTGGGCCCGTCCCGGGGCGGCAGGGAATTCCTGCCGCCCCGGGGCATTGCCGGTGGATGGCCGGCCAAGGGGCTATTCGCAGTTACGACGGCATTGGGTGTAGGTGCGTGAACACTCGGTGCGGGCTTCGGGGCTGACGGCATGCGGCAGGCACGCATCCAGATCCTTGTTGCACTGGACGTAGCAGGCGTTCAATACCTGCGGATCGATCCCCGAGTGCAGCGCATCGGGGGCGTCAGTCCCCTTCTGGTGCTGGAGCGGAGTGACGTTCGAACAGCCGGCCATCACCAACATGGCCAAGGCCGGCAGCAGCATAGTGCGATGCATGGGCGTCTCCGGTGTGGTTGTGGAAGAGCACGTGCGGCTAGAGGCTCCACTTCTTCCCGAATATCTTTCCCCGGGGCGTGCCGACCTTCACGCGTGGGATGAGATCGGCCGCGGTGGCACCGAAATTGTCGAGCGCACGGCCGGCTTCGGCGCTCAGGTTGGAGCTGAGCCGGCCGATTTCCCTGTTCACGTCCACCGCTGCACGGGCCATCATCGCCGGGTCGCTGGCCAGCCGCGCGGCACGCCAAGCGGTGTAGGCCGGGTTCGATTTGCCCAGCGCCCTGGCCAGTTCATCGTCGATCTTCTGATAGGCCTGGGAAATCGTATTGTTCTTGCCGAAGCAGCCGTTGTTGCCGACACCCTGGGTGAGGCACTTGTCGAGTTCGGAAATCAACAGCCGCCCGCCGGTACACAGCGCGAATGCCTTGGGGTTGCCACCGGTCTGCATGGCACATTCAATGGCGATGGTGGCTTCGGCGTTGGGGTTGAGCTGTTGCCAGAGCATCGGGCCGAAGGCGCACGCTCCCAGGTTCCAGTAGCTGGGCTGCTGCCCGGTCTGCAGGTTCTGGCGCGCGCACTGGACCAGACTCATGATCTTCGGATCAACACGCCCTTCGGCCAGGCAGAGCGGATAGGCATTCCAGTTGGTCTGATGCTTGGCATAACACTGGCGTACGCGCTGCAGATCCGCCTGTTCCTGCCCGCCCATGTTGGCCGCCAGCAGGCACAGCGCGGTTTCGTTGCGGGTCAGGCTGGTCTGGCTGCACGCGTAGATCTTCTGTTCCCTGCTGCCCAGCGACTGTTTCAGGACGCAATCGTAGAACGCCGCCCCGTTGCCACCTGCCCCTGCCAGGCACGTGGGCAATGCGGCTTCCTTCACCAGTACCGGGCTGGAGATGTGCACGCCTTCGCCGAACAGGTGCGAGGGAAGCGCGCCCGGCGCGATCATGCTTGGCGCCGGGTTCAGGCCGGGCACATCACCGGCCAGCACGGACCCTTCAAACCCCATGGCATAGCCAACAAACTGCGTGGGGGGCGTAGGCATCGGGCGTGGGAACTGATTGGCGAAATCGGCGCTGAAGGCGCAGCCGCCGATGCGGTTGACCCAGCCATTCTGGCCGATGGTGATGAAATCGCCGTTGCGTGCGATCCAGAACTGCAGCCCGGCAATGCCCGACTGCACCGCCAGCAGGTGCATGCCCGATGGGTCCGGTGCGGCCGGCACGAGGGTCGGCGGCTTGTTCCGTCCGTTCTGGTAGACCTGCAGCCCGGCGGTCTTGAAGAAGTAACCGTTGGGCGCGACGTTGGTGAATTCAAAAAGCGGATAGCGCTGATTTGCCACGCCATCATCACAGTATCCGACTTGGACCTGTGCGCTGGCGGCAGCGCACGCAAAAAGGGCGCAAAGCAGCAGCGCCACACGCATCATCCTGCTGTTCATGGCTTCTTCCCCTGTAGTGTGTGGCAGAGGGGAAACGCAGTTGCCGGACCCCTATGCCATGCCTGGGCTACACGTCGTCTGGAACGTTGGGCCAGTTGCGATAAGCGATCGACCTCATCGAAACATGAGGGTTGCCGGATGGCCCAGGGCACCCCTGCCCCGGGCTGGCACGGACAGCTTGCCGCACTTGCGGCGGGGACTCAACGTGGGGTGGGCCGGCGCCTGCCCGGTGCCGGCCGGGCTCAGCGCCGTCCCAGGCGCGCCAGCAGGTGCCGCAGGCCACGCCGCCGCCGGCGCACGAACTGGCCCAGCTGGTGGCAGCCCAGCAGGGCCAACAGGCGCAGAAGAAGGGTGACGATGCCCGGCAGCGCCATCAGGGCGGCGGCGAGCACCAGCAGGCAGTCCAGGGCGAGCACGGCGGAGGGAGCGGCCAGTAGAAGGGAACGGACTGGCGGCAGGCACCGGCAGCAACGGGGCGGCCGGTGGTTCCGGTACGCGTGGTTACTACTTACGGCGTGGCTGAGGCCGGAGGCAAGCGCCGGGCGCCCGGGGTGACAAAGTCCCCACCGGCAGTCAAGGGCGGTCGCGCCCCATCAAACACGGTTACACAACAGGCCGCCGGCACGGGCCGCAGGCCCGGCCGGCGGCCAGAACGGAAGGCGCGGTGGCTTCAGCCCTCGCCCGCCATCATCACCGCGTACAGCATCCAGGTGGTGTGCGGAATCCACTGCTCCACCCAGCGCCACTGCTCCGAATTGGGGCCCGGGGCAAAGGCGATGCCCGCACCGCGGTCACTGCCGACCGCGCCGGTGATGCCATTGGAGATGCCACCGACGAACATCTCGCCGGCGCTTTCCAGCACGATGGGCGGATTCTTCGCGCCGAAGCCGTACAGCATCGACATGCCATAGGGGTTGCGGCCCAGGGTCCAGTCCAGCTGGTCCTGTGCGTAGGCGGCCTGCGCGGTGGACAGCGGCTTGCCGGCGCCGGCCGTCATCGCTGCACTGAGCGAGGCCAGGCGCGCGCTTTCACCCTGCCACCAGTAGTCGGTTTCGTTACGGTGTGGAATGAAGAAGCCTTCCAGCACCGGGCCGCTGGCCTTGCCGCCGGTGGTCAGCTGGAAGCGCTGGCGCGCGTAGCCATAGGGGTTGGCCACGCTGCCGGTGATGGCCAGTTCGTGGGCCAGCGCCGAGGTGACCGCCGCACGGGCGCGCTGCTGGCGTTGTGTGTCTGGTTCGATGGCGGCATAGGCCACCAGGCTGATGACCGGCAGGCCCGCTTCAGCGGCGTGGTAGTACGGCCGCTGCCCACCATCGCTGATGAAGCCGCCATCGCGCGTCTGCCGCGCCATCAGGCTGGTCGCGCGCGCGCGCGCATCATCCAGGTAGCGCTGCTCACCGGTGGCATGGTGCAGCTCCACCAGCGCCATCAGTGCGGTGTAGTCGTCGATGATGTTTTCCTTGCCATCGGCGCCGTACTGCGCGTTGAAGCGGCGGAGGTGATCGTAGGCGCGCTGTGCGTCGGCCAGGTACTGCGCACCGTCGAATTCGCCATGGCGGCCACTGTTCCTGGCCAGCAGCGAGGCGCGGGCCAGCGCGGCGATGGCCATGCCGCCACCGGCACGGAACGCCGAGCGGTACAGGGGCGTGTAGGTACCGGCCGCCCCTTCGTAACCGGTCACCATGCGTTCGGCACCCGGGGTGCCCCACTGGTCGAACACGGTGGTATAGAAGTAGCCCTGCGCATCGAGGATGCGGTGCAGGTAGTCGGCGCCCCAGAAGGCTTCGTCTTCCACCTGGGCCTGCAGGCCCTGCGCACTGAACCGCGCCTTGCGCACATCGGCGCCATAGGCCAGCACCCAGGCCGCCATCGACGCCTGCTGCGGATTGAAATGGTTGGCGTAGCCAAGGTGGGACAGGTACTTGCCCTTGTCGCCACCGGCATCCTGCCAGCCGCCCCAGACATCGACTTTGCGGTTGGTCTGGAAGATGCGCACGCTGCGGTCGGCCGGGTCCGTATGGCGGCTGCGGTGGAAGTAGTCCAGCAGCGCCTTGGCCGTGGTGGCGAACAGCGCATTGTCAGCCACCACCACCGGCGCGGAGCTGGCCTGCCGGCTGCCGATACGCACGTCGACCTGATAGCGGCCGGCCTGGTCGGCGCTGGAAAAATCGACGCTGTAGTACTGCTTGCCCTTGCCCCATTCGCTGAAGGCCGGCAGCGGCTGCAGCGTGCCCTGGGCGAGCGGCGTGCCGTCGCGCAGCACGGTATAGGTACCGCCGCTGCCCTGCCCGGCATATTCGACGATGGCCCGCTTGGGGCCGGTGCGTTCCAGGGCCACCTGGTTGATCTGCACCAGCAACGGCGCGGTGGGCAGGTGAACGGAAACCTTGGCCGTGGCGGTGTGCGGCGCGGCGGCATGGGCGCTGCCTGCGGCTGACAGGGCCAGCGCCAGCGCGCTGAGGTGGAGCCTGGTCCTGCGGGACTGCGACAGAAGGGTCATGTGCATGGTTCCGGATAGACTAGGCACAGGAACCTAGCCGAGCTGTCGCTGCCCGTCAATAAATACTTCACATGGATGTATGAATAGTCGGGCGATACTACCCTCCCCCACGAACCCCTGGTTTCAACGCCTATGAACCTTGGCCGCGGCGCCACCCAGCAATCCAGCGCCCCCTACAACCGCCGCCTCGTGCTGGATTTCATCCGCCAGCACGGGGCCGCTTCGCGCAAGGACATCCAGGAAAAGGTGTCGCTGAGCCCGCAGACGGTGGCGAACATCACCAATGAACTGGAATCCATCGGCCTGATCGTGTCGCGCCGGCAGAAGGACCTCAAATCGCGCGGGCAGCCGCCGATCGCCTTCGAGATCAACCCCGACGCCGGGCAGTCGATCGGCATCAGCCTGGAACCCGGGCGCGCCAGCGGTGCGCTGGTGAACCTGGTCGGCAGCATCGATGCGCGCTGCCAGGTGCAGCTGCAGGGGTGCGACCGTGCCCAGCTGCTGGCCGGCCTGCTGGAACTGGTGGCCACGCTGCGCCGCCAGGCCAGCTCGCGCCTGTGGGGCATCGGCGTTGCCCTGCCCGGCCCGCTGGGCGACACCGAACTGAGCTTCGTCGGCCCCACCGCGCTGGAAGGCTGGAAGGACCTGTCCATCCTGGACCAGCTGCAGGAAGCCACCGGGCTGCCCCTGTTCCACAGCGTGGACAGCGTGGCCGGCGCGCTGGGCGAAACGCTGTACGGCGTGGCCCGGCACCTGGACAACTTCTTCTACCTGCACCTGAGCATGGGCCTGGGCGGTTCGCTGATCGTCGGCCGCAGCACCTACCGCGGTGCCGATGGCAATGCCACCGAGATCGGCCACGTGCCGGTGGTGCCGGGCGGAACGCCCTGCTATTGCGGCAACCAGGGCTGCCTGGAGCGCTACCTTTCGCTGCATTCGCTGGCCGAAGCGCTCGGCCTGGACGATGGCCAGATCCGCACGGCGGACCTGCTGGCACGCCTGGACGATCCGGACGACCAGGCGCTGCAGCAGTGGTGCACCCAGGCCGGCCAGCGCCTGCGCGATGCGGTGTGCATGATCGAGAACCTGCTTGACCCGCAGACGATCGTCATCGGGGGCTCGGCCCCGCAGAAGCTGGTACAGCGCCTGGTCGAACTGGCCCACCCGCTGCACCGTTCGGTACGTGGGCGGCCGGTGGCCGAGCTGCCACGCATCATGATGTCCCAGCGCGAAGAGGACTGTTCGTTGCTGGGGGCGGCGGTACTGCCGATCCACGAACTGCTGTCGCCGCGGCTGGATGTGCTGCAGAAAGACGACCCGACCGACGCCCCGGCCGAGCTGCTGGGCCGCCGCGCGGCACTGGGAGGCCGCCGTATTTAATTAAACTTCCACTGGATATATGTATTGACAGGCTGAAATCGGGCTGCCTATAGTCGGCCCATGAGCAACGATCAGCCCCAGTTCAGTATTGTTGGTGACGTCAGCGTGGACCTTGTCCTGGGCACGCTCGACGCCTGGCCCCGCATCGGCACCGAGCAGTTGATGCCCCGCAGCGAGCTGCGCGCCGGCGGCTCGGCCGCCAACTCCGCGTTGGCCGCACGCCACCTGGGCCTGAGCCCGCGCCTGATCGGCGCGATCGGTGGCGATGACCTGGCCCAGTGGCTGCAGCTGCAGCTGGCCGGCATCGCCGTGGACCTGCAGACCTGCAGCAGCGACACCACCCTGTCGGTCGGCCTGCTGCATGCCGACGGCGAGCGCACCTTCTTCACCAGCTACGGCCACCTGCAGCACCTGTCGCCGCAGTTCGTGCAGGCGCACCTGCCGCCGGCCACGCCCGGCAGCATTGCCCTGTTCACCGCCCCCTTCCTGCTGCCGGGCCTGCGCGAACGCTACAGCGCGCTGCTGGCCTATGCCGCCACGCAGGGCTACCAGATCGCCCTGGATACCGGCTGGCCGCCGGAGGGCTGGACACCACAAGTGCTGGAGGAAGTGGAAGGCTGGCTGGCCCAGTGCGACCACCTGATGGTCAACGAGCTGGAAGTGATGAGCCTTGCCGGCAGCCAGGACCTGACAGTGGCGGTCAACCGCGTGGCCCGGCTGCTCAAGCCCGGCGCCCGCCTGATCGTGAAGCTGGGGGCGGCCGGCGCCCTGGGCCATGCCGATGGCCAGAGCACGCATTACGCCACCGAAGTAGCCAACGACATCTTCGACACCGTGGGTGCGGGGGACAGCTTCAACACCGGCTACCTGGCCGCCTGCCTCAACCAGGCCGGGCTGCGCGATGCGCTGGCCGCCGGCTGCCGCACCGCCGCTGCTGTCCTGCAGCGCTTCCCGCGCAAGCGCATCGCGGCGGGCGAGCTGGCCCACTGCCTGCTGCCGTCTTCCTGACCTGGAGCCACGACCATGACCCATCGGCCGTTGATCATCTGTTACATCCTGCTGATCTGGTTCGCGATCTCCTTCATCACCAACCTGATCGGGCCGTTGATGCCCATCGCCATCGCCGATTTCCAGCTGAGCCTGACGATGGCCGGTTTCATGCCGTTCTCGTTCTTCCTGGCCTATGGCCTGATCTCGATTCCCGGCGGCATGCTGATCGAGATCCGCGGCACCCGCTTCACCCTGTTCGTGGCCTTCGCGCTGAACCTCCTCGGCGCATTGGCGATTGCCGTGATGCCGGGCTATGTCTCGGTGGTGGCTGGCCTGTTCGTGATCGGCCTGGGCATGGCGCTGCTGCAGGTGGTGATCAACCCGTTGATGCGCACGGTCGGGGGCGAGCAGCACTTCGCGTTCTTTTCGGTGATGGCGCAGCTGGTGTTCGGCCTGGCCTCGTTCCTGAGCCCGTTGGCATTCCGCGCCTACATGCAGCGCCCGGGCGTGGAGGGCCAGCCGCTGGCCTGGCTGGCGTTCTACTGGTTCTTCGGGGCGGCATTCGTGCTGCTGGCGCTGCTCAACAGCCGGTTGCCGTTGCCGGCCGTTGAACTGAAGGACGATGAGCGCGCCGGCACACTGACCACCTACCGCAGCCTGCTGCGCCGCCGCGATGTGCGCCTGTTCTTCCTGGCCATCGTGGCCTACGTGGGCACCGAGCAGTCCATCGCCAACTGGATGTCGCAGTTCCTGCACAGCTACCACGGGCTGTCGGCCACCGAACAGGGCGCCATCGCCGTCAGCCGTTTCTGGGGGCTGATGGCACTGGGCTGCCTGACCGGGCTGGGCCTGTTGAAGCTGATCGATTCGCGCCTGGTGCTGGCGCTGTTCTCCCTGCTCGCCCTCGCCTGCCTGGCGTTGGCCTTGTTTGCGCCTGCAGCGGTCTCTCTGGCTGCGTTTCCCGCTGCAGGCTTCTTCTTGTCGGTGATGTTCTCGGTGATCTTCTCGCTGGCGCTGAACTCGGTGCGCGAGCACCACGGTGCGTTCTCGGGAATCCTGTGCAGCGGCATTCTCGGCGGCGCCATCGTGCCGCTGCTGATCGGCATGGCCGGCGACCACTGGGGGCTGCGTGCCGCCCTGTCGCTGGTCTTCATTCCGCTGCTCTACATCCTCAGCGTCAGCGTCTGGGCCAGGCCGCTGGTCCGCAACCAGACCCTGCATTCCGGCAGACAGACCCCCGCTGCGCCCTGACCGGCGCATCTGCACCAGCCACTGCGCGGGCTCCGGCCCGAGTCGACGTACAACCAGGAGCCCATCATGAAGAAGCATCCCCGTGCTGTTCGCCCGACCGGCATCGCCGCCGCGGTGGCTGCCGTGCTGCTCAGCTGTACCGCCCTGCCCGCCCTTGCCCAGGCCACCGCGCAGGAAGATGCGCCCAAGCCCGGCAAGGACGCGGCCCACACCACGCTCGACACGGTGCGCGTCTCGGCCACACGCGTGGAATCGGACCTGCTGAAGACGCCGGTGACGGTCACCGCCGTTACCCAGGAAGCGCTCACCCGCCAGGGCATCCGCGATGTGCGTGGCCTGTCCGGCAGCATGCCGAACCTGCAGATCGCCTCCGGCCCGGATTCGGGCGTACAGGTCAGCATCCGCGGCATCGGCGCGAACAACTTCACCGAAATCGGCGACCCGGCGGTCGGCCTGCATGTGGCCGGCCTGTACTCGCCGCGCCCGCAGGGTGCGCTGGCGCTGATGTTCGACGTGGACCAG